>CAIYTS010000133.1 GCA_903929185.1 uncultured Acidimicrobiaceae bacterium
ACTCAACGCGTCATGCGTTTGAAAACACTAAAGGCACCTGTTCAAGTAAAACTTGGACGGGTGCCTTTTTTGGTGGGCGTTGAGGGACTCGAACCCCCGACCCTCTCCTTGTAAGGGAGATGCTCTAGCCAACTGAGCTAAACGCCCGAATGTTTCGGAGACAACAGCATATAGGGGTCTTGGGGCTGTTCCCAATGGGCCTAGCGACGCTACCCGTCGGAGTGGGGCCGAGGGTTGATCAATATTTCCAATACGCATCCCCGCGAATCCACATTCGGTGTCCGGGACCAAGAATGGGAAAAGCTGTCAAGAAACAAACTTCCAAGTCCCTGGGAGGTACTCCCCTCATCAATACCCATCCCATCATCAACAAATAAGATCCGCAAGCATCCGTTGTCATTCCGTTGGAATGAGATTTCCAAGTGTCGAGCCGTGCCATGCCGAACAGCATTGACAATGTTTTCTTCTACCACCCGTTTGATCTCATGCAAGGACAACCACCCTTCCAGAGAGTCCAAGTCCCCATTGATCTTTATCTCAATCAAACTTGCCCATAGCGCGCACCGATCCTCGACAACTTCTCGCGCAGTTTCAAGCTTCTTCTCATGAAACACGAGGGCCCCTTCCATAGCCCGTACGGCTTCCACTACCAGATAACTGCGCCTAGCGTCATCAGACTCAGCGGACGCCGCATCAAGGAAGCCCGACACAGCCAGTAAACGTGACTGCAGTTCACTATGAAAGTAACCCGCTAAATCATGAGACGAGATAGCTATCTGATCCCGAACCTCACGAGAAATAGTTTCTTCTTTTTCCAACGTCGATGTGGATTTCAGAACCATTTCATCCACTGAAGTCAGAGCGTTCTTACTTAAGACCGTCAATCCCATTAAGAAAAAAACACAGGAAAAAAGTACGGGCCACCAAAATAGCGGGGGTTGAATGGTAGGAAGAAACTTTTCGATAGAAAACTTCGCAATGCCAACGAATACGATGTCGCTGCTGAAGAATCGAAACCGTAGCGCAATGGGTCTCCACCGGGGGAACCATTCCCACACCCTAGAAGTTGCTATCTGCCACATCACAAATGAAACAAATACAGCCATTACAACAAGCAAACCTCCGATATTCCACTGAGCGCGCATCCACAGGGGGATCAGAATCGAACCCAATAACCAAGTATTCAACGGCCACGCTACTGGCGTTCTTTCACCCAATACCACCAATTTTTTTATCGAAAAGAAGAAACCATGCTTCCGATTAAGACGATCACGTTCAACTAATTCGTACGTTGACCATAATGTTGAGGACATTTCTCTCACATCACGAAGTGCGAAATCACGCACGAGATGAGAGGCGCTTCTCAGCTCAATAGTATTGGCAACAAATTCATCAAATTTCACTCGCACTTGTATCGCTCTAGAAACGAAATCTCCTACCAATTCCTGATCTACCTGCCGTTTAATCGAGTCTTTCAGGGCACTACTGAGTTGTAACCCACGAGCATGCAGCAATACTTTCCGATTCAATTCCGAAACCGGAGAGGACATCTGAAATACACCCACTGCTAGCACCGCATTTATTGGCAACCATGTTGAAGAAATGAGCGCCACTTCAATGGTTCGGCTAACAGCTCTGCCCACTTGGTCGTACCCCAACAATAGGTTGAGAGTCCCTACCACAACGCCAAGAACAGCACCAGACGCACCACTCAGACACCATAGTTTTAGGAACGAGACTTGAGTACCCGAGACAACCGACCATCGAGGTCGTTGCCAATACAAGAACAGAAACGCCGCTATGTACCCAAGTGCTTCTATCAATATGAACAAGAAAAAATGTGGACTTCGTACCAAAGTTAGAGAATCGATGTAGACCCAAAGGGGAAAAGTAATTGCACAGAAAAACGGAAGGGTGCTCCAGATATTCATCTGATTTTGACGCACTGCCTGAATGAACAAACGAAGCTGAGACTTATTCATCAGTGCCCTACTTACCGCTCAGTTGTCGGTACTTTTGGGAAATGAGTACTCGTTGATTTGTTGCAATGGAGTAAGGGATATCGAGTTGCTTTGCTAGACGGGATATTGCATTTTCCGTTGACTTCACAGTCGTGAATCGTCTGTGAGCGATCTCAACATTGGAAAATCCTTCACAGAGTAATTTCATTAATTCGAGTTGAGAATCAGTAAACCCCACTCGAAGCTCGGGATAGGGAACCACTCCAGATAAATCCTCCTGTCCCCTATTAAAAGCACTCTCAATTTGTTCAACCAGCAACTCGAAAGAATCGAGGTTCGATTTCGGGAGGTATACCGCATTGCGCGGCGGATTAGTAATTCCGGGGCGAGCAAGTCGAATGTCGGACAACGATGTAAGAAATACGACACCAACAGAAGGGGAAGTTTGGCGTAATGCAAATACTACGTCAACCCCATTGGGGCCATCCCCTAGATCAATGTCAACGAGTAAGACATCGGGAGAAACCGATGCAGACATTGCGATTGCGTCCGATGCATTTCGCGCCGCGCCCACGACACAATAGTTCGCAGCACTAATTGCTTGCGTCAAAAGGACTCGCGTTAACGGTTCATCCTCGACTATCAACACTCGAAGAGATGCAGAGCATTCATTGATATCACTCACCACATTCTCAACTTCACTCATCAACATTGCCAGATGATGACGAAAGAATGATTCATATTTCATTAACAGAATGTGAATGCTTTGTTGCCTATATTTACATGTTTGCTGCCTATATTTACATTAGAAAAATACTCCAACCATGTGATGAGACATCTCTCCATCCTTAGTGAGGAGGTAGCCCCTCAATGTCAATTTCGGTATGGCAAATATGCCGATTGTTTTTTATGTTGTCTCAGAGGAGTTCTCTTCCGCAACACAAAGAAGGTACGCATATGCCCATTCAACTAGCCACACGATCGGTTGCGCGATTGAACATTGCCTTCATGCTGTTCGTGACAGTTGTCTTTGTTACCCCCGCAATTTCAGCTGCCTATTTCGGTTTCGGATTCCATACAGCTATGTCAGCCAGCATGGAACCACACATCAAACCGGGCGACTTGATGGTGTCAACCGTTACCTCTATCAAGCACGTGAAGGTAGGAGAAGTTCTTCTTTTGCTCAATAAGGAAACCATGCAGATGGAATCTCACCGTCTTTTCAAAATTGAAACCACAGATGAAGATGAAGATGATCTGTTGGTGACCACCAAAGGTGATGCCAACGCAGTGCCTGATCCGGTTCAAAATATTCACGGTGCAGCCCCCGTACGACGAGTCGCAACCATTGTTCCGAAGGTTGGTTATCTTCTCGACGCTCTTTCCTCCAAAATTGTGAAAACTATCGGAGCCATCCTCCTGATTCTCATTAACGCGTTTTTCATTATCAAATTCCGACGTCGTGAAATTCTTATTGTTAGCAAAACTCCTGAAGAACAAAAATTGTATGACGACGAGATCGCATCGCAGGTAGCAGTTTTAGTGAAACAGCAAATGGAACAAATTCTCGAATCCCATCCATCAACATCAACATCAACAAAAATAGCAACAAGCAATAAGCCACAACCAGAACGGACAAAACATTATGTTGCGTAAACAACACCTCATCCACACCACTCGTTTTTTCGGAAGCCTTTCCGGAAAAACTTTGACACTTGCTACAGCAGCGATCATTGGTCTAGCAGCAGTATCGTCTGGCGCATCCGCCAGTTTGGATGCAATTGCCACCAACTCTGCACCATTGAGCGTGACAAACGGAACGCTGATTCTCGATGCACCGTTGTACCCAGGAACGGGTGGTGTTGGGTCCAGTGCCGGCTTTACCACCGCAATTACTGGACTGGTTCCTGGAGACATTCTGCATCGTTTTGTGACCTACAAGAACAGCGGCACTCTTTCCGGTGGCTCTCTGTCGCTCTGGATCACTGATTCGGGGACTTCGCTTCTCACAAGTGATGCAACTGTCGGACTCAAGGTCTCGGTTTCAAAGTGCGCCACTGCCTGGGTGTGGACGGGAAATGCCACTGCGACTTGCTCTGGTAGCGCCACCTCATGGCTTTCAAGCACCGCATTGTCTACGATCAAGACGGAAGCTAACAAGATCGGATTTACAGGTTCTCCCACTCTGGCAGCTAACGAAACCGTTTATTTGAAATTTGACATTCAACTACCTGACCGAGTGGAACGTCGAGCTAACGGCGGAACACCAACTGCAGGCGATGGAGTGACCGCGTTAACTGGCGGAACCGTTCAAGGTTTGACTGCTGGAATTACCTGGACACTCTTCGAAGCCCAGCGCGCAGCAACTGACACCAATGCCTAAGTAGGCATTGAATCACCATGAACCTCCGACCGGCCTGTGCCGTAGTGACAGCATTTATCATGCTCGTTATTGCTGCACAGGCCGACGTCGTCTTCGGAGCCATTGGCGGCACGAGCGAAAGTGTGTCACAGCAATCCCTTGCCACCGCAAGCTGGGGTGTTGTTGCGGGTCTCGACTCGTTGGCCACTGGCACGGGTTCGCCTTTGGGACCCATCACTCCCTACAGTTCTGGATGCACGGGTATTCCCACCTATTACATCACGATCGATTCAAATGGCTGGGACAGTGCTGCACAAAAAGTTCGCTTTCAATCCGCTGGTTGGGATAACGCAATTGCCATAGGGATGACTGTGACAGGAGTAGGAATCGTCAATTCAGGAACAAACACCATTACAAATGTGAATGCGGGAAATCGTGAAATTACATTGGCTATTGGCGGCAACACTTCCCCGATTTACAGCACCTTGACCATCGGAGTCACGACAACTTCATGTTGCGTCACCACTGACTATTACCTCACAACCGATGGAGCGGGGTGGACAGATAACGGCAGCAATGTGGCTACCCGCATCCACTCATTGCAATCTGTCGCCGTGCTGTCAGTAGGGATGACAGTAACCGGACCAGGCATCGCAAACTCAGGGACCAACACGGTCACTGCACTTCGCTCGAGCGATAACCGAATCACTCTTGCTACTGGTCCCAACACTTCCCCGATTTACAGCACCTTGAAATTCTCCACCCCATGTCCGGTTGACACAAATAGTCAATTCCTCAGCATCGTCAATATTGGCTCAATCAACTTGATCAGTATGAGCATTCAGCAAACCGTCACCAGTACCGCTGGAAAATCCATCGAGCTGCAAACATGTAGCACCACATGGAACGAAATAGCCAATACGTGTTCAGGTACCATCACCACAATCATGACCACCATCGGATCTGGAAGTGGGGCGAATTCTCCTCAGACAATCACGTGGACACGAACGATTACTCCGGGCGCCAACGTACGCTTGCGTGCATTGTCATCGGCAATAGGTAGTACTAGCACCATTTCTGTGTGGGCAACTAATAGCAACATTCGTAGCGCAACCAATACAAACGCATAATTGCTTATCTGTTGGGCTTCGTCGTTTTTAAATGGCTTAGAAGCTACGAATTGGTGCAACCTGCTGTTCGGCGTATGACTTCGGAGTGATGTTCTCGTCATCATTGTCAAAGCCATGCCACCACGAGGAAATTGCATCGGACTCAGTGGAGGATTGGAAAAATCCAGAATATCCCAGATTGTATTTTCTATTAGCC
>CAIYTS010000134.1 GCA_903929185.1 uncultured Acidimicrobiaceae bacterium
GTTCCGCCCAACAGACAGACAGCTTCGGCAAGTGACCGAGCCACATTGTTGTAGTCACCGATGTAGGCAACAGTTGACTGCGCAATCGGACCGACATGCTCTTCCATCGTGATGATGTCAGCAAGCGCTTGAAGCGGATGAGATGCATCGCTCAACATGTTGATAATGGGCACATCTGAGACGGCAACCATTCGTTCAATAAATGAATGACGAAATACCCGCGCAGCAAGAACTGCGTGATAGCCAGCCATGATGCGGGTGACGTCCTCTACAGATTCGCGAACATCAAGACCAACCTCTTCACCCCGCGTGTACACGGGGTGACCACCTAGCTGCACTACGGCCATCTCCATTGAGTGACGAGTTCTATTCGATGGTTTTTCAAAGATGAGCGCGACACCCTTGCCTGATAGCGCCGGCTTCGGAGCCGCAACGGACAAGTCCAATATCTGACGGAGTTCTGCAACTGATAAGGATGCAATATCTACAAGATGACGTGTCATGACAACACCTCAGCAATAAGCGCAACGGCTTCGTCTATTTCTGCATCGCTCACGGTCAATGGCGGAGCAAGCCTCAGTGTTGAAGCATTCACGGCATTAACGATGAGACCTTTTTCTAAAAGCGCTTTGTAAATATCTCCTGCAACGATCCCTTCTGCAAGTTGGGCACCCAACAACAGACCCGCACCGCGTACAGATTCGACCTTCGGGATTGCCAGCAGACCTTTGGTGAGTCGCGCACCCTGACGCACCGCTAGTTCATCTGCCTTCAATCTTTTCATCTCGGAAATCACTGCAGACACTGCAGCAGTTGCAAGCGCCGTACCGCTGTATGTGGAACCGTGGTCGCCTGGCTGAAGAACTGATGCAATATCGCGACGAGCCCACAAGGCACCAACAGGCATTCCGTTGCCCATTCCCTTTGCCATTGTTATGGCATCAGGCGTAATACCAGCATGCTCAAAACCGAACCACTTTCCGGTGCGGCAAAAACCCGTCTGCACTTCATCAATGATCAGCAATAGTCCGCGCTCTCTACATAGTTGTTGAACGGCCTGCAAGTACGCAGGGTCAGCCGGAATGACTCCCCCTTCGCCTTGAATCGATTCGAGCATCACTGCAGCAACTGTCGGATCAATTTGTGCCTTTAAGGATTCAATGTCGCCAAATTCGCAATAACGGAAACCGTCCGGCATCGGCTGAAAAACTTCATGCTTTGCAGGTTGACCAGTGAGTGCCAACGCACCAAGTGTGCGGCCATGGAAACTTCCGTATGCAGTCACAATGGCGTGACGACCACGTCCACCAAACTTACGCGCAAGCTTTATTGCGGCTTCGTTTGCTTCAGCACCTGAGTTACAAAAGAAGACTTGACCATCACCAGCACCGGCATCATGCATGAGCCCCGAGATTTCAACTGCAGCTTTTGTGGCAACAGTGTTTGCAAAGAAGTTCGATACATGAACCAGCGTGTTTGCCTGATCTGCTATCGCCTTAGCAATGACAGGGTTTGCATGACCTAAAGACACAACTGCAATGCCGCTGAGAAAGTCGAGATATCTCTTGCCGTCAACTGACCACAATTGAGTACCTTCGCCCCTCTCGAACATTTCTGCTGGCGCGCCGAAGACAGGAATGAATGGGCAATAGTCATGACCCCTATTTGCAGCAATCGCTGTTTCGTTTTCTAAAAATTGATGTGACATCAGTTGACTCCTGTAATCATTGTTCCGACACCTTGGTCAGTAAAAAGTTCTAGTAACAAAACGTGTGCGATTCGGCCATCGAGAATGTGCGCGCTCTTGACTCCGCCCTTTACTGCCTGCATGCAGCTCTCTATTTTCGGAATCATTCCACCCGAGATTGTTCCGTCTGCAATTAGGGCGCCCAGCTCCGTCACCGATATCCGTTGAATCAACGATGATGCATCATCAATGTCTTTGCGCAAACCTGCAATGTCTGTGAGATAGATGATCTTCTCGGCACTCAAAGCTTCGGCAATGGCGCCAGCTGCAGTATCAGCGTTGACGTTGTACGGCTGGCCGTGAATATCAACACCGACCGTCGACAAAACCGGCACAAGGCCATCGGCTAACAAACCTTCAATGACATGTGTGCGAACGCGTTCGATATCGCCGACAAATCCAAGTGACACATCGCGAGGGACGCACTGCAAAGTGCGCCCATCCTCTCCAGAAAGACCCACTGCCACGTTTCCGTGCGTATTGATTGCGCTCACGATTTGTGGATTCACTTGGCCATTCAGGACCATCTGCACCACTTCCATGGTTGCAGCATCTGTAACCCGAAGCCCATTAGAGAAAGACGACTCAATGTTCAAACGGGTGAGCATCTCATTAATTTGAGGGCCACCACCATGAACAACGACAGGCCGAATACCAACCGTGTGCATGAGAACAATGTCTTCAGCAAAGAGCGACAAAGCATCGTGATCTGATGTTCCGGCAATTGCATTGCCACCGAACTTCACTACAACTGTCTTTCCGGCGAATCTGCGGATGTACGGCAGGGCCTCTACGAGTACATGCGCAGTTGATAATGAACTCATGGGTACATACCCACGTTTGACAGACCAGAAGATTCAGGAAGACCCAATGCGACGTTCATTGACTGCACCGCACCACCTGATGCGCCCTTGGCCAAGTTGTCGAGCGCCGCAATCACCATTACATACCCAGTACGTTCATCGAAACGTGCTGTTATGTGAACACTGTTTGAACCAAGTGTTGCTTTTGTGGAAGGACTGCTTGGCCGCACCACGATGTATTGCTCGTTTTTATAGAACGTCGCGATAGCTGCCAACAACGACGCTGTAGTAGGTGCGTCGCCCAAAGGACGCGCGTAACACGTTGCCAAAATTCCACGATTCATTGGTGCAAGGTGTGGAGTGAACAGAACTTGTGCACCTGTCACCTGTTCAATCTCTGGCGTATGACGATGATCGAGCAAACCATATGCAGTGAAATCTTCATCAATCGTTGAGAACATCGACGAGTGCTTTAATGCACGACCCGCACCGCTTACACCTGATGCAGCGTCAACAATGACGCCTGTCGGATTAACGAGCCCCGAGCGAACCAAAGGCGTCAACGCCAAAGAGGCAGCAGTTACATAACAGCCAGGAGTTGCGATTAGTTTTGCGCCAACCAATTGAGACCGGTAGAGCTCTGGTAAGCCGTACACCGCTTGAGCAAGGAGCTCAGGTTGCGTATGTTCAAATCCGTACCAGGTTGGGTACAGGGATGAATCTTTGAGTCTGTACGCAGCCGATAGGTCAATGACGACTCCGACCTTGCCCACCAATTGTGGTGCCATCTCGAGCGCCGCTTCATGTGGGACGCCCAGGAACACCGCATCGAGGCCAGCAAACCTGTCAGCGCTGAATTCTTCGAACACGAGGTTCGGATATGCAGCTGCCAATGACGGGTACAGCACACTGGCCAATGTGCCCGCCTGCGAGTCTCCAGTGGCGCAAACCACTTCTACTTCTGGGTGCGCAGCACACAGCCGTAACAGCTCTGCGCCCGTAAATCCCGATGCTCCGATGATGCCTACTCTGACCATAAGTGTATTATGATACGGGTAAGTGAATGATTATGCAAGCACCATTCTGGCGCCGGGAAGTCTCCTGGTAGCCACTCCGGATATGAAGGACCCTCATTTCGCACGGGCTGTCATCCTTCTCATTGCCTATGCACCGGACGACGGAGCAATGGGGCTCATTCTCAACCATCCCCTCACTGTTGACCAGATGGATGACAATTCTCCCATTGCCTCCTGGATGGAATCGTCGCAGTCACCATCGACAATATTTCTCGGTGGGCCCGTTGAGCCAAACGGTTACATCTGTATGACTCCCGATAGTTCTGCTCTATCAGGGCTTCGCTCGGTCGACATCGAGTCGATTAGTCCCGTTCATCTCGATGGGCCTCATCGCGTGTTCCGTGGCTATTCCGGCTGGGGCGCAGGACAACTGGAGGATGAAGTGACATTCAACAGTTGGTACATCGTTCCATCGCAATCATCAGATGTGCTCACGACGTCTCCAGCCACATTGTGGAATGACGTGCTTCAACGACAAGACGGTCCTTTGAAAAAGCTTGGGCTATTTCCCTTGAACCCCGAAGTGAATTAAGCGCGAAGAGTGGCGCCGGCTTTTGTAGCCGCAGCAACGCAAGCCTTTTGAAGCTCAGCTAGTTGCGATTCAGTAAGTGTTGCTTCAACTCCTTGAACACGTAAACGGAATGCCAGGCTGCGAAAGCCTTCAGCAACTCCCTTGCCGCGATACACGTCGAACAAATCAATACTGACTAGTTGCTTTCCTGCTGCCTGGCGCAACGCGCGCTGCAGTGTTGACGCTGGAATTGAGTCGTCCATTACGAAAGCAAGGTCAAGATCGCTCGATGGATACCTGTTGATGTCTTTTGCCTGAACTGGCTTTGGTTCTTCGTTAAGAATTACCGACAAATCAACTTCGAGAACACTAACGCGACCTTCGATTCCAAGAATGTCGAGGACTAGTGGATCGATTTCGCCGACTACACCCACAACTTTTTTGCCGCGCGCAAGAGTTGCAGAACGACCTGCGTGCAGACCAGCAGGAATTCTCGACTGATCAAGTTGAGTACCCACAGAAAGGGCATCGCAGATTGCATTCCACTGCGCCAACGACGTTTGCACATCGCCGCCTGCAACAACAATGATCAATTGCTCAGTCTCATCAGGTAGTTGCTGATCTGACTTCGGATACACATGGCCGATTTCCCACAGCCCAATTTGAGGTGCGCGATGTGATTGGTTGTACTTCAACGAACGAAGAATTCCGGGCCGTAACGACGTTCGAAGAATTGACTCTTCTGCCACCAACGGATTTGCGATGCGCAACACATTGTCTTCAGGAAGTCCAACCGTTGCGAGATCTCCTGCAGCAAGGAAAGGAGACGGCATTGCTTCATCGAGCCCTAGCCCAACAAGAACTCGTCGCAAAATACGACGACGTGCTTGCATATTGGACAAACGTCCGTGCACGGCGGAGTTAGGAACAGTCTTACCAATATTGTCGTAACCGAAATGGCGAGCCACTTCTTCGATCAAGTCAACATCTTGTGTGCAGTCAGGACGCCACGTAGGGACAATTGATGTCACCACATCGCCCTTGATCGTGGTCACAAAGCCAATCGAATTCAGAATCGAGACAATGCGCTCAGATTCAATGTGAATACCGAGAAGACTTTCAACGCGCTTGACAGAAACATCAACCGACACAGGAACAGGACACGATGCTGTTTGCACCACTGTGGCTCCGGCGTGAAGAGTCGCGTCAGGGCATGTCTCGCGAAGGATTGTGACAAATCGTTCAGCAGCTTGTTGCCAAGCGTTCGGGTCTGTTCCACGCTCGAAACGAATTGAAGCTTCAGATCGAAGACCATGTCGAATCGCTGAATAGCGAATCGGATCTGGCGAGAACCATGCGCTTTCAATTGCGAGCGCCTTTGTCTTGTCTGTGATCTCAGAATGAAGATCACCCATAACACCAGCAAGGCCCACCCCTGCGTTTGTGGCTCCGTTACAAATCAACAGGTCGTCTGTGTGCAGAGTGCGAGTTTGGCCATCAAGCGTTGTGAGGGTCTCCCCCTCATTGGCTAGACGCACACGGAATGAAGAGACAACATCAGCGTCATAGGCATGATTTGGCTGATTCGTTTCCAGCATCACCAAGTTCGAGGCATCGACCACGTTATTGATTGAACGCATTCCAAGGTGTGCGAGTCGACTAGCCACCCATCGAGGGGATGGGCCGACTGCAATACCACTGACATAACTAATCGTGAACGATCCACACTGCTCGCGTGCGTCAATAAGGACATCTAATGACTTGGCACTTCCCGAAGACGTTCCGGCGATTCGTGGTCCCCGTAGTGACATGCCGAAATGGGCCGCAAGATCACGGGCTACTCCGAGATGACCCCAACAGTCAGCGCGGTTACGCGTGAGATCAAGATCGAAGATGACATCGTGTTCTATACCGAGAACCTCAAACGGACTGACCCCAAGAGGCGATTCCGCAGGAAGAATTAACAGGCCAGACGACTCATCGCTGAGACCAAGTTCAACTTCTGAGCACAACATGCCTTCAGAATCAATTCCTAGAATTCCGCGTCGGGCAATCTCCATGCCGTTTGGCATGGTGGTCCCCAATGTGGCCAACGGAACAATGTCGCCTGGTTGCATGTTTGTAGCGCCGCACCACACATGACGTTCTTCGCCATCGCCAGCATCAACGAAACAACGGGTCACCTTTGCAGCATCAGGATGCTTTTCCATGCGCACGATGCGCGCAGTAACGACACCCGGAACAGGCACACCAACGACGTCCATCTCTTCAACGGCAAGACCGAGAGAGTTGAGCGCAAGTGCGACAGCATCGGGATCGTTTGGCAGATCTGCCATCTCACGAAGGATTGAGAAAAGAATTTTCACGAGAACTGCTCCGTGAACCGAACATCATCTGAATACATATCGCGAATATCGTTAATTCCGTGGCGTTCCTTGGCCATACGGTCAATACCGAATCCGAATGCGAATCCGCTCCACTCGTCCGGGTCTAAACCACCAGCGCGCAGTACGTGTGGGTGCACCATTCCGCAGCCGCCTAATTCAATCCATGTTCCGTCGTGACGACGAATATCGAATTCGGCACTTGGTTCAGTGAAGGGGAAATACGAAGGGCGCAAACGAGACGTGAAGCCAGGACCGAAGAAAGCCTTGGTAAACGATTCAATAGTGCCGGCAAGATCAGCGAACGTGATGCCTCTGTCAATGACGAGTCCCTCGATCTGGTGAAAGACAGGCATGTGGGTGGCGTCTGGCGTCTCTTTGCGAAACACACGACCAGGCATCACGGCATAAATCGGTGGTGGCCAATCTTGCATGACGCGAATTTGAACGGGCGAAGTATGTGTACGCAACACAACGCTTCCGTCGACTTCCGACTCAACAAACAATGTGTCCCACATACTGCGTGCAGGATGCGACGGGGGCATGTTGAGAGCTTCAAAGTTGTAAAAATCAGTTTCTACTTCCGGACCTTCAGCGATTTGAAAACCAAGCCCGATGAATACATCTTCAAGACGTTCCATTGCTTGCGTTACTAAATGCATACGACCAAGACGACGCTCGACGTTTGCCGACATAGCAATCTCGGTCATGTCCACACGTTCGGATTCAATCTGACTAGAGAATTCAGCTGCGCGTAATTCACGTGAACGGCCATCAGTGGCAACGCCAAGCGCAGCGAGCGCATCATTCACCAACTGACCCAACTCTTTTCGAGCTTCTATGTCGGAAACTTTTCCTAGCGAAGACTTAATCGAGGCAATTGGCCCCTTTTTGCCAGTCAAAGCCGAAACAACGGTTCGCAATTGATCAGAGGTTGTGGCTTCGCGTATTTGGACAATGCCATCAGCAAGAGCCTGGGCTAGTTGCCCGTGTTCGGGAGTCGATGCAGATGTCATAACGAAGGAAACGCTACTCCCCGACTGCAGATCTCACAGGGAGCATTAACCGCGAGCGTGGGCGATATGCATTGCAATGACTGTGCCCGCCATAGCAACGTTCAAGCTTTCAGAACGGCCAACCTGTGGGACAGTAACCCACGAATCAACATGGGACTCAGGGTCAAGACCACGTGCCTCGTTTCCGAGAACCACACCGACTAAACCGCTGAGGTCTGCTGAATAGATTGACTCTGGATTCAGACCGGAATCATTGTTGTGAGAGGTTGTGCCGAAGAGTTTGACGCCAGCCATCTGTAATTGATCGAGTGAATCAATCTGCCAAATGGGAACATGCAACATTGCACCCGCTGATGCACGAAGAACCTTAGGTGACCAAGGATCAACCGTTGACCCGACAAGAACGACGCCACTTGCACCGGCTGCTTCGGCACTACGTACCAATGTTCCGAGATTGCCAGGGTCTGCTACTTCAACAAGAACTAGTAGCCAATCAGAAGACGAAAATGACAAGGGACGCCCAGCAGGCATTTCACACACAGCCATGATCCCCCGAGGTGATTCTGTGTCGCTGACCGAATTGAAGGTGCGCTCATCAAGAACATGCGTGTACACGCCAGCTGCTTCATAACCGTCGTAATCATCGCGAACGAATTGATCAACCAGAACAAAACCAGCAGCAACAGCCTCTGCTACAAGAGTTGGACCTTCAATAACGAAGGAACTTTCTTCATAACGAACACTGCGACGCCCGATGAGGCGTCGCAGTCGTTGAACCCGAGGGTTTGCTGAAGAGAGTGGAAGCCGGCTCAGGCGAGCGCAGCCTTTGCAGCCACAACCA
>CAIYTS010000135.1 GCA_903929185.1 uncultured Acidimicrobiaceae bacterium
ACCCAGCGATAATCGCCTTCATCAAAAGCCTTCTGAGCTTTCGCAATCAGCGCATCAGCACCACCAGCAAGATCTACATATCGCTTGCCGACTTCGGTAGGTGGCAATTTATTGAGGTTTGATGGGTTTCCGTCATACCAACTGAGATAACGCTGGTACACCGCTTTTGAGTTGTGGACCAAGTCTCCGTAATAACCACTTGTGTGGTCATTGGCTTTGAATTCATCGGGCAGTTCAAGAGTTGCTGCAATTTCCAACGGCGTGAACCCTTGGTTTGCCAAACGCATTGTCTGGTCATGTATCCATTTGTACAAGTCGCGTTGTTGAATCAGGAACTGATGAAGATCTTCATTTCCCCAACGTGGCCAGTTGTGCGAAGTGAAAAGAATCTTTGTATCAGCGGCGAATAGTTCAATTGACTCATCGATGTACTTTGACCACTTCAATGAGTTGCGAACAAGTGCGCCGCGAATTGGTACCAAGTTGTGCATTGTGTGAGAGCAGTTTTCTGCCATGCACAACCAACCATGATCAGGAAAGAAGAAGTTCATCTCCGCAGGTGCTTCAGTTTCCGGAGTCAACTGGAAGATCACACGAACACCATCGACAAGTAATTCTTCGCCGGTGAACGTGATGTCTTCAGTTGGTGCAATAAGTCCCGGAGGCCCGAGTGGAACTGAGTTACCAAGTCCGCAATCAACGTGACCGGTTGGGCCAGCAGGAAGAAGTGGACCGAACTGGTACGTAGCGCGTCGCCCCATTGCAGGACCAGCAATGACATTTTCTCCGACGGTCTCATGCAAGAAACCAATAGGTGCAATGACGCGACATTTTCCGGCATCAACTTCGGCTTGAGTTGTGACACCAAGAACTCCACCGAAATGGTCCGCATGTGAATGGGTGTAAATAACAGCAGTCACTGGGCGATGACCAAGCTGTGCAGTAATGAGGTCGTAACTTGCGCGAGCTGTTGCTTCGGTAGTCAATGGGTCAATAACAACCCAACCTTCTGTTCCTTTTATAAAAGTGATGTTCGAAATGTCGTAACCACGTACTTGCCACACTCCGTCGGCTACTTCAAAGAGACCATGATGTGCGTTGAGTTGGGCGTGGCGCCACAAGCTGGGGTTCACAGTTTCTGGTGCAGGGCCACCCGCGCGGATGAAGTCATACCTATTGACGTCCGCCACCATGCGGCCGGCAGCATCAGTAATGCGGCCAGTGGGAAGGGAAGCAATGAAGCCGCGCTTGGCGCGGTCAAAGTCGCCAGCATCTGATGGCGGGGTAACGGTGGAGTTCTTTGCCTTGGTGTGGGCTGAGGCTTGTTTCGGTTGCTCGTTGTTTGACATGGGGACCCTTCTGAAGGTGCCTAAGAACAATAGTGGGCGTGGGCGCCTCCTTATTAATGAGGGATACCTACCCAAACGCTCCGCCTCAGGAGATTTAGCCCCTTGCGAACTAAGGTCATTCCATGCCCCATCGCTGGGGACCTATGTAGGAGGACATCATGCCAAAGCCAGGAATGCACACCGGAAACGAGACCGACTCAGAATTGAACTTTGCGATGTCAGCAAAGGCACTGCCCTTGTTTAACGCTGTGAAGAAGTTCATTGCAGAAGAAGTCGAGCCAATGGCCGCAAAGTTTTACGCACTCGGTGAAAACAGAGAAGATCGTTGGCAGTACGCGCCAGGTCAACTTGAATTACTTGAAGGCGTGAAGTCAAAAGCAAAGGCACAGGGTTTGTGGAACTTTTTCTTGCCAAATGCAGAGACTGGTGAAGGCCTTTCAAACCTCGACTATGCATACATCGCTGTTGAACTCGGCAAGAGCCCACTTGCATCAGAGAGCTTGAACTGTTCAGCACCTGACACCGGAAACATGGAAGTTCTCGAGCGCGTCGGAACACCAGAACAAAAAGAAAAATGGTTGAAGCCACTTCTGAATGGTGAGATTCGTTCTGCCTACGTCATGACC
>CAIYTS010000136.1 GCA_903929185.1 uncultured Acidimicrobiaceae bacterium
GCTTGCTTCAGCAAGTCAGCCAAGAACAAAGCGACTGACGGATCCTTTTCGCTTGGCTTCAAGATGAACGTATTGCCGCATGCAATTGCGCTTGCGAACATCCACATCGGAACCATTGCGGGAAAGTTGAACGGCGTAATGCCAGCAACAACACCAAGTGGCTGGCGAATGCTGTACACATCAACCCCAGTAGCAGCCTGTTCGCTATAACTACCCTTCAAGAGGTGTGGAATACCGCACGCGAATTCAATGTTCTCTAGCCCACGTGCAATTTCACCGAGAGCGTCTGTAATTACTTTGCCGTGCTCTGCGCTCAACATTGCAGCAATCTCGTTTCGATTGCTTTGCACCAAGTTGCGAACATTGAACATGATTTCAGCGCGACGTGACAAGTTTGTTGCGCGCCATGCAGGAAAAGCGGCCGTTGCAGCGACAACTGCTGCATCAATCTCTTGCACAGAAGCGAAATCAACAATTGAACTTTGCACACCGGTAGCTGGGTTGAAAACTGCGCCACTTCGGCCTGATGTGCCAGCAACAGGGGCGCCGTTGATCCAATGTGAGATGTGATTCATCCCTTCACATTAGGGGCGCAACGGGACCTGCCTGCAATAGTGCTAGTGGCGATGAGCGCGGGCGGTATCGATCAACGAATCAAAGAGAGCTTGAGAGGAGGCAACGACAGGGCTGCGTCGCGCAAGAGGGTCGATAGTGAGTAAATCCTTGCCGTCGACTTCGCCGACAATGGCACCAGCTTCCTGACAAATCAGAACAGCTGCCAAGTAATCCCAAACCCCGTGGTCGTGGAAGTCCACATAACCGTCGAGCCCGCCCGTTGCTACAAGCGAGATATCAAGAGCTGCTGCTCCAAGAGTGCGGAACTGCCACCACCCGTGCGGATACGGCGGTGCACCATTAGTGCCAACGACTGCTTGCGACACAGTGGCAAGAGGGTTCACACGTACGGGTATTCCATCGCGGTTTGCTCCGCCGCCGCGCGATGCGCCATAACGAGTTTCACTACCTGACTGCTCTGCCACCAAAGCCGCACGCAAACCGTGACGGTCAACGACACACAATGATGTTGCAAACCATGGAAGACCCTTACTTGCATTTGTTGAACCATCGAGAGGATCAACAACAACAAGCAATCTGTCATCGGTAATTGGCCACACGATGTCGGCAATGCCACTCTCTTCCGACAGAACTTCAAAACCCGATGCTTGAAGCAAATCAACAATGACATCGTCGATCACGACATCAGCCGAATACTGACCCTCGCGCTCGCCCGACATTGACCAGTCTGCTATTTCGTCCAAGGTGTCTGCAGCGGCATCAGCCACGTCATGCAGAAACCCCAAAATATCGCGGTCTGCAGAGTTGTAATCGAAATGGGGCACAACTGAACGGTAGTGTCCATGACGTGGCCGTTATCGACATTGCCGGATTTGTCACCGATTTAAAGAGCCATGCCGTCGACCATGGGTTTCATGTCCATGACGAGCGTCACTTTGTAGAGACCTATTCACTGCGTCAACTCTGGGAAGTAGACCTTCATCCTGAAGAGGCGTGCAATGGTCCTATTGACTTGCACGTCAGCCTAGAAATCGACCCGCGAACGCTTCTCAGTTTTGAAGATGCTGTTCTCGCCATGGATGACCCCGACGACGATCCGCCAGAAGGCTTTACTTTCCCTCTTGTTTTCACATGGACTTTCCCACCACTCGTACACCCGCCCGACTTGTTGGTGCTCGCTACTGAAGTAGCCGGACTCGGTGGAGTTGAATTACCACTCGAAGTGTCAGCGATTGATTCATTTCACCAAGTCACAGATGCACCAGAGCGAAGCCTCACCGTGGTGAGCCGCGTGCCAGTGTCATTGGCAAATGTTTATAAGGGCGACAACGACCCTGTCTGTGCAGTTCTTGATACATGCCGAAACGTCAGTTTGAATTTGTTGGAACGTGTGCCCTTTTGGATAGGCGACATCCACTAGTACGCGCTAGCGCGCAAGCAACGAGATTCGAGCGATTAACCCACGTTCGCCATTGGCGCGAGGTAGTAACTCAGCAACGCCACCACTAGCAACAGCAAGTTGGCGAACAATAGACAAGCCAAGACCGGTTCCTGGTGCGTTTTCAATGTCAGTTCCGCGCCAGAAACGCTCAAACGCAAGAGTTCGTTTCTCTTCTGACAACCCCGGGCCCTCGTCAATGACATCTACATGGATATGACGATGAACCCGATGCACTTCAAGAGTGATGGTCGAGTTATCGGGAGCCGCTGTCAATGCATTGTCAATGTAGTTATCAATAATCTGTTCCAGTGCGCCATCAAGCGCAACACACGGAGCCGTTTCTAGTCCAACCACCTTGAGAGTGATATGTCGTTCCGCTGCGAGCGACTCCCACACAGCAACTCTGCTGCGCACGATGACCGAAGCATTCACTTTCACAGTGACCGTTGAACCGCCTTCCAAGCGAGACAGTGCCAACAACTGTTCAATCATTTCTTGCAAACGATCGGTTTCTACTCGAGACGCCTCAAGCGCCATCGCCACTGGTGATGTGCTGTCGCCCAGGGCTTCTTGAGCCTGGTCGAGACGCAGACGGAGCGCCGTCAATGGCGTTCGCAACTGATGAGACACCGCTCCAGAAAAATGTTGTTGACTTTCAAGCATCAAACCAATTCGCCCGGCCATTGCATTAAACGACCGTGACAGTTCTCGCACTTCGGGCGGACCCTTCGTATCGTCAGCATGAACGGAGAAATCTCCATCGGCGAGGCTCTCGGTGCTGGTCTTGAGGCGACTAATCGGACGAGCAATAGTGAGCGCAAGTGGGATCGCTACACATGCAGCAGCAAGCAATGTGATCAGGCCAGCGGCAACAATGCCCATTACGTGATCTTGTACTTCTTTGTCTACATGTGACTTTGGATGTGAGAAACGCACAACACCGAGCACTTTGTCGCCCAACAGCACGGGAACAGCGACATAGAGCATCCGCTCACCGAGCGTTGCAGAGTCACGCTCGCCCACTGCGGGCAACCCCTTGAGTGCGCCGGCCACTTCTGGGCGATTCGAAAAATCTGTACCAAATGCAATAGTCGAATCACTAGTAGACACAACCAATCCGGCGGAGTTTGTAACGACAATGCGCGCATCGCTCGACTTGCTGTAACTGTCCACATATGGCTGCAACGACGGAAGTACTGCGCCCACTGTTGTATTCAGGGTTTCCTTTGCGTGACCTGCCAAAATAAATGCGTCTCGTTCAAGTGCAGTGACCAAGCGTTCACGTTCTACACGCGCAACAAATGAAGCGAGAGGAACACTAAAGACTAGAAGAATGAGAACCGCAACTGTTACCAGAGCGCCGATGAGTCGGATCTTCATTGTGGAACCTCGACAAACTTAAAACCAACTCCACGCACGGCCTGAATCCAATCAGGGCTTCCCAACTTTTTGCGGATAGATGCAATATGTGCATCAAGAGTTTTTGTGGTGCCGTACCAATTGGTATCCCACACATGTTCCAAGATGTCATTACGCCGAAACACCACGCCGGGTTCTGATGACAAGAACGCAAGCAAATCAAATTCCTTGGCAGTCAGTACAACTTCTTCACCATCAAGCATTGCGCTATGAGTTCTTTCATCAATCACAAC
>CAIYTS010000137.1 GCA_903929185.1 uncultured Acidimicrobiaceae bacterium
ATCTATGCGTTTGATCATGTGCCACCACGACCTGCCCGCATGATTGCTGCCGGATGGGAACCTGTGGCATCTGATGAACATGTGATTCTTGAAGTGGACGGATGGCGCGTATTTAGTGAATACGCAGCGGTGTACCCCGTGTCGATTCGCATTGCACCCATCCATCGCATTGCTGACCTTGCAGATATGAATGCTGTCGACCGTGCAGTTCTAGCTGCAACGTTGGTACGGGTGTTTGCGGCGCTTGATGCACTATTTGATGCACCACTTCCCTACATGATGTGGATCAACCAGGCGGCGCGTACTCGTGACGATTGGCCAGATGCATGGTTCAACATTGAAATTGTGTCGCCATGGCGCGCGCAAGGACTTCCACGATTTATTGCCGGTGTAGAAGTGGCAAGCGGCGAGTTCTTTAACCCCGTTGACCCTGCAGATGTGGCAGCACGTCTGCGCGCACTTGTGTGATGCGTGTTATTGCGCCGGGGCGCGTGAACCTGATTGGTGAACACACCGATTACACAGGTGGGCTTGTATTTCCGATGGCGATTGATCGTTGGACAACTATTGATTACGACATTGTTGGAACTGAAATAGTTCTTGACTCTGCTGATGCAGACGGCACCGTTTCTATTGCATTGGGGCAACCGTTTGATGCGACAATGACTCCGTCGTGGGGAAAATATGTAGGTGCAGTCGCATCGTTGCTGCAATCGCCGAGGGCTATTAGTGGCCATGTCAGCACAACGATTCCGGTTGGTGCTGGTTTGTCATCAAGCGCAGCTCTGGAAATTGCAGTGGCATTGGCGCTTGGGTGCAAATTGCCGTCATCTGAATTGGCGCAACTGACACAACGTGCCGAACACATCGCTACTGGGGTACCCACGGGCATTATGGACCAATTGTGTATTGCGAGTGCCCGTGATGGCCACGGAACAATGATCGACTGTCGCACCTTGGAAGTGAAACATGTGCCAATTCCTACTGATGTGAAGATTGTGGTGCGGTTTATTGCACACCGAACCTTGGTCGGCTCTGCGTATGCAGACAGAGTGGCGCAGTGCGCTGCTGCAGAATCAATCATCGGACCACTTCGCGATGCATCACTTGCTGATGTTGCTTCGATTACAGATGTAACCATTGCATCACGCGCTCGTCATGTGATTTCAGAGAACGCTCGAGTGGTTTCGTTTGCATCCGCACTTGCTGGTGGCAACTATTCAGTTGCTGGCGAAATAATGACTGATAGTCATCGCAGTTTGGCAGAAGACTTTGCAACATCGAACGACCAAATGAACTCTGCTGTTCACGATATGTGTGCGACACCTGGGGTGTTTGGTGCACGAATGACCGGTGGCGGCTTTGGTGGATGCATTGTCGCGCTCTGTGAACCTGATGCAGTTGTTGATGGTTGGCATGTGCAGCCTGTTGGCGCTGCGCACCACGCGGTGTAACTGCGCTGCTGTTAACGGTATGACACCACGTAGGCGAATGTGTATTCGCCTGGCTTGATGCGGTATTTCTCCAACGTATCCGGGCCACAACTAGCGGTACCTACACCGCGATGTGCGATATCGAGATGCACGTTCAGCGCTGGCTGACGAACAAGATCGGCATGTTCACTAGCAGCGAACAAATCATGCGCTGAATGATGCACTGCAGACATATGCAACAGGCACCCGTCGGCTTCAACACGCAACACGTGACCCTTCTTTGGGTCAACGAATTCCATCCATCGACAATCAGTGCGTAAGCCAAACTCTTGCGGAACGAGATACGGCAGTTCATCAGGCTTGCCTTCGTACACGCCCACCATTGCTGATGATTCACGATCGGGGTAACACTCATGGGGGCCATTGCCGTACCAACGCACATGAGTGAAGCGCGCAGGAATGCTGAACATGGCGCCAATGCGTGGCACATCAGCCATGTCTGCAGGAATCACAACAGTGTGTTCATACTTCACAGCACCACCGATGAGTTCAGTAATGGTTGTTGTGCTTTCCACCATGTCAGCATCATCAGTAGCGATGCCTTGTTGAGACCATCTGGCAAGTGACTTACCGCCGCCATGATGTTGATCCATCAATTTGAATCCATCGTTATCGGTAGGTGCACGCCACAACGTGACCTGTGGAGAAATATCAATCGGCAAAATCGAAGCTTCTGGAATTGTGGCTTCAACCGGAGACGACTTTCGCAATGTCACCTGATCCCACGACACCACATGACCTTTTGATGCCCATGACGTATCGCGAGCCAGTGTCCACGTGACAGACAAGAACACTTCGCTCGCTTCGTGCGGAATGATGACCGGAATATCCACTTTCGCTGATGAATCAGCAGCAATCTTTGGCACGGTGAGTTTGCCTGTCTTTTCAACAACGCCATCAGCAATGAGTTCCCATGTTGCTTTGTAACCGGAGAGATCAGAAAACCACTGACGATTATGAATCACCAAATGGGGATCCTTGTTCTTGCTTTTCAGTTCAACAGAGATGGGGCGATGCACCCATGCCAACTCACGCATCACGGGGTGCGGAGTCATGTCTGCATGAATGAGACCGTCTGCAACAAAGTTTCCGTCGTTCGGCGTGTCACCGAATTGTCCGCCGTATGCAAGACGTGTTGTGCCGTTCGGCAAGCACTGTGTGAGTCCGTGGTCTTTCCATTCCCATACAAAACCACCTTGTAGTCCTGGCGTATTTTCAAATGCATCCCAATAATCAGCAAGTGAGCCATTTGAGTTGCCCATGGCGTGGCTGTACTCACACATAATCAGTGGGCGCGTGCCTTTGTCGGATTTTCCGTACGCAACAATGTCATCGATAGTGGAATACATCGGGCACACAACATCAGATGACATCAGGCCACCATCTACCCAGCCAGCATGAAACACTGCACCTTCATAATGAAGTGGTCGTGATGGGTCGTACGATCGAATCCATTGCGAGGCTGCGTCATGCACCGCGCCATACCCCGACTCATTACCGAGCGACCACATGATGATGCTCGGGTGGTTCTTATCGCGCTCCACCATACGGCTGATGCGCGACATCCACGTGGCCCTGTATGCAGGGTCGTGACACAAGGTGGTATTCCAAGCGTGACTTTCCGCATTTGCTTCGTCAATGACATAGAGGCCCAACTCATCACATAGGTCAAGAAGACGTGAATCATTCGGGTAATGCGAACAACGCACTGCATTCACGTTGTGCTGTTTCATCAACACGAGATCTGCACGCATGTCTTCAACACTGACTGCTTTGCCCTTGTCTGGGTGATGATCATGACGGTTGACGCCACGAATCATCACGCGTTCGCCGTTAATCAGTAATGACCGCTTACGTACTTCCACACTGCGAAAGCCGGTGATGACAGGAACAACATCCGTCACTTCCCCTGCTGGGTTTACCAACTGAACAATGACGCGATACCGATTGGGGTTTTCTGCGGACCACAGATCAATCTTCGGAATATCCCATGAAATATCTGCAACATGTCCGGCAAATACGTATGGGGAATCAAACCACGGCACCTCTACTGTGTGTGCAGTACCAATGCGCTTGCCCGCGATATTTTCAAGATGTGTAACTGCGGTCCATCCGCGTTGCAGTTTTTGTTCATGCGGAACGTTGAGATGCACATGAACCGCAAGAGTTCCAACAGGTGACGTGCGTAATGATTTGCGAACAACCCCTGCATCAACTCGAACGTCGTTGATGCCGATCATTGCCTGCGATGAGAGGAATACTTCGCGATGCAACCCTGCCATCCACCACTGATCTTGATCTTCCAAATGGCTTTGTGCTGAATAGCGACACACCACGATTGCGAGTTCGTTTTTGCCGGTGGTCAACGCTGCAGAGATGTCGTATTCGCTCGGAAGCCGACTATCGGTGCCGTACCCGACAAAAGTTCCGTTTACATAGACCATGTGCACGCTCTCGGCTCCACCGATATGCAGAACGGTGCGACGATCTTTCCAATTCTTTGCAACGGTAAATGTGGTGCGATGCACTGCAGTTGCAACTGTGGGCGGCAATGTTGGCGGACGACCTTTCCATGGCATTTGCACATTGGTGTAATGCGGTTCATCGCCAAGACCTGCAAGAGTCCAGTTGCCTGGCACCGAAATTGAGGTCCATGATTTCGTATCGTCACTGATTGCAGAAGCGGGAACTTCATTTACGTCTTCATACCGTTTGATCTTCCACTGACCATTGAGTGAAACGAACCATGGGCTCGCCGTGCGATCACCGGCGCGTGCCGTATCAATATCGAGATATGTCGTGTGAAGTGAACGCATCGGCCGACGGTGCATTTGCACAATCTCGGGGTCAGCCCAAGGTTTGACAAAACTTGTATCAAAAATTGACATAACTACATCTTTCCACGCCGCCCCAGGACTACGGTTCTCCAAGTGAAATCTCGTCTCTCTCTGTTTATTACCGACCTTTTGGCCATGGCTAAGCGGCATATTCCTCTCACCTCGGTTCTGGTTTTCCTTTGCCTGTTCTTTATGGGATTTTCGTATTACATCGGGTTTGTACAGATGTCAGTACTGCTTGCCCCCGTCGCGCTCATTGCATGGTGGATCATCAAGAAGCGTGACCCCAAAACTGGACAGGCTGAAGTTCTTACTGTTGTGTCGTCGATCGCAATCGCTGTTGTGGCCGTGTTTGCACTGATTCAGGCTGTCCCATACGGACGCAGCCACACGAATGGTCCTGTAACTGGAGAACCCCAATGGTCATCGCCACAGACACGCGCACTGATGGTGCGTGCGTGTTTCGGGTGTCACTCGAATGAAGTGAAGTATCCGTCGTATGCAAATGTTGCGCCCATCTCGTGGGCAGTACAGAACCACATCGATGAGGGTCGCAGTGCCATCAACTATTCAGAGTTCGATGCCAATTCACGACGCGGTCGCAACACCTTGCGTGTTATTCAGAACGGTTTCATGCCTCCGAGCTACTACACCCGCTTTGGTCGCCACCCAGAGGCAAAACTGACCGCGGATGAAATGAAGACATTGATTGCGGGCCTCCAGACAACACCAGGGCTTCACCGCTAATTCACGCCTCGGCGATTGAACATTGATCGCCATGCCATAAGGTTTGAGCCATGAGTTCGGCCACCAATAACGCATTGGCAGAGGCGTCGATACCCACATTGTTGATGTGCCTTGCGCAAATCACGCGCGATGAGAAATGGCTGCACGAGCCATACCTTCCCCGTCGTGACACCAATTTGTTTCACGATGAGACCGGCGGATTGCCTACTGACGTTCAGCAAGAAGTCCGTGTTGCGATGGCAGTGGTTCTTGAAGAGTTGAATGCCGGCACGCGTACTGTGCCGACAGAGATTGATAACGAACAATTCGTCACCATGATGCGTACGTGTGTTGCTGAGAATGTTGCGCCTGAATATGCACCCATGCTGCAAGAGGAGTTGGGCTTCGTTGATCGCGATGTGCATTGGTCAACTGCAATTCCACCCGAGTTGCCCGCTGGTTTCCGCGTGTTGGTCATTGGCGCAGGGTTTGCCGGCATCTGTGCAGCCATCAAGCTGGGTCAGCTTGGTATCCCCTATGTAGTCGTTGAGAAGAACTCCGACATTGGCGGCACGTGGTTTGATAACAACTACCCCGAAGCCGGTGTTGACACCCCAAACCACTTTTATTCGTATTCGTTTGCACCAAATACTCGTTGGAACAATTACTTCTCCAAGCGCGCAGAGATTTGGAAGTATGCCCGTGACGTTGCAGAGCGCCACAACATCATCTCTCATATTCAGTTCACTACCGAAGTGTCCTCACTGCATTGGAATAACGACAGCAAGACCTGGAATGCCACAATCGTCTCTGGCGGAACATCGAAAAGCGAAGAATTCCCCATTGTCATTACTGCAGTTGGTCAATTGAACCGGCCTAACTTGGCACCCGCGCGTGGCATTGAGAACTTCACAGGCTCGTGGTTCCATTCAGCTCATTGGGATCACTCCGTTGACCTTGCTGGCAAGCGCGTTGCAGTAATCGGTACTGGTGCAAGCGCCATGCAGTTCATGCGCACCGTTGCCGCAACTGCCGGCGAAGTAACTATTTATCAACGCTCACCGCAATGGATTCGCCCAAGTTCTGATTACCACCGCACTGTGTCTGCCAGCACCGTGTGGCTGTTAGAGAATGTTCCGTTCTATGCGCAGTGGTATCGCTTTGGTTTGTTCTGGCGATTCGGCGACGGTTTATTGAATACATTGCGACGTGACCCTGAATGGCCGCACCCAGAGCGTTCGATGAACCGTCACAATGACCGTCATCGTCAACAGATGACTGAGTTTGTAGAGACTTCCCTTGAAGGTCGGCCCGACCTGCTGGAGAAATGTCTTCCGACATATCCGCCATACGGCAAACGCATTCTGATTGACAATGACTGGTACCCCACATTGCGTCGCGACAATGTGCACCTGATTGCAGAAGGTGTTGACCACGTGACTTCAGCAGGCGTCGTTGATTCATCCGGAACAACAACGGAATTTGATGTCATTATTTTGGCCACTGGCTTTCAAGCGGGAAACCTTCTGTCGCCCATTGATATTCGCGGACGTTCTGGTACAGCGTTGCGTGATGTGTGGGGCACAGACAATCCGAAGGCATACCTTGGCATCACTGTTCCTGATTATCCGAACATGTTTATGTTGGTTGGCCCGAACACGTTTGTTGCACACGGCGGCAGCATCATCTTCCAAGCCGAGTGTGAGATGCGATACGTCACCGATTGTCTGGTGACAATGGTGGAACAACACATTGCAAGCGTTGAAGTGCGCACCGACATTCATGACGACTACAACGAACGTGTTGATGCCGAACACAACGAATTGGTATGGGCGCACTCTGGATTACATAGTTGGTATCGCAATGCACAGGGCCGAGTATTTTCACCAATGCCGTGGCGCTTTGTCGACTATTGGGAAATGACGCATAACTTCAAACAGTCTGAATATGTGGTCGCAAAGTGAGTGATCATTTCAATATGAATGGTGGCATTCATGAAATCCCCTTGCCATCTGGGACTGGACGCCTCTGGCTCTGCGGCAAGCACTACATCGGCCCCAACGTTGAAGAGGTTCTCGCTGAATGTGACAACGCGATTGCCGTGTGCCTAGTGCAAGAACATGAGCTTGCAGACCGGTACCCCTCATATATCGAATGGCACGAGACCCACGCTGGCACTCGTGGTATCTGGAACCCCATGGATGATTTGTCGTACCCGCAGTTCGATGACATCTTTGAATTCGTCGCCACTCTCACGGATCATCTCATCAACGGACAATCATTAGTGGTGCATTGCGCAGCAGGCATTGGTAGAGCCGGCACTACTGGTACCGCGCTCTTGATGATGTTGGGAATGAACTCGACTGAGGCATTAACTCACATACGTGAACATCGCCCGATGGCTGGCCCAGAGGCCGGCACGCAACGTCAATTCATTGAAGACCTTGCATTGCACCTAGGCGAATAACTACAGCGTTATTGCAATGCGATGCGCAATGTGCCGTGAGCTAGTACCGACGCGTAGTTCGATATTTCCCTTCCATTGTGTCCAAGCAGATGTCTCAGGGTCCCATGTGCGGTATGCATCGGGGTCAAGGTCGACATGAAGCATTGTTGTGCCGTTGGCAGCCACTTTCACACGTGAATAGCCCACCAATTTCTGATCTGGTTCATCGCTCGGAAGTCCGGCACGATCTTTACGATGCGCATAGACCTGCACCACTTGCACCCCGGCACGAGCTGAGTTATTTCGTACCGCTACATCAACACCATGTGTTCCTGATTTTGATGC
>CAIYTS010000138.1 GCA_903929185.1 uncultured Acidimicrobiaceae bacterium
CGTCGGAACCTCTATAAGGAGTTGATTCCAACTTTCGTTATAGCTGGCGCGCTAGCAGTGTTGATAGTGAACTTCACCGGACTCGCAGGTCCACTCGGCAGCTATGTGGCATTTGTGGCCGCGTATCTCACGGTGTCGTTTCTATTCGGAATGCGCCACGACAAAATCAAGGCATTTGACAAAGTGATGACCACATTGATTTGTGCCGGGTTCTTTACTGCGTTCATTCCGTGGGTTTCAATTCTTTTCACGGTGTTTAAGCGTGGTGCGTCAGCCATTTACTGGGGATACTTCACGTCAGATATGTCTGTCACATCTGGCGATGATGAACTGAACCTCGGTGGTTTATCCCACGCAATCGTTGGTTCAGGAATCATTCTTCTGATTGCATCTCTGATCGCAATACCTTTTGGAATTATCACTGCTATCTACATCACAGAAATCAAAGGAAGATTTAGTGGTCTTGTTCGCATCATGATTCAGTCAATGAGCGGTGTGCCTTCAATCGTTGCTGGGCTTTTCGTGTTTGCAATCTTGGTGTCAGGTAGGGGATTCAGTGCTATTTCTGGCGCTGTCGCTTTGTCAATTCTGATGCTTCCCACCGTTGCTAGAACTGCAGAGGAAGTTCTGAAGTTGGTGCCAGAAGATCTGCGCACATCTGCACTTGCACTTGGTGCAACACAAACTGCTACAACGTTTCGAATTGTTCTGCCGGCTGCACGCGCTGGTCTTGTCACGGCATCAATGCTCGGTATGGCCCGAGTCGCGGGCGAAACTGCTCCGCTCATCATGACTTCGTTCTATTCGGCCAACTTCTCAACTGATACGTCTGGCCATCCACTTGCATCGTTGCCGATGTACATCTATCAGAATTTCTCGAACGGAACTGACTTGGCCTTGTCTCGTGCATGGGGTGGCGCAGCAGTGCTCCTCACATTGATTTTTATAATTTTTACGATTGCCCGACTTGCGAGTGGGCGAGCAAAGGGGTAACAAAATGGACGATGCAACAATTCAAACAGGGAGCAACATGAATACTGACGCAAACACAGCACCACAAGGCGGAAACCCGTTAGACGAAGGTCGCGTCGGCATCAATGGTCTGCAAACCAAGGGTGTACACGTGTGGTTCAACAAGCACCATGTTCTCGAAGACATCTCGCTTGATTTTCCAGCAAATAGTGTGACTGGTCTTATTGGGCCATCAGGTTGCGGCAAGTCAACATTCCTTCGAGTACTCAACCGCATGCATGAGTTCATTCCTGGTGCTGCAATGGCTGGCGAAGTGTTTCTTGATGGCAAAGAGATCTATGCGCCAGGCGTCGATGTCACCTCGATGAGACTAAAGGTAGGAATGGTTTTCCAGAAGCCAAACCCATTTCCATCAATGACTATTGGTCAAAACGTTCTTGCCGGGCTCAAGTTGGCCAACATTAAGGTGCAAGACAAAGATTCGTTGCTTGAAGAGTGCCTTACTCGTGCTGGACTGTGGAAAGAAGTGAAGGATCGCCTGAAGACTTCTGGCGGTTCGTTATCAGGTGGTCAGCAGCAGCGTCTGTGCATCGCCCGCGCCTTGGCAGTGAAGCCTGATGTGTTGCTAATGGATGAGCCCTGTTCAGCTCTTGACCCAGCCTCAACATTGAAGGTGGAAGAGACCGTTGTGCAGTTGTCGTCAGACATGACCATTGTCATTGTTACGCACAACATGCAACAAGCAGCTCGAGTTTCTGATCACTGTGCCTTTTTCCTTAGTGATGGTGGCCCAGGAGTGATCGTGGAAGCCGATCGCACATCTGTCATCTTTAGTACACCTTCGGATCCCCGTACAGCTGACTATGTACAAGGCCGCTTCGGCTGAGTTTGCCTACCGTTAACCTTTAGTTTTTCCAAAGGCCATTCATTCCTCACTTTGGCGTTGCCTCATGTCTTTACAGTCATCGGTAGTTAATCCCTACCAGGAGGAAATATCCAAATGAAACTATCCAAGAAATTCGCAGTAGCTGTTGCAGCATCTGCATTGATCGGATCTGCAGGACTGGTCAATCCAGTACAAGCAGCTTCAACCGACAACATCGTTGCCGGTGGAGCCACATTCCCGCAGAACCTCATCGAATCATGCCGTGCAACTTTCCCCGGTGATTCAACCGCTAACCCAGCCGCAGCAACTGTGAACTACACAGGCGTAGGTTCAGGTACAGGTCGCTCAAGCTTCTTCGGAAACACATACGATTTCGCAATGTCTGACTCACAGTTCAAGACATCAGACACCAACTACCGCACATCTTTTGTGTGGTTGCCACTTATCTCTGGTGCAATCAACGTGGCTTACCGCCTCGATGGTGTGAAGCCAGCCGGAACAGTGTTGCAATTGACTCCAACAACTGTCGCGAAGATTTTTGCAGGAACCATCAAGACATGGAATGACGCATCAATCAAGCTTGATAACCCGATTGTCGCAAAGCCAAAGTTGAGCGGCCTTAATGGTGCAGCAAACTTCGCTCTTGCAAAAAAGGGAACAAAGGCTGCACTTACAGTGAGCCTTAAGCCAAGCATCGTTAACGGCAAGACCAAGAACATGGTTGTCACTTCGTCAATTGACGGTGGTGTAACAAGTAAAAGGGTTTACAACGCAAAGCCAAAAGCCGGAAAAGTTGTTCTTTCACTCCCATACGCAGTAGGTACTGAGTACTCGATCAGCTACAACAACGTTGTTCTTGGAACTGTGTCAATCGACGCAACTTCAGTAGTTCTTCCTGCTACACCAATCACCGTGTACCACCGTAAGGAAACTTCAGGAACCACAAACAACTTCCTCAACTTCTTGAACAAGACCGTTCCTGCAGTATGGACAACAGCCGCAGCAGATGCTTTCGTGGTTCCTACCGGAACAAACCCAACTGACGGTTCATTCGTCGGTGCACAGGGTAACGATGGTGTTGCAAACGGCGTCATGAACAAAGATGGCGGAATCGGCTACGCCGAAGTTTCATTTGTGAATGAGCGTCAGGTAGCTGGTAAGTCAATTGCATCAGCGAAAGTTATGAACGGAGCAGGCGAATTCCTTGCAGGAACATCTGCCGGTGCAGCGAAGTTCGTTGAAGCAGCAGCAGTTAACAGCACCACTGGTGTAGTTACTTTCGACTACGCATCAAAGGCTGTAGGGGCATACCCAATCACAGCAGTTTCGTACGCAATGGCTAACACCTCAGCTAACACCAACTCTGCAAACACTGCAGCAAAAATGTTGACAGCTCAGCGATTCGTTAACTACGTACTTGACACATGTGCTCCAGCAGTTGGAGAACTCAAGGGTTATGCAGCATTGCCAGCGAACATCGTGGCAATC
>CAIYTS010000139.1 GCA_903929185.1 uncultured Acidimicrobiaceae bacterium
GACCCACCCACATTTGCGGTTTCGTCTTTCACCCAAATGCCACCAGTGGCAGAAAACCCAAGTGCTTCAGACAATTCATCACTGCGCGTCAGTGGTGTGCGCACGAATCCAGTGCCAGCTACTCGAGATACAGCTTCATCTGCTGACGTAATGATCGAAACTCGCTGCGCGTCGGTAAGCCCTAGCGATTCGCCTAATGAATCAATAGCCAAGTAGCGGCGAAACGCCAGATACGGGTTGACATCATCAGTGGGACGAAATGGCTCGACTGATGATTCAAAATGCAACACATGGTGTCGGTCTGATATCAAGGCGTTTGGGCACAACCACGACAACGGAGTCGCGATTGATTCACGCGCACCGCACACTGCACATACGAGGCCAGTGACCACGCCTGTCATGAATGACTACTTAGTAAAGCGAGCAACGCGTTGGTTGAACTCAGTAATGAGGTTGTCCCATACCGGAGCAAACCCGCGCACTGTGCGCCAGAACGACTGTGAACGACGAGCTTCGAAAACGGCGAGTGGTGTGCCCTGTTGTTCCACCCAGGTGTAATAACCCAAGTTGAAAATACGGTTGCGGTCACGCTCAGTGCAGTCGATCATGTTGTCGGTGCTGACTGAACCAAGATGCTCGCTGAAGATTTCAGCTGCATCAATCTCAGAAAAGCCCTTCGGGAAACGATGAGCGATTGTCTTTTTGCGCTCGCTCGGATACAAGTCGCTGCCGTCAGTGGCAATAGTGACAATTGCATCGTTAGCGCCGTAGCCCAACAACTTTGCAGTCTTAATTGCTGCAAGAACATTGCAAATCGATGAGAATCCAAAGTGAGTGAGTGCATCAATGAGTTCTGGACTTGCATTGTGACGCTCTGCCAAGTACTTCTGGCCAGCAGGAGTATTGAACAACACATCAAGCTCGTCAGTTGCACGATCAGATACTCCGACAACAACATCAGTGTTCATGATGTTCTGAATCAGCGGAATGTGCTTGTCACCAATTCCTTGAATGTTGTGTTCACCAAAACCATTTTCCAACATAGTTGGGCACTCGAGAGCTTCAACAGCAACAATTCGCGTGCCATAGATGTCCTTTAAGCGGTCACCAGCAGCAATGGTGCCGCCAGAACCTGTAGCTGACGTAAAGGCTGCAAGTCGAATATCTGAGTGGCCATTTGCTTTGACATGTTCGAAAGCGTGAGCAAGCGCACGACCTGTGACTTCATAGTGGCCAACATGGTTTCCGAATTCACAGAACTGATTCAAGATGAAGTTGCCCGGGTCTTTGGCCATTTCATTACATGCGTCGTAGATCTCTTTCACGTTGCTTTCAGTGCCGGGGGTACGCACCACGTCTGCTTTGTCGACAACCCATTTATCAAGCCAGTCAAAACGCTCTTGCGACATGCCAGCAGGAAGAACTGCAACACCACGAGAACCCATGAGACGACTAATAGCGATTCCGCCACGTGCGTAGTTGCCGGTTGACGGCCACACAGCGCGATGACGTGTTGGGTCGAATTGACCAGTGATGACGCGCGGCACGAAACATGAATACGCAGCCAACACTTTGTGCGCCGTGATCATGGGGAATCGGTCACCGAAAACCACGATGATTGGAGACTCAACACCAGTCAACGACGGAGGCAACACCACATGCTCTGGCACTGCGACCGTGTCGCCAGCCATGTTGTTGTACCAATGCACACGAAACAAGTTGCGCGGATCAGCTGCGTTTTTATCGACACCTTTGGTGATGTCTTTGCCGATGCGACTTGGTTCGGCAAGGTCTCCGAAAGTTGGCAGAACAATCTTCTGCTCAGCAAAGCGCTGCACACTGTTCTGCAGCGACCCTTCGTCCATCACGTGTCCCGCTAGTCCCAATTGTTCAGAAAGAACTGAGGGGTCAAGGGTTGAATCAAGCGATGGGCTACTAATAACGGTCACCTAGACAGTTTGCCACCTCTGAGCCCGCCGACCTCTCTTACATAGCGGTACCCTTCTCATGTCGCCGACGTGGCCCAATTGGCAGAGGCGCCAGGTTTAGGTCCTGGATGTTGAGGGTTCGAGTCCCTCCGTCGGCACTATGGATATTTCTCGTCTTCCGACGCCCTGTCCCGTCATAGACCTGTCCGTGATGCGGTCAAACATCGCAGCCATGGCCTCCGTTCACCCGGGTCACGCATTGCGTCCACATGTCAAAGCGCATAAGTGTTCGGCAATTGCCGCCGAACAAGTGGCAGCTGGTCACAGCACCTTTACGTGTGCAACTCCTCGGGAAATTCTTGGGCTTGTTGCCGCAGGAGTCGGTAAAGATATTTTGCTCGCAAACGAAACTGTCGACCCCGCTCGCCTCTCTGCACTTGCCGATGCACAATCATCTGCGCTCATCACTGTTGCTGTTGATTCGCTCGAGACAATTCAGGCCGCATCAACTGCTGGCATTCGCAATGTGTTGATCGATGTCAATGTTGGGCTGCCACGTTGCGGTTGTACGCCAGAGCAAGCAGGCTCGCTTGCCGATGCAGCACGATCGCTAGGTCTCATTGTTCGCGGCGTGATGGGTTATGAAGGCCACCTGATGATGCTTACTGATCGTCAACAAAAACAAGACAAGGTGCATGAAGCAATGACATTGCTTGCACATGCACACAACGATGTTGGGGGCGACATCGTGTCAGCTGGTGGCACCGGAACATACGACATGTTTGCGGGCACAACCGTGAATGAAGTGCAAGCCGGAAGCTACGCACTCATGGATTCGCAATACGCACAATTGGAGCACCCTTTTGCGCAATCACTATGGATTCTTGGCACTGTGATTTCTGTTAATCCATCATGGGCAGTTATTGACGTGGGCTTGAAGTCGCTTGGTATGGACCACGGCAACCCCACTGTTGATGGTTACAGCGTGTGGTTCTGTTCAGATGAGCACACCACCATTGCTGCGCGTGAAGGCACTGCAACACCAAAGGTTGGCGATCGCATTCGTGTGACCCCCGCCCACGTTGACCCCACCATGGCAATGCATTCTCATGCATACGTCATCGACAACGATGCCGTCATTGATGAGTGGGCAATTGACCTACGGGGTTGGTAGACCAAAAATTCGTGCCAGCAGTTCTGGCAACTGTGAAATTGCGCGACCACGATGCGACACAGCATCTTTTTCTGATGCCGTCATTTCTGCAAAGGTGCGTCCGTCTCCATCTATAGGAATAAACAATGAGTCATACCCAAACCCACTGTCTCCGCGTTCCATCTCAGCAATAGTCCCCACGCATTCACCACCGACAAAATGAATATCGCCCTTTGATGACACCAGAGCCACAACTGTGCGAAATCGAGCAGACCGATTCGTGACGCCTTCAAGTTTCGCTAGTAATAACGCGCGGTTCTCTGCATCCGTTGCGTGTTCTCCGGCGAAACGCGCACTTCGCACGCCGGGCGCGCCATTCAAAACGACAACTTCTAAACCAGTGTCATCTGCAATTGCCCACTCAGAGGCATGGTTGGCTATTTCAATCGCCTTGATTATGGCGTTGCCCTCAAGGGTTGGGGCATCTTCATCAATGTCACCAATGTCTGACGGCCGCGGCGCAAGGTCTACCCACGACGGCAACATCCGTGCAAGCTCTTCCACTTTGTGCGGGTTAGCGCTTGCGCACACAATCCGCATAGCGCTGCTTATCGCGAGATCGGACGAGACACAGGTGCCTCTGCCAAAAGATCTGACTGTAACGAAAAGATTCGACCAAGTCCGATATCTGCAAGCCCCAATAACTGATCAAGATCAGGACGAGAAAACGCAACGCCTTCTGCCGTGCCTTGCACTTCAACAAACTTTGGTTCACCACCAGCTGCAGGACGCAGCATCACAACGTTCATATCAACTTCTGCAGAAGAGTCTTCGATATATGGCAAGTCAAGAACCGGAACACCATTGCAAATACCTACGGAGATTGCCGCAACATACGAATGAAGTGGGTTTTCTTTGATGGATCCGTTTTGCACCAAACGTGTCATTGCGTCATGCAAGGCGATGAAACCGCCACAGATACTTGCGGTTCGAGTGCCACCATCTGCCTGCAATACATCGCAGTCAACAACAACTTGACGCTCGCCTAGTGCACGCATGTCGCATGCCGCACGAAACGAACGGCCAATGAGTCGCTGAATTTCTACTGTGCGACCGCTTTGCTTTCCTTTGGCTGCTTCGCGATCAACACGCTCTGGTGATGAACCAGGAAGCATCGAGTATTCCGCGGTTACCCATCCTTTGCCAGAGCCCTTCATCCAACGAGGAACATCTTCATCAATTGACGCTGTGCACAAGACACGTGTACGACCAAATGACACCAAGACAGAACCGGCAGCCATGTCGGTGAAGTCGCGTTGGAATGAAATGGGGCGCAGTTGATCTGCTGTACGTCCGTCTGGTCGTGTCATGGCATGTTCCTTTGTAGTGGGCGCATTATGTCTAGTCGGTTTTTGAACGATTCCACGGACTTGCCGAAGATAATTCTGGTCCGAGCAATCTGCGGCCGAAATCAGCAAACCATTCAACGTCTCCCGATGACAGGAAGGTATGTGTTCCCGGGTTGCGTGAGGTGAAGCGAAGATTGCTCGAATCAAGCATGGCGGCAAGTGCAAATGCTGTTTCATCAGCACTTGAGACCAGCACAACGTCTGGGCCCATCACTTCACTTATCACCCGCGACAAAAATGGGTAGTGAGTACAACCCAGAAGCAACGCATCAATATTGGCTGCAACAACTGGAGCCAGCAATCGTTCTGCCAACAACATCACTTCGTCACCGGTTGTCTGGCCTCGTTCTACAAATTCAACAAACCCTGGGCATGCACATGCAGTTAACGACAACGACGAATCAATTTCAGCAAGAGCTCGCTGATAGGCGCCCGATGAAATAGTGCCAACAGTTCCGATGACGCCCACTCTCTTTGATTGCGACGTGAGAGACAAAGCGTGTGCACCAGGCTCGACAACACTGACAACTGGCACCGGTAATTCTGCAGATAATTCTGTGAACGCCGCAGCTGATGCGGTGTTGCACGCAACAACAATTGCCTTCACGTTGTGGTCGTTCACCAAACTCCATGCAAGCTCGCGCGCAAACTCGCGCACCTCAACCGCTGGTCTCGGACCATACGGATATCGACCAGTGTCTCCGATGTACACAAGGTCTTCAGATGGCAATACATCAATCACAGCGCGAGCAACAGTGAGACCTCCGAAGCCGGAGTCAAACATCCCAATTGGGCGATTGTCAGTCCCGGTCATCTCTTCAGGCTAGGCGTAGTGTCGTATCTCATGCTTGCTGCCACACTTCTCGCCCTTGCCGCAGCAGTGTTACACGCGGGCTGGAACC
>CAIYTS010000140.1 GCA_903929185.1 uncultured Acidimicrobiaceae bacterium
ATCACAAACCTCATCACGACTCCTGGTCTTATCAACACGGACTTCGCAGACGTGAAGATGATCCTCACCAGCGCAGGTTCTGCTCTGATGGGAATTGGTATCGCCAGTGGAGACAATCGTGCAGTTGTTGCAGCAAAAGATGCGATTTCGAGCCCAATGCTCGAGGCAGCTATCGATGGTGCACGTGGCATTTTGCTCAATATCACTGGTCCATCCAGCATGGGTCTCTTCGAAGTCAACGCTGCAGCCGAAGTGGTTCACGGCGTTGCACATCAAGATGCAAACATCATCTTCGGAACTGTTATCGACGATGAAATGGGTGATGAAATCAAGGTCACTGTTATCGCAGCAGGATTCGAACGATGGGATGCAGGTTCAAGTGGGTCATCCATTGGTACTCGCACATCAACGCGACCAGCAGATGCACGGCCTTCAACGGGCAATGTTCGTGACATTTTCTCCGACAGCGATCCGTTGTCAGACGATGACGATGATTTCGACGTTCCGTCTTTCTTGAAATAGAAGTTCATACATGATCGACGCCAACGCGGTGGCCGATCGCGTGGCACACGTTCGTTCAGTTATCAATGACGCTGGTGGGATTGATGTCTCGCTTGTCGCTGTAACAAAGTCTTTCGGAATTGATGCTCTCCGTGCTGCGGCGCAAGCCAAGTGCGATGCAGTGGGTGAGAACTACGCCCAAGAGTTGCTGGAAAAGACAGCGCACGGTATGCCGTCCATTGATGTTCACTTCATCGGTGCACTGCAGTCAAACAAGGTGCGCTTGCTGGCGGGACACGTTGCGTTGTGGCAATCCGTTGACAGGGAGTCAGTTGTCGATGAATTAGGACGCAGAGCTCCTGGTGCTTTCATCTTGATTCAGGTTGACACGACAGGAGAGCCCTCTAAAGGCGGGGTGGTACCCACTCAATTAGACGCACTCAGAGAGCGAGCCGAGTCTCGTGGTCTGATCGTGAAGGGATTGATGACTATTGGCCCAACTGATGGGACACAGCAAGAGTGTGAAAAATCATTCAGAATGCTGCGTCAACTGGTCAATGATCAAGGACTATCAGTCTGTTCTATGGGCATGTCAGCCGATTATCCGATTGCAGTTGCGTGTGGATCCACAATGGTTCGGGTCGGAAGTGGTCTCTTTGGCGACCGAGAACGAGACACTCCTTAGACGTGTCCCACATCTGCTATTCGAAGTGCATTAGCCTACGAATATGTCATTTTTCCGCCGTGCAATGGATTACCTCGGTCTGAGTGGGGAAGAAGCCTACGACGACTACGACATGTCGATGGAGTACGAACGACCACAACGTGTCGGACGTCCTGCCCCCGACCAAGGTCGTCGCTCTAATTTTGATCCTGAGTACTCATCAGAAACACAGCGCCCAGCTGCTCGTCCGATGCGTGTCGATGACACCGGAGCTGCTCGTCGTCCTGATGATTCCGGTTTGCAAGTTCGTCCAGTTGGCACAGCACGCACGTCTCCGACTGTTCGCACCATTCCGACTGCCGGAGAAACTGTCACAGTTCGTCCTCGTAACTTCAATCAGGCGCAAGAAATTGCGGACCACTTCAAAGATGGTGTTCCCGTGATTGTGAATCTTGAAGGCGCTGATCGGGAGATGTCTCGTCGCATTATCGATTTCGCAAGTGGCATGTGTTACGCGCTCAGCGGCACAATGGAAAAAGTAGGCAGTGGCGTCTACTTGTTAAAGCCAGCTGTGAGTTTCGACTCACCTCGTTACTAAGGATTCATTGTGGAACTTGTGTGCGCTATTGCCAATATCTATGTCCTGATTGTTGTTGCGCGCGCAATCTCAACGTTCTTTCCGATCTCTCCAGGTAGTCCGTTTCTTCCCCTTGTTGATTTCCTCTACAAGGCCACAGAACCAGTGTTTACTCCCATTCGTCGCGTGCTTCCCACCATGGGGCCATTTGATTTCACACCGTTGGTGGTTCTCATTGGCGTTCAAATCCTCGCTCGCATCCTTGGGTGCTGAGCCCCTTACGCCTCTAGCCTTACTGCGTGACGTATCCAAAGGTTGATCCTCAGCCAAATTTTCCACAAATGGAAGAAGGCGTGCTGGCACGTTGGGAACGTGATCAGACATTTGCAAAAAGTCTTGCTGCACGCCCTGTTGGCACCAATGGAGATAACGAATTCATTTTTTATGATGGTCCGCCGTTTGCAAACGGAATGCCTCACTATGGTCACTTACTCACCGGCTTTGTAAAAGATGCTGTACCGCGGTACCAAACAATGCGCGGTCGACATGTCGATCGTCGGTTCGGATGGGATTGCCATGGTCTCCCTGCAGAAGTAGAAGCTGAGAAGGAACTTGGTATTGCCGGTCATCCCGCAATAGCCGCTTTTGGAATTGACAAGTTCAACGATGCATGTCGCACCAGTGTGTTGCGATACACCGATGAGTGGCAGCGATATGTCACACGTCAGGCACGTTGGGTTGATTTTGAAAACGACTACAAAACTCTCGACACCCCATACATGGAAAGTGTCATGTGGGCGTTTAAGACTCTGCATGACAAGGGTTTGATTTATGAAGGCTTCCGTGTTCTTGCCTATTGCTGGCGTTGTGAAACTCCGCTGTCAAATACTGAGACCCGTATGGATGACGTATACAAAGATCGTCAAGATCCAGCCCTAACTGTTTCGTTCTCCCTTGATTCAGGCGAAAAGATTTTGGCGTGGACCACGACACCGTGGACTTTGCCATCCAACCTGGCACTCGCCGTTGGCCCAGACATTGATTACACGGTGCTTCAACATCCCGATGGCAATACCTACATACTTGCTAGCGCTCGCTTGGGCTCATACGAAAAAGAACTTGAAGGTGCAGAAATACTGCGCACTGTGAAAGGTCGTGACCTTGTTGGTCGTCGATACACGCCTATATTTCCGTTCTTTGCTGGCACAGAGAATGCGTTCCAAATTCTGGGTGCTGATTTCGTAACCACAGAAGACGGAACTGGTGTTGTGCATATGGCGCCTGGTTTTGGTGAAGACGACCAGAACGAATGCAATGCAGCGGGAATCCCCACATTGTGTCCGATGGACGAACACGGGTGCTACACGGCCGAAATCACCCCATGGGCTGGTCAGCACGTATTCGAAGCCAACTCTGACATCGTTCGCACTCTGAAAGACATGGGCATCGTTGTTCGACACGATTCCTACAACCACTCATATCCGCATTGTTGGCGCTGTGCCGAACCACTTGTGTATCGCGCTGTTTCGTCGTGGTTCGTAGAGGTCACAAAATTCCGTGACCGTATGGTGGAATTAAATGATCAAATCACGTGGTCGCCAGAGCACATTAAGGATGGCTCGTTCGGTAAGTGGATCGCTAATGCTCGTGACTGGGCAATTAGCCGAAATCGATTCTGGGGTTCACCCATTCCCGTATGGAAGAGCGATGACCCGACCTACCCACGTCTTGATGTGTACGGAAGCCTTGCCGATTTGTCTCGTGATTTCGGTGTGGAAGTAACTGACCTGCACCGCCCAAATATTGATGAGCTAGTGCGACCAAACCCAGATGACCCAACGGGTAAGTCCATGATGCGTCGTGTTCCTGAAGTGCTTGACTGCTGGTTTGAGAGCGGCTCGATGCCGTTTGCTCAAGTGCATTATCCATTTGAGAATAGAGAATGGTTCGATAATCACTATCCAGGTGACTTCATTGTTGAATACATCGGCCAAACGCGCGGATGGTTCTACACATTGCATGTTTTAGCAACGGCATTATTTGATCGTCCATCTTTCTTGTCGTGCATAAGTCACGGAATCGTCCTTGGTGATGATGGTGCAAAGATGTCGAAGAGTTTGCGCAATTATCCAGATCCGATGGCCGTGTTTGATTCTCATGGTGCTGATGCGATGCGTTGGTACCTCTTGTCGTCGCCGATTCTGCGCGGTGGAGATTTCTCGGTCACCGAACAAGGAATGCGCGAAACAGTCCGTCAGGTGTTGCTACCACTCTGGAACTCGTATTATTTCCTCGCTCTGTATGCAAATGCTGATGAAGTGACTGGTGTTGTGCGGACTAATTCGTCGAATGTTCTTGACCAGTACGTCCTTGCCAAACTCGCAGACTCGATTGAATCAGTCACCACCTCTATGGATGTGTACGACCTGTTCGCCGCATGCCAAACAATTCGAAACTTTCTTGATGTCTTGACTAACTGGTACATCCGTCGAAGCCGTGATCGGTTTTGGGCAGGGGACCAAGACGCCATCGACACGTTGCACACGGTGCTTGATTATGTGGTGCGTATTGCTGCACCGCTTCTTCCGCTTGTAACCGACGAGGTATTCCAGGGGCTTCACGGAGCTGAGGCCGGAAGTGTTCACCTCACTGATTGGCCATCGTCCACTGAGTTGCCGCGTAATTCTGTTTTGGTAACAGCAATGGACATGGTTCGCGATGTTTGTTCGTCAGCATTGTCTGTGCGTAAAGCACATGGCCGTCGTGTTCGATTGCCACTCGCGTCACTCACTATTGCTGCTGCGAATGCAACATCGCTTGAAGGTTTCCTTGACATTGTTCGCGACGAAGTGAACGTGCGTGACGTTGTGCTCACTGCTGATGTCGATTCAATTGCGTCACACGAATTGCAAGTGGTGCCAGCAATTGTTGGTCCACGACTTGGACCACGCACTCAGGCGGTCATTGTTGCTGTGAAAAAGGGTGAATGGACTCAAGATGGCGATGTCATCAATGTTGCGGGCGAGTCGCTCCAGCCAGGAGAATATTCACTCAAATTGGTCACGCAAGCAGGTTCTGCCAGCGCTCCGTTGCCTGGCGGGGTTGGCGTTGTTCTGCTCGACGTCAATGTCACTGCTGAACTGGAAGCCGAAGGCTCTGCCCGAGACATCGTGCGTGCTGTGCAGCAGGCTCGCCGTGAAGCCGACCTTGATATCTCAGACAGAATTATTGTCACATTGTCCGTCGACGATCAGCTGAAGGCCCAGATCTTGCCTCATGTCGGACTCATTGCGGGCGAGACACTTGCCCTCGAAGTGCTCTTTGACGCAACCGGGGAGCGTCCCGTTGCGGTGGAGGGCGCTCTCATCGGGGTGTCAGTCGCACTCGCTAGTTGAAAAAAAGGCCGTTTTCGGCCGTAGCCTCACGGGGCAACACGGGCAGATGCCCGATGCAAGGAAGAGTGCTCATTATGGCAACGAAAAAAAAGACCACCCCCGCTAAGAAGGTTGTCAAAAAGGCTCCTGCAAAGAAGGCACCAGCCAAAAAGACCCCTGCGAAGAAGGCTCCTGCAAAGAAAGCACCCGCCAAGAAGAAGGCAGCTCCTGCAAAGAAAGTTGTGAAGAAGGCAGCTCCTGCAAAGAAGGCACCTGCGAAGAAGGCAGCTCCTGCAAAGAAAGCACCTGCGAAGAAGGCAGCTCCTGTAAAAAAGGTAGTGAAGAAAGTTGTTCCTGCGAAAAAGGTTGTGAAGAAGGCAGCTCCTGCGAAAAAGGTTGTTCCAGCAAAGAAAGCTGCTCCTGCAAAGAAAGCAGCTCCTGTAAAAGTTGTTGCGCCGGCTCCTGTGGTTGTTGCTCCCGCACCAGCTCCTGTAAAAAAAGTTGCTAAGAAGCCAGAACCACCGAAGCGTCCTGTCATTGTGAAGGGACCATCGGAAGATGGCATCACTTCGTCAAAGGATTTTGACTTGAAGTTCCTCTTCGCACAACGTGAAGCACTTCAGGCAGAACGCATCAAGTTGGTTGGCCAGGCGAATCGTCTTGAGAATGAAGCAAACGCAATGATTGCTGATGCTGAAATGGGCGATGTGAAGTTTGATGACGAAGGGGGCGAAGGAGACACCATGGTTGTCGAGCGCGAACAAGATCTTGTGCTGTCTGCTGCTGCTCGCCAAACGGTTGAAGAGATCGATGCATCCCTTGCTCGTATGAAAACTGGCGAGTACGGCTATTCCGTTGTTTCAGTCCTGCCAATTCCGAAGGAGCGCCTGCGCGCTATTCCTTGGGCGACAGAGCTTGTTACTGAACGTGCCGGTGGACTAGGACGCCGCTAGGCGTTCCAGCACATCTGTGTTCGCACTTCGCCGACAGGCGATTCTTATTGGTCTCGTGGTTCTTCTGGACCAGGTGACGAAATCATGGGCTGTCTCTGCATTGGATAACGGCCGTGTCATTCACGTTGTTGGATCTTTGCAGTTCTCACTTGGTTTCAATAGTGGCTTTGCGTTCTCTCAGGGGCAAGGCATTGGCCCGTTAGTTGGCGTGTTCGCGCTCGTTGCTGTTCTCTTTTTGTTACGAGCAGTGCGCAAGGCAACAACTCAATTGTCGGCACTGGCGCTGAGTGCCATTGTTGCGGGCGCAATAGGCAATATCGCTGATCGATTCTTTCGTGGTGAGGGTTGGTTACATGGTCGAGTCGTTGATTTCATCGACCTGCAGTGGTGGCCCGTGTTCAATGTTGCAGATTCATCGATCACTGTGGGGGCATGTGCGCTTATTGCTGCCATGCTGATGGAAGCACGTAACGGAAAAGGTGTTGACAACGCACATGAAAGTTGAAGAAACACTGCCATCGGCATTGAATAATGAACGTCTCGACCGCATCGTGTCGTTGATTGCTGACATTTCTCGTACCGATGCCTCGAAACTGATTGCAAGCGGAGGCGCCACTGTTGATGGCGTACCAGCACCATCTGGCAAAGTCCGGTTACGCGAAGGACAAATTGTTGTCGTTGATCTCGACATGGTTCCTGTTGCTGAACCTCCTGGACCCGATGCAAGCGTCGTACTTGATGTTGTTTATGTTGATGACGACATCATTGTTGTGAACAAGGCAGCAGGAATTGTTGTTCACCCAGCATCAGGTCATGGTCTCGGAACATTGGTGAACGGTATTTTGGCGTTGTATCCCGAAGTAGCCGACGTTGGTCAACCTGCTCGTCCAGGAATTGTGCATCGTCTCGATGCAGGCACAACAGGAATGATGGTTGTTGCGCGTTCACAACGTGCGTACGACTCATTAGTTGCAGCATTGACCGAACATGAAGTTGGTCGCGAGTACATCGCACTTGCATGGGGCCACTTTGATTCGCCAACTGCTGTCGTTGATGCTGCGATGGGACGTGACCCTCGTGATCCGATGCGAATGGCTGTCGTGCATAACGGCAAATGGGCGCGAACACATCTTGAAGTTGAGACCGAATTTAACCATCCCGCGATGTTGACATTGGTGCGATGCTCACTCGAAACAGGTCGTACACATCAGATTCGAGTGCATCTCGCTGCTGTTGGACACCCAGTTGTTGGCGATGCTATGTACGGTGGCGCAAAGTCAGCGTTAGTTGCACCGAGACCTATGTTGCACGCACGACGTTTGACATTGATTCATCCTGGTACCGGAGAAGAAATGTCTTTCGAAGCGACGTTGCCAGCTGACATGGCAGCAATTATCGCGAAGTGCTCGTTCGAGATTCCTGAGAAATAATTTCCGCTGCTCAGTGAGAGTGCAGAGTGTTCTTCGGCCAGGGTCCAGTGCCAGTTGCAGCTGATGCAATTGTGGCAAGTGTGTAGTCGTTCAAGTGGTCACGCATGTGGTGAGCCGCAACATCCCAAATAGCGAGCAAGACGCATTGTCCTTCATGGTCGCACGAACCATCTTGATGAGGTTGGCCAAAATCACCAAGGGTGATGGGGCCATCGACGGCAGAAATAATGTCGGAGAGACGAATGTCGCTTGGTGCTTTGGCTAATACGTAACCGCCGCCAACTCCGCGCTTTGAACGAACAAGTCCGGCTCCTTTGAGAGCGAGAAGAATTTGCTCGAGATAGGGCTGTGGTAGCGCAGTGCGTTCAGCAATATCTCTGACAGAGGTCGGAAGTGCGGTCTCGGAATGGAGCGCTAGCGACAATAGGGCTCGACAGGCATAATCACCTCGCGTAGAAACTCGCACATGACCATCGTAGGTGGTTGGATAGTGAGGTGAGTGTTCCGTCGCCAGTCCTGCCTAATTACGCCAATGGCTGCCTGTCAGGCATCGTTCCCGCGTTGTGTGCTCCAGGCGGGCCCAGAACTGTGCCTGCGTGGATGCCTGCCACGGTGAGTGGGGCTCAGCGTGTCGTCGTTCTCCTCATTGATGGTCTCGGATGGAATCAATTGCAGACCCATACACACTGCATGCCGACACTGTCGGGTTTTGACGGTTCCTTCATCACCACGGTTGCTCCATCAACCACGGCGACGGCTCTGACCTCCCTCACCACTGGTTTGTCGCCAGGGGAGCATGGGCTTCTCGGATATCGCGTCGATATGGGCGACACAGTGATGAACGTATTGCGTTGGGGGGACGAGAACGGAGATTTACGTCGCCGGTATCCACCCAATCTGGTTCAACCCTGCCCGCCGTTTCTCGGTTCTCGAGTTCCCGTTCTCAGCAAGGGCGAACTGGAGGGAAGCGGATTCACGTTGGCACATCTCGCGGATGTGAAGCACATGGGGTGGCGCGCAGCAAGCAGTATCCCGGTGCTTGTTCGCAAAGCTCTTGACGCTGGTGAAGATTTTGTGTACGCCTACTACGACGGAGTCGACAAGATTGCTCACGAACGCGGTTTTGGCGAGTTTTATGATTCAGAGTTGCGTGCTGCTGATGGAATCGTTGCAGATATTTTGTCTGTGTTGCCATCAGACACTGTGTTGATAGTGACTGCAGATCATGGTCAAGTTCATGTTGGTGATAACACCATTGTTCCGCCACGTGAGATTGTGGATCTCGTCGACCATCAATCAGGTGAAGGCCGATTCCGATGGTTGCATGCAAAACGCGGACGTGCTGCGGCATTGCTCGATGCGTGTTCAATGTATGCAGATGTTGCATGGGTTGTATCTGGCGACCAAGTCATCGATGAAAAGTGGTTTGGGCCGCGTATGAGCGACGAAGTGAAACGCCGGGTAGGTGATGTGGCGCTCGTTGCTCACCAGCCTGTCAGTTTTGAAGAACCTCTCGATGGAGGGGCGTTTCCGTTGGTGTGCCGTCATGGGTCACTGACTGCGGACGAAATGTTGGTCCCTTTGCTCGCCAAGCGGGCATAAACAACTTTCCCTGGCGTCTCTGATGCCGAGGGCACACCCGACTGCTAATTTAAGAACTCGCAGTGCAGTTCGCTTGCTTGTCGGCTTTGGGCCGTCAGTGAGTACAAAAGGAGTCGGGAAAGTTCGTGGGTTCGTCATTTACACACCTCCACGTTCACACTGAGTACTCCATGCTCGACGGAGCAGCCCGTCTTGATGAATTGGTCTCTAAGGCTGTGTCTGATGGTCAACAAGCTCTCGGCATTACTGACCACGGCAACATGTATGGCGTCATTGAGTTTTACAAAGAGTGTGTGAAGCAGGGCATCAAGCCCATCCTCGGTACTGAGGCCTACATGGCTCATGATCACCGTTCCGAACGCATCGCGCGAAGGGGACGTCTTGATGACAATGGCGGTTCCGATGAAGGCGGCCGCAAGCAGTACTACCACCTCACATTGTTGGCGGAGAACAACGAGGGGTATCGCAACCTCATTCAATTATCTAGCCTCGCTTTTCTTGAGGGATACCACTACAAACCCCGCGTTGACTGGGAACTGTTGGAGAAATATTCCTCTGGGCTCATGGCAACAACAGGGTGTCTTGGCGGACATGTGTTGCAGTCGCTTTTGAATGGCGATGAAAAGGGCGCAATCGCAAAGGCATCTCGATTGCAAGACATTTTCGGCAAAGACAATTTGTTTGTTGAGCTTCAAGATCACGGCATCGCTAACCAACGAACCACTAATCCAAAATTGGTAGAGATCGCACGAGCAATTGGTGCGCCAATTATCGCCACTAATGATTCGCATTACGTCAACCAAAGCGACCACATGGCACACGATGCGTTGTTGTGTGTGCAGACCGGTGCGTTAATGCGCGATCAAGATCGTTTTCGCTTTGAAGGTAATGAGCATTACTTAAAAACTGCAGCTGAAATGCGTTCGGTATGGAAAGACTTGCCAGAGGCCTGCGACAACACATTGCTTATCGCTGAACGTGCGCAAGTTGATATCACTTTTGATGAATATCAAATTCCTGATTTCCCGATTCCTGCTGACTACAAGACTCCCGCTGACTATCTCTCATTCCTCACGTGGAAAGGCGCTCAGCAACGTTGGGGAGACAACTTGCCCTCCGCAGTTGTCGAACGACTCGCATTTGAGCTCAAAACAATTGGCGACATGGGCTTTGATGCGTACTTCCTCATTGTCTGGGATCTCATTCGTCATGCTCGTGAGTCAAATATTCGAGTAGGGCCAGGTCGTGGATCCGCTGCTGGTTGCGCGGTTGCGTATTGCCTACGAATCACAGACCTTGACCCATTGAAATACGACCTTCTGTTTGAGAGGTTCTTGAACCCATCGCGAATAAGCATGCCCGACATCGATATGGACTTTGACTCGCGGTACCGCGATCACATGATTCAGTACGCAGCTGAGAAATACGGCCGCGATCACGTTGCACAAATCATTACTTTTGCCACCATTAAGGCGCGTAATGCCGTGAGAGATGCAGCCCGAGTACTGGGTCATGAATACGGAGTCGGTGACCGCATTGCCAAACTGATGCCGGCGCTTCAGCAAGGGCGCGACACTCCGCTTGCAGCCTGCTTTGAATACAGCGACGAACATGCCGCGGGGTATCGCGAGGCACAGGGACTGCGTGACTTGGTTCTGGCAGATGAGATTGCAGCAAAAGTTGTTGAAGTTGCACGAGGTCTAGAAGGTCTCAAGCGCTCAGACGGAATTCATGCTGCAGCAGTAGTGATCACCGGTAAGCCACTGATGGACTACCTGCCAATTCAGCGCAAGGGAAATGATGCCCCCATAGTCACGCAATACGAAATGCACGCCGTTGAATCATTGGGTCTTCTCAAAATGGACTTCCTTGGTCTACGAAACCTTGACGTCATTGCTGATGCAGTGGAGATGATCAGAGAACAAACTGATCCTGATTTTGATATCGACATCATTTCGCTAGAAGACACTGAAACGTTTGAGTTACTTGGCAGGGGAGACACCATTGGCGTGTTCCAACTTGAGTCGTTACCAATGCAGAGTTTGTTGCGTCTGATGCGACCCACCGCATTTGAAGATGTCTGCGCAGTGATTGCCTTGTATCGCCCGGGTCCGATGAGCACGAAAATGCACACCACCTACGCAAAAATCAAGAACAACATTGAAGAACCTGAGTACTTCCATGAAGATGCTCGCGAAGTTTTGCACGACACGTATGGCCTCATGGTGTATCAGGAAAGCATGATGCGTGTTGCTCAGAAATTTGCTGGCTATTCACTTGCTCAGGCAGACAACTTGCGCAAAGCGTGCGGTAAGAAAGATCCGAAAGCCATGGCGGCTGAAGAAGGATCCTTTGTTGACGGTTGCGAAAAGACCGGATACGGCCGCCCGCTTGGCGAGAAGTTGTTCGACATCATTCGCGGATTCGCTGACTATGCATTCAATAAGAGCCATGCATACGGATACGGGTTAATTGCGTACCAAACTGCGTATCTCAAAGCGCATTTTCCCGTTGAATACTCCGCATGTCTGTTGTCGTCTGTTAAGGGCAACTATGAAAAAGCTGCGGTGCATCTGGCTGATGCTCGCTCTATCGGCATCACAGTGTCAAACCCTGACATCAATGAAGGCCGTTCAGATTTCGCAGCTATTACTGCTGACGGCCAAAAGCGAATTGTGTTCGCTTTGTCTGGCGTGCGAAATGTCGGAGAAGGAATTGTTCTTCAGATTTTGGAAGAACGTGATCGCAATGGTCCGTATGAATCCTTCCATGATTTTGCAAACCGTGCTCCAGAACAAGCTCTCAACAAGCGTGCCGTTGAATCACTCATTAAGGCCGGAGCATTTGATTCGTTCGGACACCCACGTCGAGGATTGCTGATGGTCTTTGAGTCGATCATTGATGCTGCGGTTGTCGCGCGCCGGGAAGAAGAAAAGGGCGTCATGTCGCTCTTTGGTGAAATGGAAGATGCATCGACCACTGGCTGGAGTTCAGAAGTAGCAATTCCCGACATGCAATTCACAAAGCCCGATCAGTTGCGCCATGAAAAAGAAATGTTAGGTCTTTACATTTCAGATCATCCACTGCGCGGAATCGAACATGCATTGCGCCGTCTCGTTACTAGTTCAATTCAAGAACTGGAAGCACGCGAATCCGGAATGGTCACCATTGGCGGAGTGATGTCCAGTTTGAACCGTCGCTTTACGAAGAAGGGCGACCAGATGGCGACATTTGTGTTGGAAGACATGGATGCAGCTATTGAAGTAACGGTCTTTGCAAAAGTATTAGCTGAGTACGGGCACTTACTGTCTGACGACCTTGTCGTCACCATTACTGGTCGGTTGAATCAACGTGATGATGCGCCACCTAGTTTTTCTGCTCAGAGAATTTCAGTACCGGAAAACTTGGGCGACAAAATTGCAGAAGTGGAACTGTCTCTTCCATCTGGTTTTACAGCGGAAAAACTTGAACGTCTCAAAGCAATCATCGCTGAATTTCCAGGTACTTCGCCGTGCAAGGTGAAGTTGGCCGGTGGCAAAGTATTTGATCTCGGACCTTCCGGATTAGTTGACTTTGAGAAGGCTCTCGGGCCATTGCGTGTCACCTTTGGCTCTAATGCCGTAAAAATCATCTAAATAACCCCTGATTTCAGGAATTGGCTGTTGGCAATGGCAGAATAGAAGGGTTGTTGTCGGCACTAGTGCCGCCCGAGTGTCATAGGGAGTCACCCAGTCAATGTCGTTGGAAGTTGCCACACAAGACTGCAGCGCACTCACTGAGGCTCAGTTTGAGGAATTCCTCACCATTGAGGGTTCTTTTACTGCGGAGCAATTTGCGAAGGCCGGAACAGACTGGGTGTTGTGCACTCTTGCCCGCATTGATGGCAAATTGCATGGTGTTACTTTTTCAACGCTTGAACGCATTGGCGGAACTCCATGTGTCTTGCTCGGTCTCATGACCATCAAGCGCACCGCAAAGCGTGATTCTGTTCTCAAAGGTTTAATGACAGAGGCGTACCATCGTGCACTCATGGCGTTTCCTGACGAAGACGTTGTCGTTGGCAGCCGGTTCGCAACAGCCGATGGCATGGAAGCCTTGAAGGCTGTCACCGACATGATTCCTACGTTCGGACATCGCGCTGTCGGTGAAGAGCGAGCATGGGGTCGTCGCCTCGCTCGTCGTTTTGGCGTCGATTCCACCTATGACGAAAAAACATTCATTGTTGCATCGGGCGGACAAAGCGGATTCCTTGATCACGAGTCATTGAAGCCCGAAAAAATCTCACCAGAAATCACTTCCTTGTTCGAGGGCGTTAATCCGAAAAAGGGTGGCGTGTTGATTGTTCATGGTTGGACCATGGCTGAAAGCCTTGTCAAGCTCGGCGCTCGCGTCTAAGTCAGTGAACTTCACCGACATCGTCCGTTCACGTCGGATGTCGAGATCTTTTTCCGATCAATCAGTCGATCCTGCAGTTATTACATCGTGCATTGATTTAGCAAGCCGTGCACCAAGTGCAGGAAAGTCTCAGGGTTGGCATGTTCTTCTTCTCGAGAATGAAGTAACACATCGATATTGGGATATCGCACTTCCGGTAGAAAAGCGAGAGAGTTTTGCTTTTCCACTGTTGCTGCGTGCACCCGTCATCGCCATCAGCATGTGTGATCCCACTGCGTATCTTGAGCGGTATTCAGAACCTGATAAAAAGGCAACAGGCCTTGGGGTCGGGCGTGATCAATGGCCTGCGCCGTATTGGACCATCGATGCGTCGTTTGCCACGATGACATTTCTTCTTGCGTTAGAAGATGCAAAATTGGGAGCTCTCTTTTTTGCTCACTCAAATGAACAGTCGTTGCGACGCGAGTTCAATATTCCTGACCACATAGAAATTTTGGGAACAATAGCCATTGGGCATGAAGTCGACGGCCAGAAACGACAAGGCCGCAGTGCTCAGCGAGTTCGTCGTTCAGTGGAATCGATTATTCACCAAAAGAACTGGTAGCGATTCGTTTGCGCAGTTCTTCAGCGGTAGTCGCCGGAAGCAAGCATTCGTGATTACGGCACACGTACGCCTTTCCTGCTTCTCTGCCGGCCCACAATGGTGAATCCATTGGGTCTCCCCACACCGTGACCGCATTGGGCAACCACTGTGAACGCACGGTGGCAAGGAGTGCAGGATTGTTTCCCGGAATCACAATCTCCACTGCGCCTTCTTGAGCAAACAGAGAAGCCGAGATTGCATTACAGAAGCCTGTTGCAGCAGATGGCGCGACACGGGCGAGCAAGGCAAGAATCTGATGGGCATGTGTTTCTAATTTCGTATCACCAGTAATTGCTGCCAGACGTAGAAAGGCGTACGCCGCTACTGAGTTTGCAGATGGCGTTGCATTGTCCATTAAGTCTTTCTGACGAACAATCAGTTGTTCGGAAGATGAGGCAACTGTGAATACACCGCCGTGTTCCGGATCCCAGTATTCGTCAATCAATTGATGAGCGGTCTCAGTAGCAATCTGTAGCCACGAATGAGTTGCTGTTAGTTCATACATGCGAGTCATCGCATCAACCACATGGGCCAAGTCGTGGGCCAATGCACTGTGTTGTGAATGGGGAACAGAGTCTTCTTGCCAACTGCGTGACCATACGCCATCTGTATTACGCAATTCAGACACGAGAAATTGAGCATTCTTTTCTGCTACGGGTATCAAGTCGAGTCGATTGAAGGCAGATATTGATTCGCACAATGACGAGAGCATCATTGCGTTCCATTCCGTCAAGACTTTGTTGTCAAGGCCAGGTCGTGGTCGAGTTGCACGGTGATGGAAAAGGCGATGGCGTGCAGATTCAATTTCTGGTGGGCGTTGTAATGCGCCTCTTTGAGGAATGCGATGTGGAATTGAACGGCCTTCAAAATTGCCGGGTTCAGAAATGTTCCACCATTCGAGAGTAATGGCAGCATCCTTGCCAAGAACAGCTGTTACTTCATGTGGTGTCCAGGTGTAGAAGGCGCCTTCTTCGGAATGCCCGTGTTGGTCAAGAGAGTCAGCATCTTCTGCACTGTAGAAACCACCATCGGGATGGCTCATTTCGTCAATGACGTAGGCAATGATTTCTTCTGCGGTTTGCCGATGTCTGTCGTTATGTTCAATCAGCCATGCATGCGTGTATGTGCGAAGCAGGAGCGCCTGGTCGTACAGCATTTTTTCAAAATGGGGGACTAGCCATTTTTCATCCACGCTGTATCGAGAGAAGCCTCCACCAATGTGGTCGTACATGCCGCCTGCTGCCATGGCATCAAGCGATGTTGTCACCATTTCTAGAAACTGTTCATCGTGCGATCTCTGGTGCTGTCGCATTGCGAGATCAAGTGCAAATGTAGAGGGAAATTTTGGTGCAGAGCCAAACCCACCCCATCGGGAGTCAAAGCTCTGGCTCATTGCTTGAACTGCTGTAGCCGCAAGTTCACGTGCATCAAAGGCGGCAACTGGGGCGATACGTGCAGTTCTGCCAACTGCTTCAATCAGTGCGTCAACATTTTGTTGTAGATCTTCTCGCTTGTTTCGCCATGCATCATCAACAGCATGCATCAGCTTCACAAAAGATTCTTGTGGGTAATACGTTCCGCCGTAGAACGGTTCTCCCGTTGGAGTACAGAACACAGTCATCGGCCAGCCGCCACGGCCGGTCATTGCTTGAACCGCATCCATGTAAATCGCATCGACATCGGGTCGTTCTTCTCGATCTACTTTGATATTGACGAAGAGTTCGTTCATGACAGCTGCTGTTGCGTTGTCTTCGAAACTTTCATGCGCCATCACGTGGCACCAGTGGCATGCCGAGTACCCGACCGACAATAAAATTGGTTTACCAGTGCGTGCAGCTTCGGCGAACGCTTCGTCGCCCCATTGAAACCAATCGACAGGATTATCTCGGTGTTGTCGCAGGTACGGCGACGACGCCTCAGACAGTTTGTTTGTCACGCGCCCATGGCGTGAAAGCCGCCGTCAACATGGATTACTTCGCCAGTTGTCGCAGGAAACCAATCCGACATAAGGGCGAGAACTGTCTTTGCCACGGGAATGGGATCAGAAACATCCCAGCCAAGGGGAGCGCGGTCGTCCCAAATGTCTTCAAACTTTTTAAAACCGGGAATTGACTTTGCCGCCATTGTTTTAATAGGACCTGCAGCAACCAAGTTGCAACGAATGCCTCGTGGTCCGAGTTCCTTTGCCAAATAGCGACTGGTTGATTCAAACGCGGCCTTAGCAACGCCCATCCAGTTGTATGCGGGCCAAGCAACGGTGTTGTCGAAGTCGAGACCAACAATTGATCCACCCGGTGACATCAACGGCAGAAATGCATCGACGAGTGTCTTTAATGAATACGCAGAAATTTGCATGGCGATTGCGACGTCGCTCCATTGAGCAGCCAAGAAGTCGTCTCCGAGGCATATCTCTGGCGCAAAGCCGATTGCGTGTAACACGCCATCGACATGTCCTAAAGACGTGCGCACTTGTTCACGAACTGATTCGACGTGTTCAGGAACGGTGACATCGAACTCAAAGACATCAACAGGTGAATCAAGTCTGCGTGCAGATCGCTGGGTGAGCGAGAGTGCGCGACCGGCACCCGTGAGCACTACTTGAGCGCCTTCACGTTGTGCTAGCTGCGCCACGCTAAATGCCAAAGAGGCGTCTGTTAGGACACCTGTCACAACGATTTTTTTGCCTTCAAGAAGTCCCATTCATATGACCGTAGTTCGCAAGGGGTCTATGTGTAAGGCTCTACGGAATGCGTATTGGAATATTGGGCGGCACCGGACCCGCCGGAAGTGCCCTCGGGGCGCGCCTTGCTTCGGTTGGGTATGAAGTGATTATTGGGTCACGGTCCAAAGATCGAGCCTCCGAGGTATGTGATGCACTGAAAGCCAAGTGGCCAAATCTCACTCTTAATTTGAGTGGCGGTGACAATGACGATGCGTCGGCATGCGACGTTGTGGTTCTTGCTACTCCGTGGGATTCTGCTGCAACGACCGCTCGTGATCACATTGATTTATTGCGTGGCAAAGTAATCATCAGCATGGCAAACGCGCTCGTGCGAGTCGGTCATGAATTTCAACCACTGTTGCCACCTCGCGGAAGTGTTGCTGCTCATGTGCAGGCAGCAGTCCCTGAGTGTCGTGTAGTTGCTGCTTTTCACCACTTGCCTGCAACAGAACTTGGACATCTCGGTGATCCCATTGATTCAGACGTGTTGATTTGCTCAGACAGTTCAGAGGCCCGAACCATCGTGATGGACATCACCGCTCATATCCCCGGATGTCGTCCACTTGATGCTGGTGAATTATCAAACGCAACAGCCATTGAGGCGTTCACAGCGGTGTTGTTGCAACTGAACGTTCGCTACAAAACACGAGTTGCACCGAAACTTACGGGCATCACGAAAGACCCTCGGGCGAAAGCTCTATAAATATGTCAATGCGTTTGTACGACACTGCGCGGCGAGACATCGTGCCATTCACTCCAGATGAGTTGGTGCTGATGTACACATGCGGCATCACGCCGTACGACGCGACACATTTAGGTCATGCATCTACGTTTCTTTTCTATGACATTTTGCAACGCCGCCTGATTGATCTCGGTCACACTGTCCGGTGCGTACGTAATATCACAGACGTTGATGATCCGTTGTTTGCAAAAGCTCGAGAACTCGGTGTTCATTATCTAGATCTGGCAGCAGGCGAAGAGGCTCGTTTCAATCGGGATATGGAAGCTCTCGAGATGTTGCCTGCGTACAGCACGCCACGAGCATCGTCAGCTATCACTGATATCCGTAAGTTCATCGGACTTGTTCTTGAGCGTGGTTTCGCGTATGCCGTTGGCGGTTCTGTGTATTTCGATGTCACAAAAGTTCCAACATTCGGAGAAGTGTCGCATTACAGCCACGAACAAATGTTGGAGTTCGCTCGTCAACGTGGGGGCAATGTCGATGATCCGCAGAAACGCAATCCGCTCGATTTTGTTTTGTGGCATCCATCAGCAGATGACGAACCAGCGTGGGATGCAACATGGGGTGCAGGTCGTCCCGGCTGGCATATCGAGTGTTCAGCACTCGCGCTGCGTGACCTCGGCACCACCATTGATTTACACGGCGGCGGAAGCGATCTGATATTTCCTCATCATGAATGCGAACGAGCACAGTCCGAAGCTGCAACAGGTGAAACTTTTGTGAAGCATTGGATGCACGTTGCAATGGTGTTCAAAGACGGCGAGAAGATGTCAAAGAGTCTCGGCAACTTGGTGTTTGTTGATCAGCTGCGCACAGTGTGGGATCCACGTTCGATCCGTATCGCGATTATTGAACACCATTACCGCAAGGAATGGGAATGGGATGAAACCCTGATGCCTCGTAGTTCGGCGCGCCTCACTGAGTGGGTCGCATCAGTCGGGGGAACGCAATCTGACCTCTTGGACTCTGTGAGGGCGTGTCTCGATAATGATCTCGATACGCCTGGTGCGCTGGCTCTCATTGACGCAGCTGCTGCTGACGGCAAAGACGTCAGTGCGTCGGCTGCCTTGCTGGGGGTCGAATTACTGACTCCTGTTGGGCCGCGCTAGTAACTCCCGTAGCCCGTCGTGAGGTGTCTGAATCACGACTAATATGTGAAAAGCATGGCAACGCAATCAGACTCGCATTCATCTGTAGATGAATTTGCATCGTCGACAGCCAGTCGGGCTCAACCGCGGGCACGTGCACTGCTGAAACCTCTCACCACAAAGTTGTGGAAGTGTCGTTTCGAAGGTTTTGAAAACATTCCCGAGACCGGTCCAGCTATTTTGTGTCCGAACCACATCAGTTTTCTCGACTCTGTTTTCACTATGGTCCATGCAGGTCGACAAATTAGTTTTGTTGGCAAAGCCGAATACATGGATTCATGGAAGACGAAGTATTTGTTTCCCGCCCTTGGCATGATTCCTATTGATCGTTCAGGCGGTTCGAAAAGTGAAGGGGCTCTGTTGGCCGCTGAAGCAGTGCTTCGACGTGGAGAACTCTTTGGTATTTACCCCGAAGGAACGCGTAGTCGAGATGGCATGTTGTACAAGGGCCACACGGGGGCAGCACGCTTAGCTATGAAAGTGGGGTGTCCCATTCTGCCGGTCGGCATTATCGGCACTCGAGAGATTCAACCTCCAGACACTGTGATGCCGCGTTTTGGACTTGAATGCACAATCAAAATTGGCGCGCCGATTGACGTGTCCCGATATCGCGATCGTGCAGATGACCATATGGTGCTCCGAGAAATTACTGATGAGCTGATGTTTGAAATCCAAGCTCTCACTGGGCAGGAATATCGCAATGTCTATGCCACCAAGCGTGCAGAGAGCATCCCGACAGACCAGGCAGTGTTGAATCACAGCTAAATAGACCCGAGCCGACACTCTCGTCAGCCGTAGAATGGTCGTCTCATGTCAGAGATTTCAGTACTTCTTCCCGATGGCTCCTCGCGTGCGCTACCCGCAGGCTCATCAATCGCCGACTTAGCGGCATCTATCGGCTCTCGGCTTGCCAAGGCTGCTGTCGCCGGAACAGTCAATGGCGCTGAAGTGGACCTGTCAGTCCCGTTGTCTGACGGAGCCACGGTGTCAATCATCACGGCTGATTCTGATGCGGGTCGCCACGTGCTGCGTCACTCCACAGCACATGTGCTCGCACAAGCAGTGGTGCAATTGTTCGAAGGAGCTCACTTCACGATCGGCCCTGCAATTGAAGATGGCTTTTATTACGACTTTGCGTTGCCAAACAATAAGACTTTTTCTGATGATGATCTAGCAGCAATAGAAACTCGCATGCGCGAAATCATGAAAGCGAATCAACCGTTCACTCGTTCTGAAGTGTCGGTGAAAGAGGCGTTGGCGGTCTTTGCGTCTCAACCGTACAAATGTGAAATTATTGAACGCGTAACGTCGGGTGCTGCTGATGGAAGCGATGTTGCTGAAGTCGGAAGTTCTGACTCGGTCAGTTTGTATCGCAACTCAGATTCATTCGTTGACCTGTGTCGCGGTCCTCACGTTCCGTCCACTTCGCGCCTGGGGCATTTCAGTCTGATGAAGGTCGCTGGTGCATATTGGCGTGGAAATGAAAAGGGCCCGATGTTGCAACGCATCTATGGCACCGCGTGGGAATCTGACACTGCACTCAAAGAGCATTTGCACCGTCTTGAAGAAGCAACGAAACGCGACCATCGCCGTCTTGCAAACGAACTTGACCTCCTGTCCTTTCCTACCGAACTCGGTGGCGGTCTTGCTGTATGGCATCCGAAGGGTGCAATTGTTCGCAAATTGATGGAGGACTACAGCCGTCAACGTCACCAAGATGGCGATTACCAGTTTGTGTACACGCCGCATCTTGCCAACGCGAACTTGTTTGCTAAGTCAGGCCACCTTGATTTCTATGCAGACGGTATGTACCCGCCGATGGAGATGGACAACGGCACGTACTACATGAAGCCAATGAACTGTCCGATGCACTGTCTCATTTTCGATAGTCGTCAGCGCAGTTACCGTGAACTTCCATTGCGTTTGTTTGAGTTAGGCAATGTGTATCGATACGAGCGCGCCGGAACTCTCCATGGGTTGCTGCGTATTCGTGGTTTCACCCAAGACGACAGTCATATTTACTGCACAGAAGAACAAATGGCAGACGAGATTTCGTCGCTTCTTGACTTCATCATGTCTGTATTACGTCGATTCGGATTTAATGATTTTGAATTCAATTTGTCCACTCGTGATCCTGAGAAATCAGTGGGGTCTGATGAAATCTGGGGCAAAGCAACAGAGGCACTTCGCGAAGCACTAGACCGCCATGGCGTTGAATACAAGATCAAGGAAGGCGATGCCGCTTTCTATGGTCCGAAGATTGACATTGATGTTCGTGATGCCATAGGTCGTAAATGGCAATTAAGCACCATTCAATGTGACTTCAACTTGCCAGAGCGTTTCGAATTGGAATATGTGGGTTCAGACGGTGCACGCCATCGCCCCATCATGTTGCACCGTGCATTGTTCGGTTCGATTGAACGGTTCTTCGGAGTTCTGATTGAGCACTATGCAGGCGCGTTCCCATCATGGCTATCACCAGAACAAGTTCGAGTGCTCCCTGTGGCACTGGCCCACGACGAGTACGCAACATCAGTAGTGGCTCTGTTGAAGAAAGCCGGATTCCGGGTTGATATTGATCATGCAGATGAACAATTAGGAAAGCGCATTCGAAACGCAAAGACCAGCAAGGTGCCGTATGTATTGGTTGTTGGTGATGATGACGTTGCTCATCAATCCGTCGGCGTTAATCCTCGCGGTGGGGAAGTAGAGCGTGACGTTTCGGTTGCTGACTTTATTGCTCGTCTTGCAGCAGAAGTCGCAGAAGGACAATTAGGCGACATTGATGTCTCTTGAGCAACTCTGGAACGGGTGGAGAGCTGAATACATCGGCACTGCTAATTCGAATTCGACAAACCCAGCTCAGTCAGTGTTTACTTCGATTCTGAATTCAGGGTTATCGGATGAAGAAACGTTCATCGTTCATCGTTCCACTACTTGTTTCGTCATTCTGAATTCGTATCCATATGCGTCTGGTCATGTATTGGTCTTGCCGTATCGAGAAGTAGCCAATCTTGAAGATTTGACGCCCGAAGAATCTGGCGATTTATGGTCAATAGTCACTGATGCAACAGTGGCACTGCGCGCATCTCATTCTCCCGATGCGCTCAATGTGGGCATTAACTTGGGTGCAGCTGCTGGCGGAAGCATTTCGCAGCATCTACACGTTCATATTGTTCCTCGTTGGAACGGTGATTCGAACTTTATGACTTCAGTAGCGTCAACCCGTACGATTCCAGAACCACTTCCTCTCACCGCATCGAAAATTCGTAATGCATGGCCGAAAGCAACACAATGACCGACGAACTACGCGACCAACTACCAGATGATCTTAATGCGGTCGATCATGTTGGTGCATATGATTTCCCCGACAACAGTCGACGTCGTATACCCGGAGTGATGTACGCAATCTTGGCCGTGCTCTGTGTTGCCAGTTGGTACGTTGCCGACAGCAATGACTCGGCAATTATCAACAAGGGTTTGTTGTTTGCAGCGGTTCTCTTGGCTGTGATGTCAATCATCACTATTACGAGTGGCTGGCGCATGACAATGAACGAGTCAGAAGCTCTCGTCGTTGCTACTCGCACAGCGGGATTTGCAGTCGGTCATGCATCTGCTCAACAGGTCTGGCGCGGAATGCGTAGTAAGCCAACCTGGAGAATTTTCTGCTACAGCACTGAAGATCCACCATTGCAGCAGGCATTAGTTCTGATTGATGCTGTTGACGGTCATGTCGTTGAATGCTTGGTCGAAAAGAACCCTGAGGCAGAGATGCCATCTGCGAATACTGAAGAGCGATAGCGTCACACCATGTTCGACGGGCGTTTTCGCGCACCAATTGAGAAGGCTGTTCGCCCGGTTGGTCAATTGCTGAGAAAGACAGGCATGTCGCCTGATCATCTCACCATTCTCGGAATTGCATTTGCCGTTATTGCTGCATTTGCTATTGGTACTGGTGCACTACGTGGTGGACTCGTTCTCGTCATCTTGGCTGCCGTTCCCGACATGCTTGACGGGGCATTGGCAAAAGCGTCAGGGACATCTAGTCAACGCGGTGCATTTTTCGATTCCGTAGTTGACAGGGTCACGGACTCGGTTCTCTTTGGTGGTGTCGCCTGGTATTTCGCATCGGAGAAAGATCCTCATCTTGCGCTCTTGCCAATGGCAATTATGGGTGTTTCGTCACTGATCTCATACGAGCGAGCAAAAGCTGAGTCATTGGGGCTGTATGCCAAGGGTGGACTAATGGAGCGCGCAGAACGCATTGTTGTTCTCTGTATTGCTCTGTTATTTGATTCATTGCTCGTGCCAATCATGTGGATCATGTTGGTTCTTACCGTGATCACCGCCATTCAGAGGTTCGTTCAGGTGTGGCGCCAAGCAGAAGTGTCGTCGACTACTCAAAAGAAACGCGATGTTCGACAAGGACGTCGTATGACGCGAATGAGTGCCCGCACGTCGCGTCGTCAATTGTCCGTTGAATCACGCCAACGTCGCCGCACCCGTAATGGCTAGTCCGTTCGAGGATCTCGCTGACGCGTTTACAGTTGGCGGTTACAGGCTCGGGTCTGTTATTGCGCGGCTAACACCAGCGCCACTATCGCAAGGTGCAGTTTCGTTACTTGCTCCAGGCGTTGCGTTGTCTCTGCGGAAACGCCGTTTCATGATTGAACGACATTTGCAACGAGTCAATCCGTCGCTCACAGGGTTTGCATTGCATCGCGCTTCCCAGCAAGCGTTTGATAGTTACATGCGGTATTACACCGAAAGTTTCCGTTTGCCGACGTTGTCTGCAAAGCATGTCTTGCGGTCGCTGTCTAATGATGGTTTTCATTACATCGAATCTGCGCTCGAACGCGGCAAGGGCGCAATAGTTGCGCTTCCGCATCTCGGCGGTTGGGAATGGGCAGGTCGATGGATGGCAGAGATGGGTCACAGAATGACTGTCATCGTGGAGCCACTCGAACCTCCAGAGCTCTTTGATTGGTTTACGAAATTGCGCAGCGATCTCGGCATGAATGTGGTGCCACTGGGGCCAGGGGCTGCGCCTGCAGTGTTGGCTGCATTGCGCCGAAATGAAGTTGTCTGTTTGTTGTCTGACCGTGACATCCAAGGCAATGGCGTAGAGGTTGATTTCTTTGGTGAACGCACCACGTTGCCAGCTGGCCCAGCGATGTTGGGTATTCGTTCGGGGGCAGCTGTTGTGCCAGGAGCTGTGTATTTCACCTCAGCAGTCGACGGACATCATTGTGTGATTCGTCCACCGTTGGTGTTTGAAAAAGTTGGTGGTTTGCGAGAGCAGGTGGCAGCAGGTACTCAAGCACTTGCCCTCGAACTAGAAGGTTTGATTCGGCGGGCGCCGGAACAGTGGCACTTGTTTCAGCCGAATTGGCCAAGTGATCCTGGGTACGCAGAGATGCGCGCTCGGTCTATCGCTGAATGAACTGAGACACCGCATCGAGTGCACGCGGGGCAATCGAATACCAGATCCATGTCCCATCGCGACGAGATTCCACAAGCCCGGCTTCACGGAGAACCTTCAAGTGATGGCTGATAGTGGGTTGGCTTCGGTCGAGGGGTTCAGTGAGGTCGCAAGAACAGATGCCATCGACTCCGGCGCGGCGGACCAGATCAAAGAGTCTCAGGCGAATGGGGTCTGCAAGTGCAGCAAACATGGGCGCAAGTGCGGACGCTGCGCTGTCTGCGAGCGGCCCTTTGCCAAGTTGAACCTGTTTGGCAATCGTCATGCTTCGATGATACATCGATAGTTATCAATGTCGTGTATATTGATGACTATCAAAGTATCGACCCACAGAACTTTTGATGAGAGGGAAGAATGTCACGAGTACAACTAGCGCTAAATGTAGGCAATCTGAATGATGCAATTGTCTTTTACACCAAGATGTTCGGTGTCGGGCCTGCCAAGGTTCGCGAAGGGTATGCCAACTTCGCAATTGCTGAGCCACCACTGAAGCTTGTTCTGATCGAAGGACATGGTGAAGCTGGAACACTGAATCACGTTGGCGTTGAAGTCGAAGACACAGACCAAGTGGCAGCAAAGATTGAATCGGCTACTGCAATGGGAATGCCAATCGAGATTCAAGAAAGCGAAACGTGCTGTTTCGCTGTACAAGACAAAGTGTGGATCAAAGGCGGCGAATTGCCATGGGAGTGGTACACAGTTCTTGCTGACGCTCCTTCAGACACATCGTTGAAAGCAATGCCAATCATGCTTGGCGTTCCGTCAACAGGCAGCTGCTGCGGCCCAGACGGTTGCTGATGTCACGGCGCACTCTTGCTGAATTTCTCGGTACTGCTTTATTAGTAATGGCGGTTGTCGGATCGGGCATTATGGCCCAGAACCTCACCAAAGATGTTGCATTGCAGCTGTTGGCTAACGCCATCGCGACAGGCGGAGCATTGCTAGGTCTCATCACAATCTTCGGACCAATCTCTGGTGCGTCGTTTAATCCGGTGGTGTCGTTGGTTAGTTATTTCGTAGACCGAGATACGTCTGTTGTTGTTCTTGTTACCGATGTAGTAGCTCAAGTCGCTGGTGCTATTGCAGGTTGCATCATTGCGAACATCATGTTTGCGCATCCCTTCATTGAAATGTCGACCAAGGTACGTACGGGTGGGCCGACCTGGTTTTCCGAAGTGGTTGCCACCGTTGGTTTGCTGCTTGTCATTTGGGGCGGAAAGAGAGCCGGTGCCAATGTCGCTGTCCTTGTTGCGGCTTGGATCACCGGAGCATATTGGTTTACGTCTTCCACCAGTGTTGCCAACCCAGCCGTTGGCATTGGTCGAATGTTCTCTGATTCTTTTGCAGGTATTGCACCAGAGTCAATGCCGCTGTTTGCAGTGATGCAAATTGTGGGCGGAGTGATTGGTTTTGTAATCATCACGACTTTGTGGTCTGGTGACCGAGCCGCATCATGAGTGGCATTTTGTTCTTGTGTATTCATAATGCTGGCCGGTCGCAAATGGCAGCAGGATTTGCACGAGAACTCTCCGGCGGAGATGTACTGATTTTGTCGGGCGGTTCAGAGCCCGCAGATTCTGTCAACCCTGTAGCTGTAGAAGTAATGAACGAAGTCGGAATTGATATTTCGACGTTTGTGCCTCAGAGATATAACGATGACTTGCTGAATGCGGTTGACGTAGTGGTCACCATGGGTTGTGGTGACACGTGCCCGTACATTCCCGGGAAACGATATGTGGACTGGCCTCTTGATGATCCAAAGGGGAAGCCGCTAGAAGATGTACGGCGTATTCGTGACGAGATCAAAAATCACGTCACAGAATTACTTGCTCAGTTGTAAACGTCGAATAACTGGTTGATGGCTTTTACTTGACCACCAGTTGTTGAGGACATCACAGCAATCGGTGTAACGCCCGCATGTGCCCACTCCTCAAAGCGAGCACGGACATGAGAAGCAGATCCACTAATTGTGTTGTCGTCTAGCCACTTGTCGCTCATGAGTGAAGGAAGAATGTCTTTGTTTCCCGCTTCGATGGCGGCTTCGATGGCATCCATTTCTTCTGTGTAACCAGCGGCGCGCCAATAGTTGCGGTAGTTAGGAAGCGACACATATCCGGTGAGAGTGCGTCGGTTCACCGCACGTGCAGCTTCCACGTCATCGTCGATGACGGTAGGAATCATATTTGCCAAGAAGAAATCATCACGCACTGCATTTGGAACTTCTGAAAGCTGTTTTGACATGTGGCTCAACGATGCATTCGCCCAAATTGCACCTTCGGAAATTTCCGTGGCCAATTGCAACATTTTGTTGCGCAGTGTTGCGAGATAAATCGGAGGCAGTTGTCCGCCGAATCTTTCGTTTGCTCGCATGGCAGCAACGTATGCAGCAGTGTCAGCAAGTGGTTTGCCTGGTTCAACACCAAGTCGATCTGTTACTGGTCCGTGACTGACGCCAAGGCCCAAGCGAAATCGACCATCTGACATTTCGTTGATGTGAGAGGCGGTGTTTGCCATTTCAACCGGGTGGCTGTAGTAAATCGGTTGAATCGAGGTCCAGTAATTGATTCGTGACGTTTCATGTGCAAGCGACACGCACAGACCCATTGTTCCGCCAAGACTGGGGCACGCAAGCCCTGAGATTCCCTTGTTCTCTGCCTCAACGGCGAGTTCGAGGATGGCTCGTCTCTTGGTGGGCGAGGCCACGATGGAGAGAGCGGGACGGAAAGAAGCATCTACCTTAAGCATTCCCGTAACCTAGCCTGCATGTTGAGAATTGGAATAGTGAGCCCGTACAGCCTCACGGTTCCTGGGGGAGTTCAGCAGCAAGTCCTTGGTCTGGCGCGGAGTTTGCGCGCTAAGGGGCATGAGGTTCGAGTCCTTGGTCCATGTGATGGTCCGCCTCCCGATGCATTCGTGACGCCCCTTGGCAACAGTCTTCCCACCGCAGTGAACGGTTCTATCGCCCCACTTGCCCCCGATGCGTCGGCTGCACTGCGCACCATTCGCGCACTGAACGACGAAGCGTTTGATGTGGTGCATGTGCATGAACCTTTGGTGCCGGGGCCGTCGTTGACTGCGCTTCTCGTCAAGATGGCCCCGGTTGTTGCCACTTTCCATTCAGCAGGGGAGTCAGCTGCGTATCGCACGTTCTCGCGACAATTGAAATGGGTGGCATCACGTATCGACATTCGTGTCGCAGTTTCGAAAGATGCAGTTGAGTTAGCACAGCGATACATCGGTGGCGACTACGAAGTGTTGTTTAACGGAATCGAACTCAACGACTATGCATCATCTTCTACAACGCCGCGTGAGAATGCAATTTTCTTTATTGGCCGACATGAAGAACGCAAAGGTCTCAGCAACCTTCTCGAAGCTCTCGCACAACTTCCGCTTGACGTGCGTTTGTGGATTGCATCCGATGGGCCACAGACCGCAGAACTTAAGACGCGATTCGCCTCAGACTCACGCATTGAATGGCTGGGTCGAATTTCTGATTCAGAAAAAATCAGCCGTATGAGTCGTGCATCGGTGTTCTGTGCTCCCTCGCTACACGGTGAGTCGTTCGGCGTCGTGCTGCTTGAAGCAATGGCTGCAGGTACGCCGGTAGTAGCGAGCAACCTCGATGGGTATCGCAATGTGGCAACCGACAATGAAACTGCTTTGCTCGTTGAAATCGGCAATGTCGCCAGCCTGGCATCGGCACTTACTCGCGTATTGACTGAACCTCAATTGGCGACGCGACTCACGGCAAACGGGCGCGAGCATGCTCAGGGCTTTTCGATGGATGCTCTCGCTGATCGATATATCGAGATGTATGAACGGGCATTGCATATGGAAGCAACAAACATCACCACCATCAAGGTGCCCCGTATGCTGAAGCGGTTCGAAGATCGTTTTTTACGACGATCACATCTTGATGGCGGGCGATAAGGGTTGACAGTTGTCAACTCTGTGAAAGGACATATGAATCAACGTCAATGGATTCCCATCGAGGAATCGAGTCAGTCTCAGGCACGTCGCATGTTTGCGTTTCCCGTTTCGTTCACTCTTGCCATCACCATCATTTTTCTTATTATCGGATTCATTATTGGCTTTCCTGTAATTGCAGCCGTTGTTGGTGCTGCTATTTCTGGCGGCTTCATGTGGAACGTGTATCGCAATAGCAATGAAGTTGTTTTGAAGATGGTGGGTGGCTTGCCCGCCTCGGAACATGAACATGCTCGTCTCTTTAATGTCATCGACGGACTGTGTGTCGTCGGAGGCGATCCACGACCAGCACTGCGTGTTGTCGGTATTGAATATCCCGTTGCACTTGCCGTCGGTATGCCAGGGGAAGCCGGAACAATCGTGGTGTCAGCTGGATTTTTGAAAACGATGGGACGCGTCGAAATGGAAGCCGTCATGGCACACATTATGTGGCGACTACGAACCGGTGACATTGGTCTCACGACGTACATGTTGGCGTTAACTGCTGCGGTTCAGAGGTTCGGTGGAGACAAGGTGATGAAGGCAGTCATTGCTCGTGTCGCAGACGAGCGAACTGTGATGTGGGCGGATGTTGCTGCATGTCAAGCAACTCGCTATCCGCCTGCAATGGTGTCTGCCCTAGAAATTGTGGAGCAAGCAGCTGGCATTCCGCTTGGGCGAATTGGCGCTCAGCCGTTGTGGTTTGCAACTCCCGATTCAACGGGGGATGACAGTAATTCGCTGGGCGGTGGGTCTACTATGGCGTTTGCGCGTCCGCCATTGGCTGACCGTATTGCTGTTCTCAAGGAGATCTGACATGTTGAAATCACACCGCACTCTTGTTCGTCTATCGGTAGCCACCGTCTTGGTATCCATTCTCGCAGCCTGCGGAGGTGGCGGGAAAAGCGCAGATACAACTGCGTGGGTTGACCCACTCACAACAACTCCGCCAGTTCCTGGGTACCCACTCACCGGACTTCCTATTACTGACCAAGCTGCAGCAACACGTGTTGCCTTGGTAACAAAGATTGACAACCATCCAGGTGCTCGTCCTCAAACTGGTCTGAACAAAGCTGACATCGTGTTTGAAGAAAATGTTGAGTCACTCACTCGTTTCGCAGCAGTATTCCAAAGCCAGGGCAGCGATCCAGTGGGTCCATTACGTAGTGGTCGTACTCAAGACATCGACATTCTTGGTTCGCTGAACAAGCCGTTGTTCGCATGGAGCGGTGGTAACTACCGTGTAACTAAAGCGATCAACGCAAGTGACATGGTCAATGTCGGCTACAGCGCGTCTCATGGTAAGGGCGGGTATTACCGCGAAAAGACCATGAAGGCTCCACACAACTTGTTCGCAAAGACTTCAGATCTTTGGACACTTGCGCCTGCAGGATCTGCAGCTCCAAAGCCACAGTTCCTGTATCGCACTTCTAGTGATGCAAAGCCTTCAACATCAACAGCAATTGATGGCGCAAAGATTTCGATGTACAACGTGCGCGTCTACTGGAAATGGGACGCAGCAACCGGGAACTTCTTGCGCAGCAGCGACAACGACAAGCGCGTTCTTGAGCCACACATGACAGATGACGGACAAGTCAACACAAAGAACGTCGTCGTTCTCTACGTCACATACGTTCGAAGCAAGGCTGACCGCAAGAGCCCGAACGCTCTCACCACAGGTAAGGGCACGGGCTTTGTCATGACAGACGGCGGCATCATCCCCATCACGTGGTTGCGCGGAAACCGCAAAGTTCCGTTCTCGCTCATCGACGCCAACAATCAGTATGTTCGCTTGACTCCAGGCCGTACCTGGGTTGAATTGGCTTGGAAGAACTCCTTGGCTCCAGTAGCTCCAGGAATTGATCCTTCCAAGGTCCCATTCCCAGCGGTCTAAAGCCATGAATCACATGGGGCGACATCGTGTCGCCTCGGTACGATGACAGGCATGGTTTCTACTAACGGTTCGTCGTCAACAGGCACACAACGCGTCAAGCGCGGGTTGGCCGAGATGTTGAAGGGCGGCGTCATTATGGACGTCGTCAACTCTGATCAGGCAAAGATCGCAGAAGATGCTGGTGCGTGCGCTGTCATGGCGCTCGAACGAGTACCTGCTGATATTCGTCGTGATGGTGGCGTAGCTCGCATGAGTGACCCAGAAATGATCCAAGCCATTCAAGCAAGCGTTCATATCCCTGTAATGGCAAAAGCTCGCATCGGTCATTTCGTTGAAGCACAGATTCTTCAATCTCTGGGTGTTGACTTCATTGACGAATCAGAAGTTCTGACTCCGGCAGATGAAACACACCACATCGACAAGTTCGATTTCACTATTCCGTTCGTATGTGGAGCCACCAACTTGGGTGAAGCACTTCGTCGCATCTCTGAAGGTGCTGCATTGATTCGTTCAAAGGGTGAAGCAGGCACCGGAAACATTGTTGAAGCAGTTCGACACCTTCGTTCAATCCTCGGAGACATTCGTAAAATTACACAAGCTGATTCAGCTGAATTATTCGAATGGGCAAAGAGGCTTCAAGCCCCATTGTCGTTGGTGCAAGAAATTGCAGAGACCGGAAAATTGCAGGTGCCACTGTTCTGTGCAGGCGGCATTGCAACTCCAGCAGATGCAGCGCTCGCTATGCAGCTCGGTGCAGAATCAGTTTTTGTTGGTTCAGGCATCTTTAAGAGCGATGACCCAGCACCACGCGCCAAAGCAATTGTGGAAGCAACCACTCACTTCCGTGATGCAGATGTTCTTGCTCGTGTGAGCCGTGGTCTTGGTGTAGCCATGACCGGCATTGCAATGGACGAGATCAACGACACGCAGCGTTTCGCGTCGCGCGGTTGGTAAATCAGCCATGAATGCGAGGCCCCCGGGTGAACATGCAGGTTGGTGTACTTGCGCTTCAAGGAGCCTTCGCTGCTCATTCTGAATGCTTAACGTCAATTGGCGTGCAATCAGTTGAAATCCGCACTCCTGAACAACTTGGCTCAGTCGATGCCTTATTGATGCCAGGCGGGGAGTCAAGCACGATGTCTCAACTCTTGGAGTCATCGGGATTATTTGATCCCATTGCAGCTCGCATTGCAGATGGCATGCCAGTGTTCGGTACTTGTGCCGGAATGATTTTGCTTGCCTCTGAAATTTTGGATGGCCGCAGTGATCAACGGAGTTTTTCCGCAATTGATATTTCGGTTCGACGCAACGCTTTCGGTCGTCAGGTTGATTCGTTCGAAGCCAACATTGATAGTTCCGTCGGTGAGTTTCATGGGGTGTTTATTCGGGCTCCCCGAATTGAACGTGTTGGCGTTGGGGTAGAAGTTCTTGGAAGCATTAATGATGAACCCGTTCTCGTACGTCAAGGGAATGTGTTAGCCGCTTCATTTCATCCTGAATTGTCAAATGATGCTCGACTTCACGAGTATTTTGTATCTCTAACCGCAAAAAAGAAAAAGGTGTAGCCAATGTCTGGACATTCCAAATGGGCAACAATCAAACACAAAAAGGGTGCCATTGATAAAGCGCGTGGCAAGTTGTTTGCGAAACTCGCACGACAACTTGAAGTCGCAGCACGCACAGGCGGAATGGACGTAGACACAAATGCCGCACTTCGCACCATGGTGCAAAAGGCCAAGGCTGGTCAGATGACCAAGGACGCTATTGATCGTGCAATTAAGCGTGGTGGCGGTGAAACTGGTGGCGCTAACTATGAGTCAATCATGTACGAGGGGTATGCACCAGGTGGTGTTGCTTTACTTGTTGATGTGCTGACTGATAATCGCAATCGCACCGCATCTGATGTTCGTAATGCTTTTACAAAATTCGGCGGTTCGCTTGCAGAGCCCGGAGCTGTCAGTTGGCAGTTCGCTCGTCGCGGTCTCATCGTTGTGGCTGGCGCGGTGGAAGAAGACACTGTGATGACGGCTGCTCTTGAGGCCGGGGCTGATGACATTGAAAAAGATGGCGATACGTGGCGTGTGCTCACTGATTCATCAGTGGTGTACGAGGTGAAAGACGCGCTCGAAGGCGCTGGCATTGAAGTTCTCAGCGCGGAAAGCACGATGGTGTCTGCAAATACCATCGAAGTCACCGATCTTGACGATGCTCGTCATATTTTGCGTATTATGGACATGTTGGATGAAAGTGATGACGTACAAGACGTCTACGCGAACTTCGACATTGAAGAATCACTCATGCAGGAGATCGAATAATGGCAATTTCAGTCGGCGATCTCGCCCCCGATTTCACGCTTCCAGCAACAGGCGGAAAGTCTGTGACCCTGTCCTCGTTTCGTGGTCAACCTGTCGTGCTTGTGTTCTATCCAGGTGACGACACGCCGGTGTGTACGAAACAGCTCAATTCCTATAACAACGAACTCTCAGCTTTTGAAGGTGTCGGAGCTCAAGTATTGGCAGTGTCTGCTCAAGACATCGCCAGCCATGAGCAATTCTCCTCGAAGCATGGCTTTGCTTTCCCGTTGCTGGCAGACACCGATAAGGCCGTTGCGTCGCTCTATGGCACTGTGGGCCCCCTTGGGTTTTCACGCCGCAGCGTGTTTGTCATCAATGCCGCTGGCGCCATCACCTACGCCCACCGAGCCATTGCCGGCATCACGTATCGCCCTGTAGACGAACTTGTGGCGGCAGTCGAAGCTTCTCGCTGATATTCACCCCAGTCCCGTTCGGGTGGGTTACAATCAAACATATGTTCGCCCAGGCCTCCGCTGCGTCCCCCCATGTGGTTCTCGGAATTGACCCTGGCTTAACCCGTTGTGGGTATGCAGTTCTGGAGATGTCGTCCCACCAAAACATTCGAGCCGTGGCTATCGGAGTCATTCGTACGCCGCCCAGCAGTCCCATCCACGAGAGGCTCGCTGAGATTCACGGCGAAATGGAATCCCTGCTCGCTCAATTTCGGCCAGATGCAGTTGCTATCGAGCAAGTCTTTTTCCAGAACAATGTGCGCACAGCCATGGGTGTCGGACAGGCAAGTGGCATCGTGTTGGCGTTAGCCAGTCGCGCAGGGTGCGCCGTTGCCCAATACACGCCTTCTCAAGTGAAGAACACAATCGTCGGGTGGGGAAGTGCAACTAAAGATCAGATCGGGCACATGGTGCAACAACGTCTGAATCTTGCAACAATTCCGCAACCAGCGGACGCCGCTGATGCTGCAGCTATCGCCCTATGTCATTGCTCTATTGCTCCGTTTATTGCGTCACGTGATGCAGCTATTGCTCGGAGTGCGCGATGATCGGAAGTTTGCGCGGAACAGTTCTTGAACGCTGTACGCCAAACACGGTGCTCCTTGAAGTGGCTGGTGTTGGTTATCTCTGCAATGTCACGTCATCAACGTTTGGTGAACTTGAACCAACAGTGGTTGCGTTCCTGCATATTCATCATCACATTCGCGAAGACAACCAAACATTGTTCGGCTTTACGTCGCGAGTCGAGCGAGACACGTTTGACATCCTGCTTGCCACACATGGCATTGGGCCATCGATGGCAATGGCAATTTTGTCTACGTATTCTCCAACCGCACTGGTAACGGTTGTGGCATCCGGAGATCTGGCGGCGCTCACAATTGTTCCGGGTGTTGGCAAAAAGACTGCAGAACGGCTCATGGTTGAACTGAAATCACGACTACATCTTGACGGCCTTAGTTCTGCAGATTCAATCGATTCGGTCCAGTCAAGTGCAGCAGATGTGCGTGATGCGCTCACAGCACTCGGATACGGAACAGATGAAATTCGCGACACGATGCGTTTGTTGGTATCTGCGTCAGATTCAGAAACTATGTTGCGCGATGCGCTTGCCGTGTTAGGAGCCCGTCGTGCGGGATGAATTTCTTGAACCAATTCTTGCGTCTGATCGCGAGGTCGCAGATGAAGTGGGCTTGCGTCCTCGCTTGCTTGATGATTTCGTCGGTCAGCGTGAACTAAAAGAACATCTCGACATTGTTCTCGGAGCTGCAAAGCAACGTGGTCAAGCCGCCGACCATATTTTGTTGGCAGGGCCTCCCGGTCTTGGAAAGACCACGATGGCATGCATCGTTGCTGCCGAAATGGGAGTCGCGCTACACATCACCAGTGGTCCGGCGTTAGAACGCGCTGGTGACCTTGCTGCAATTCTCACCAAGCTCGGCGAAGGCGATGTGTTGTTCATCGACGAGATCCATCGTCTGTCTCGACCTGTTGAAGAAATTCTGTATCCGGCCATGGAGGACTTTCAGATTGACATCGTGGTTGGCAAGGGGCCAGCTGCTTCGTCGATCAGGCTCACATTGCCCAGGTTCACTCTGATCGGCGCCACAACACGAACAGGCATGATCACTGGCCCGTTACGAGATCGCTTCGGACTTGTTGCTCGACTCGATTATTACGATGCAGTCGAACTTGATGCAATTGTTCAGCGCACGTCTCGAATTCTCGATGTTCCTCTCTCAGATGATGCATCTCTGCATATCGCGCGTCGCAGTAGGGGCACTCCGCGTATTGCAAACAGACTGTTGCGTCGCGTGCGCGACTTTGCAGAAGTTCGCGGAGACGGCACAATCAACTCTGATACTGCTCTTGAGGCACTTCGTATTTTCGGTGTCGATGAACTCGGACTCGACAAAGTAGACCGAGCAATCTTGCGAAGTTTGTGCGAACAGTTTGATGGCGGCCCTGTGGGGCTCACCACTTTGGCAATAGCCGTGGGTGAGCAACCAGAAACGGTTGAAGACGTCTACGAGCCGTTCCTCATTCAGCAAGGGCTTATTGCTCGCACGCCACGTGGCCGAGTAGCCATGGATGCTGCCCGTTCGCACCTTGCGAACCCGTAGCCTCGTTGCGTGCATCTTTCTGACATTGACTATGAGCTTCCTGAGAAACTCATTGCTCAACATCCTGTAGAACCCCGCGACTCTGCGCGATTATTGGTCGCTACTCATCCAGACCGCTTTGAACATAAACACATGACTGATCTAGTCGACATGCTCGAGGCTGGTGATGTGCTGGTGGTGAATGACACACGAGTGTTGCCTGCGCGGCTGGCTCTCCATCGCAAAACGGGTGGAGCAGCAGAAGTATTGCTGTTAGAGCAGCGGTCATCTGATTTTCGGCTATGGGAAGCGTTGGTGAAGCCAGCGAGCAAACTGAAACCAGATGAAGTTCTCGAATATTTCGGCAAGCGCGTCGTTCGTGTTGGGCCACGTACAGAAGCCGGCGACACGTTTGTCGTTGAGTTACTTGATGAGAATCCGATGGAATTGTTGCAACGCATTGGTGCCATGCCACTACCTCCGTATATCCGAAGTTCTCTTACAGATCTTGAGCGGTATCAAACGATCTATGCACGACGGATGGCCAGTGCAGCTGCGCCCACTGCAGGCCTTCATTTCACACCTGAGCTCATGACCAAAATTGTCGCAAAAGGCGTCACGGTGGAGACTGTGGAATTGGTGGTTGGTCTCGACACGTTCAAGCCGATCTCTACTGATGATCCGCTAGACCATCTCATTCACTCAGAGTTCTATTCAGTTGAACAACGAGTCATGGATGCATGTCGCGATGCAAAGCGAGTCATTGCAGTCGGTACTACTGCCACTCGGGCCTTGGAGTCAGTTGCTGCAACAGGTCAGTTGTCAGGACGTACCTCGTTGTTTATTACTCCAGGTTTTGAGTGGAAAGTTGTTGACCTGATGTTGACAAACTTTCATTTACCGAAGACCTCGCTGTTGTTAATGATTGAATCGTTCATTGGTCCTCGGTGGCGAGACATATACGCAGAAGCCATTTCTCAGCAATATCGGTTTTTGTCTTTTGGCGATGCCATGCTGTTAGCGCGTTCGTAAAGGCTGATTACATGTTTCCCGTACAACTAGATATTGATGCACGAGATGGTGCTGCACGTTCCGCTACTGCCACAACACATCGTGGGACATATGAGACCCCGTGCTTTATGCCGGTTGGTACTCGCGGTGCAGTCAAGTACCTCAGTGCCCGTGACTATGCCGATATTGGTGCACGAATTGTTCTTGGTAACACGTACCACTTGATGTTGCGGCCAGGAGCCGACGTTGTGGAGAAATTTGGCGGGCTCGGTTCATTCAGCGGGTGGGATGGTCTCACGCTGACTGACTCTGGCGGATTTCAAGTGTTCTCTCTTGATCCAAAGGTTGATGACGACGGCGTGACATTCAAGTCAACATATGACGGTTCGTATCACCGCTTCACACCTGAGATAGCTGTGAAGACACAAGAAAAGATCGGCGCTGACATTCAAATGGTTCTCGATGTGTGTACGTCGTTACCTGCCGAGCCTGACGTTGTCCGCCTCGCACTTGAGCGAACTCATGCTTGGGCGTTACGAGCAAGGGCAGCACATACGCGAACTGATCAGTCGTTGTTCGGCATTGTGCAGGGCGGAACTAACGCAGCGATGCGTGCAGAAAGTGCACGACGCACGGTTGATGTCGGTTTCGACGGATTTGGCATTGGAGGTCTCTCGGTCGGCGAGAGTCGCGCCGAAATGATTGAGTCAATTGCTGCGTGTATTTCTGAACTCCCCGAGGATCGTCCGAGATATCTCATGGGTGTTGGTGATCCTGCATCGCTTGTCGAAGCTGTAGGTCTCGGAGTCGATCAATTCGATTGCGTCTTGCAGACTCGCTTAGGTCGTCATGGCACCGCACTGACCTCGCAGGGCAGAGTGAACATCAAGAATGCTCAGTTCCTTGACTCTGATGAACCCCTTGATCCGCTCTGTTCGTGTTGGGTCTGTACCTCTCATTCGCGGGGTTACTTGCGCCATCTCGCCCAGACTGGCGAGCCCACCGGTTCTCGTCTGGTGTCGGTCCACAACTTGGCGTGGACCATCTCGTTGATGAATGACATGCGAGAAGCGATTCAAAAGGGCACCTTTTCTGACCTTAAACGGCACATTTTGGATGTTTGGGCATAAGGCAAATCAGGCTGATTCGGTCTCTGGTCGCTAGGATTACTCGCCGTGATTGAAATCCTGCTCTCTGCTACATCATCTACGAAGAGCAATGGCAATCCATTGTTTACTTTGGTCTTTTTTGGCGCGATTTTTGGCGCCATGTATTTCTTGTTGCTTCGCCCACAGCGCCGCCGCTTGAAAGAGGGCCAAGTGCTGCAAAGTTCTATTGCGGTCGACGACGAGATCATCTTGAACTCGGGCATCTACGGATTTGTCACGGCTATTGAGGGCGACGTGCTTTGGGTTGACGTTGCTGACGGTCACGGAACAGAGCGCATCGAGATTCGCGTTTCACGAGGTTCTGTTGCGCGTAAGGCGCCTGCGGCTGATGCTGCATCGGGCGATACGAAATAAACAATGATTCGTCGCTTAGTTCTTTCCCTTGTTGCGATAATTCTGCTTGCTGGCGGAATGTTCACCGCCAACCTTGTTGCCGGAAACCACCCATCGCTTGGTCTAGACCTTCAAGGTGGCGCCTCGGTCACGATGACTCCGGTCGGAGAAGTTGACCCTGCAGCATTATCTGTCGCAGTTGACATCATTCGTCAGCGCGTTGACTCCATCGGAGTTGCTGAGCCAGAAATCATCCGCCAGGGAAACACGGTTGTCGTTAACTTGCCCGGCGTAAAAGACCAGCAGCAAGCCCTCGACACAATTGGTCGTACCGGCGCAGTTGAAATGCGCCCTGTCTTAAAAGTGGCACAGAATCCTGATAACACCACAACGACCACTGTGGTTGGTGGAACAACAACAACGGTGAAGGGCGCAACGTCAACCACGCTCAAGCCTGCGTCGACAACATTGCCGCCGCCAGCTGGTGGAGTCGGAAGTTCACGTACCGCTGCAGTGACTACAACCACAATCCCAGCAGCAACTGCGCCTGTAGATCCCCTCACCGGATTGCCAGAAGGTCAGACTGTTCTTCCTGGACGCAAAGATGGTCTGCTGTATCTTCTCGGACCTGCTGAAGCAACAGGAGAAGTGTTCTCGAATGACTCGTCAGCGCAAGTTGATGCGGGTTCTTGGGTAGTCGTCGCAAAACTCAGAAGTGGTGCTGCTGGTGCAGATGTGTGGAATGCACTGTCAACAAAGTGTTTCGCAGGCGGCGCAGATTGCCCAACAAAAGCAATTGCAATCATTCTTGACGGAGAAGTTATTTCTGCTCCGACCGTGCAAACGCCAACATTTGATAACGGCAGTGTGCAGATCAGTGGTTCGTTCTCTCAGACCGAGGCAAAAGACTTGGCGCGCGTACTGCAGTTTGGTGCTGTGCCAGTCAAGTTTGATACCCCAACAGTGCAGACAGTGTCTGCGTCGCTTGGTAAAGACTCGTTGCACGCAGCAGTGTTGTCTGGCCTCATCGGTGTGCTGTTGGTTCTCTTGTTCTTGTTGTTCTATTACCGCCTGCTCGCCATCGTTGTCGTTGGTGGATTAGGCGTATCTGGTCTTTTGCTGTGGAGCGTCATCTCATGGCTCTCAAAAACAAACGGATTAGCTCTGACCTTGTCTGGTGCAGCCGGAATCATTGTGTCCATCGGTGTAACGGTTGACTCGTACGTTGTGTTCTTTGAGAAGCTGAAAGACGACGTGCAGCAGGGACGCACATTGCGCAACTCGGCCGCTCGCGGATTCGAACGCGCATGGCGCACCATTTTGGCAGCTGACACAGTCTCGCTTATTGGTGCTGTTGTGTTGTGGTGGCTCACTGTGGGTTCAGTTCGTGGATTCGCGTTCTTCCTTGGTCTTTCCACCATGGCCGACATGATCGTGTCGTACTTCTTTACTCGGCCTGCAGTACTTCTGTTGGCGAGAACAAAGTTGTTCAATAGGGGACGAGTGCTTGGTGTAGCCAAGGCCACTAACTCAGAGGCGGTTGCGTAATGGCTGGCGGCATGACACGTTTGTTTCGTGGTGAAACAACAATCAACTTTTACGGTCGACGCAACCTCGGCTTTATCGCATCTGGTTTATTGCTCATTGTGACTGTCGGATCGTTGTTTACCCAAGGATTGAATCTCGGAATCGACTTCAAAGGTGGAGTTGCTTTTGAAGTTCCGGTTGCTGGCACCATGTCAGAAGCAAAAGCTAAAGAAATTCTTGTTGCTAACAAGATCAAAACCGACAACGTCAAAATTCAAACCCTCACTTCGGGAACCACAAAGCGTGTTCGTATCCAATTGGGAGACTTGCCAGTTGCCACTCGCACCACCATTCAAGAAGCGCTTGCTAAGTCAGCGAAAGCGACCGTCAATGACGTCAGTGTGTCCACGGTGAGTTCAACGTGGGGTCGCAATATCACCACTAAAGCCATCAAGGCGTTGTTGATTTTCTTCCTGATCGTTTCTCTCTTTATCGCTTGGCGATTCGAGTGGCGGATGGCCTTGTCGGCAATTCTTGCGATGGTCCACGACGTCGGAATCAGCGTCGGTGTGTATTCAGTTTTTAAACTTGAAGTGACTCCGGCAACTGTTGTGGCCTTTCTTACCATTCTCGGATTCTCCTTGTATGACACCATCGTTGTGTTCGACAAAGTGCACGACAACAACGAACGCTTCAGTGGATCCAAAGTGTCTTACGGCGACATTGTCAATGTGTCCATGAACCAAGTTCTCATGCGTTCGTTGAATACGTCGATCGCTGCCTTGTTGCCAGTGCTCAGCTTGCTGGTTCTTGGGTCTGGCGTGTTTGGTGCAATTGCCTTGCGAGAATTTGCTCTCGCTCTTCTTGTCGGACTCGCCACTGGCGCCTATTCGTCTATCTATATTGCGAGCCCTCTGCTTGGCATCTTGAAGGAACGGTCAGACCAATACCGGACCATGCGGGGCCATTTGTCTATTGGCGTCGACATGGCTCACCTCATGCATACCGGTACCCCTGTTGGTCGTCGGGCTGCTGCCAGGGCTGCAACAGACGCGAGTCAGGGAGTCATTCCTGCCCCCGTGGCCGTTGAGGCTCTTTTGAGCCACCCACCGCGCCCTCGAAAGAAGTCTCGTCGCTAACCTTTGACCATGGGTACTGCCGATCGAGTTCTTCCTTGGAGACGTCAGCAGAACGCGCCCATCGAAGAGTTGACGCCTCTCTTAACTGCATTCCGTAGCCGCCATCCGAAGGCCTCTGTGTCTTTGGTGAACAGGGCATATGAAGTGGCGCGTGTTGCGCACACAAATCAAATGCGTTCCTCAGGCGAGGCGTACATCAATCATCCCATCGCAGTTGCGCGCATCGTTGCTGACATTGGTCTTGACGAAGTGTCATTAGCCGCAGCGCTCTTGCACGACGCAGTGGAAGATACGGAAATCACCATTGAAGACGTGCAACGTAATTTTGGTGATGAAGTTGCAATGCTTGTCGATGGTGTCACCAAGTTAGAGCGTCTGCAGTTTGATTCGCGTGAAGCACAGCAAGCAGCAACAATGCGCAAAATGTTGGTGGCCATGGCCAAAGACATGCGAGTTCTTGTGATCAAGCTTGCTGACCGTCTACACAACATGAGAACACTGGCTGGTGTTCCGTTGGAAAAGCAACAACGCACTGCACAAGAGACTCTTGATATTTATGCGCCCCTGGCGCACCGCATGGGTATGCAAGAGGTGAAGCAACAATTAGAAGACTTGTCATTCGCCGCGCTGTATCCAAAGCGTTTTGCCGAATTGGATCATTTGGTATCCACGCGAACTCCGGAACGTGACCTGTACTTGGCGAAAGCGATTGCAGAGGTGTCAGCCAGATTGTCGGAAGTCAATATTGAAGCTCAAGTCACTGGCCGTGGGAAACATCTCTGGAGCATCTACGAAAAGATGGTGCAGAAAGACAGAGACTTCGACGACATTTTCGATCTTGTAGCAATTCGAATCGTTGTTGACAGTGTTCGTGATTGCTACGGCGCGCTCGGATGCTTGCACGGTAAATGGAGGCCCGTCGTTGGTCGCTTCAAGGATTACATCGCCATGCCGAAGTTCAACTTGTACCAGTCATTGCACACCACGGTGATTGGACCAGGAGGTCGTGCATTAGAAGTACAGATTCGTACTCAAGAGATGCACGAACGCGCAGAACGAGGTGTTGCTGCTCACTTTGCGTACAAAGAGGGCACTGATGCAAACGACTCTGATTGGTTGAATCGAATCATTGACTGGCAATCAGAGATTTCTGATCCAGGCGAATTCATGGCCGATTTGAAGAACGACCTTGAACAAGAAGAAGTCTTCGTATTCACACCGAAGGGCAGAGTAATTACTTTGCCCATTAATTCAACTCCTGTGGACTTTGCCTACACCGTGCATACAGAGGTCGGTCACTCATGTGTTGGCGCCAGAGTCAATGGTCGGTTGGTGTCACTTGATTCAACGTTGGTGTCGGGAGACTCCTGTGAGATCTTTACTTCTAATGTTGAAGGCGCTGGACCATCGCGCGACTGGTTAGGTTTTGTCCAGTCGCCTCGTGCCAAGAGCAAGATCAAGAACTGGTTTACACGTGAGCGTCGTGAAGACATGGTCGAGACAGGCCGTGACGATCTGACTGCGGAACTGCGCCGAGAAGGTCTTCCCGTTCAGCGCATATGGACATCAGATGCTTTCTTGCAGGAACTTGAAGCACTCAATATGACTGACATCGACACATTGTTCGCAGCTATAGGTGAACATCATGTGTCGGCTCGCGGTTTTGCTCAGAGAATCGGTCGAGCAATGCGGCGTGAAGGCAGTGATGAGCAATTGGCTATGCCGATGCGTATGGATCTCATCACCACAGAGAAGCGAAGTGCTACAGGAATTCATGTTGAAGGTCTTGAAGATGTGCTTGTTCGTTTGTCGCGATGCTGCACTCCTGTGCCGGGTGATGAGATTTCAGGGTTCATCACGAAGGGTCGGGGAGTCAGCGTCCATCGTTCGGATTGTGCAAATGCCGGATCATTGGTGGAAGGCGAACCCACTCGCATGATTGAAGTGGAATGGGCCAGAACATCGCCCGGAACCATGTTCAACGTAGGAGTCGAAGTGGTTGCTCTTGACAGAAGCAAGTTATTGCGCGATGTGGCCAATGTTCTGTCAGAGCAGCACGTCAACATCGTTGCGTGCAGTACCCACACCGGCTCTGATCGGGTAGCAAAGATGCGATTTGAATTCGAACTAGGTGACCCCAATCACTTAGACGCTGTTTTGCGGGTCATTAAGTCAATTGATTCGGTGTACGACGCATATCGCATCGTTCCTGGTGGGCAGTCCGACTAGCCTGATTGGCTGTGTCATCGTTTCAAACAAGTCCGGGAACTCGCGATATCTTGCCGCCTCATGCGGGTAGATGGCGTGCCCTGGTGCAGGTCTTTGCAGATGGCGTCGAATCAGCTGGCTATCAGAACATCATTCCGCCGATGTTTGAAGATCTCGGAGTGTTTCAGCGTCTGGGCGATGCCACTGATGTAGTCACGAAAGAGATGTATGACTTTACGGACAAGGGTGGTCGTCATATCGCTCTGCGTCCAGAACACACAGCAAGTGTGTGTCGTGCCTTCGCACAACATCGCCCTACGCCCCCCTGGAAGGTGTGGTACTCAGGGCCGAACTTTCGGTACGAGCGTCCTCAAGCCGGACGGTATCGACAGTTTGATCAAGTAGGTATCGAAGTCTTGGGTGTTGATGACTCTCAGCTTGATGTTGAAGTCATCGCGCTCGGTTGGGATTTCTACAAAGCAATTGGGTTGAGCAACGTCTCATTGATCATTAACTCGCTAGGTGATGCAGGTGACCGTGGTCGCTATGTCGAGGCACTCGGCGCGTATTTCAAAACCCATAGCGGCACAATGAGTGCCGAAGCCTTGGCAACATTAGAGCGCAATCCACTACGTGTACTCGATTCAAAGAGGCCTCAAGATGCTGACGCAATTGCTGGTGCTCCAACAATTGGTGCGTTTCTGAGTACTGATGCCGCTGCTCACTTTGCAGCTGTGTGTGCAGGGCTTGACTCGTTACAGATCCCATACGTTGTCAACGAGCGTCTCGTTCGCGGACTCGATTACTACCAACGCACAACTTTTGAATTTGTATCGGGCTCACTTGACTCAGCCCAAAATGCAGTCGGCGGCGGTGGTCGATATGACGGTCTCGTCGAAGACCTTGGTGGCCCTGCTACCCCTGGAATCGGTTTTGCTCTCGGGGTCGACCGCACATTGCTTGCGTGCGACGCAGAAGAATGTTTCTCATACGGATTTCCTGTCTTAGATGTCTTTGTCATTGATACAACTGGTGGTAGCCACGCATTGTCAATCACTCACCAATTGCGTCAGAGCGGTTTCTCTTCTGATCGAGCTTTTGAAGGCCGCAGTATGAAGTCACAAATGAAGAGCGCAGATCGAAGTGGGGCACAGGTTGCAGTCATCATTGGCGACTCTGAGGCCCAGGAATCAACGTGCACCGTGCGCAATCTCTCTACATCTGAACAAACAACTATTCCATCAATTGAACTGCAGAGTCATCTGGAGTCGGTTCTTGGACCGAGACAGCCAAGGCGGCACACCCCATGAGATCCACTGCAATGCGAACACACATGTGTGGAGAATTAGATATAGCAAGCGTTGGACAAACTGTGTCGCTCTGCGGTTGGGTTGCCCGTCGCCGTGAGCACGGAGAACATCTAGCTTTCGTTGATATTCGCGACCATTCCGGAATCATGCAATGTGTTGTAGACAATGACGTCGATGTACGCAGCGAATACGTCATTCGGGTCACGGGCGTTGTGCGTGCGCGACCTGAAGGCACCATCAACTCGTCTCTCACAACTGGCATGGTCGAAATTGGCGATTGCGTTGTCGAGATTCTGAACTCAGCCGAGCCACCACCGTTTCCTGTTGATGCGCGTGCAGACGATGTAGATGAATCAATTCGATTGAAGTTCCGGTATCTCGATATTCGACGCGAAAGAATGCAGAAGAACTTGCGCGTGCGCGCACAGATCAACAGTGCAATCCGAAAAGAGATGGAGACAAACGGATTCGTTGAAGTCGAAACTCCGTTCCTGATGCCGTCTACTCCTGAAGGCGCACGTGAATTTCTGGTTCCGTCTCGAAAAGAACCAGGTTCGTTCTTTGCACTGCCACAATCTCCGCAACTCTGGAAGCAGTTACTCATGGTGGCAGGAGTCGACAGGTACTACCAGATTGCTCGTTGCCTTCGCGATGAAGACTTGCGTGCGGATCGCCAATATGAATTCATGCAGCTTGACGCAGAGATGTCGTTCGTCTCGCAAGATGACGTGTTGGAAAATATCGGACGTGCAGTTGTTGCAGCAGCAATTGTGGTAACCGGAGAAGCTCCTCCTGAAATCGAGCGCATTACGTGGCACGACGCCATGAATCGGTTTGGTATTGACAAGCCTGACCTTCGGTTTGCAATGGAACTCATCGAACTAACACCGTTGTTCGCAGGCACTGAATTCAAGGCATTTGCTGGTGCGTCATGTATCAAGGGTATTTGTGTTGATGCCAAGACCTACCCAGATGCTGCAGCGTTTGGTCGAAACAAACTCGATGGTCTCACGGATCGCGCCAAGAAGATCGGTGCAAAGGGTCTTGTTTGGATGAAGATCGGCGCTGAGGGTGCCATCGATTCACCTGTTGCGAAATTCCTGAGCGACTCTGAAAAGACCGCACTGGTTTCTGCAATGGGCGCAACAGAAGGCGACTTGCTGTTGTTGGTCGCAGATGAGTGGGACACCACATGTGAAGTACTTGGCCAGCTGCGTAACGACATTGGTCGTCCACCAGTGCATGAAGGTCCCTATAAGTATGTATGGGTTACTGAGTTCCCATTGTTCATTGGAATCGACCCGGTATCGGGTCGCCCTCGTCCTGGCCATCACCCGTTCTGTCACCCACATCCCGATGACATGTCACTGTTCGACACAGAACCTCTCAAAGTTCGTGCCCTGGCATATGACCTTGTCTTGAATGGTTGGGAACTTGGTTCAGGTTCTATTCGTATTCACGAGCCAGAGATGCAACGTCGGGTGTTTAATCAATTGGGTATCAGCGACGAAGAAGCAGACAAGCGTTTTGGTTTCTTCTTGCAGCCGTTCAAATACGGAGCCCCCCCGCACGGTGGATTTGCTTTCGGTATTGATCGTCTTGCCGCAATCCTGGCTGGTGAAGAAAATATTCGCGAAGTCATTGCGTTTCCAAAGACACAGAGTGGCTCTGACCCAATGACGAATGCACCGACACCAGTGGACCCAGCGCATCTTGCTGATTTGGGTCTTCGGTTGTTGCCACCACCTGCTTCGTCGTAGTCGTGGATTCACCTGACCTCTTTACGTCATCGACGGAAGATCGACTCGCAGCACGGTCTCCACTCGCTGCGCGTATGCGTCCTCGCTCACTCGATGACGTAGTAGGTCAGAATCATCTAGTTGGTCCGAATGGTCCATTACGTCGATTGATTGAAAGTGATCGCTTGTCATCAATCATTGTGTGGGGTCCTCCGGGTACGGGAAAAACAACGTTGGCTGAACTTGTGGCGTCAACTACGCAACGTGGTTTTGAACGCTTAAGTGCAGTGACTGCAGGCGTGAAAGATATTCGCGAAGTTATTGAAACGGCGCGTCGGAGACTCACCATTGATGATCGTGGCACTGTTGTGTTCGTCGATGAGATTCATCGGTTCTCTACGGTGCAACAAGATGCCTTATTGCATGCAGTTGAAAGCGGTCTCATCACACTTGTGGGTGCAACAACAGAGAATCCCGCGTTCTCGGTCAACCCTGCTCTTCGTAGTCGCTCGTCTGTCTTTGCGTTAAAGCCTGTTGATGCAGAAGCGATTATGGATTTGCTTCACCGAGCAGTAGAGACAGAAGGAATTCCAGCGGACGAAGATGCACTCGAACTGATTGCTCGTCGTGTGACAGGAGATGCTCGTCAGGCTCTTACTGCATTTGAAGTGTGTTGTGCGTTAGCAACGAACGGCCGCATTGATATTTCGGCTGCTACAACGGCCCTCGATACGAGCGTGTCACGAATGGGACGAGATGATCATTACGACGTAATTTCTGCGTTCATAAAATCAATGCGTGCTAGCGATGTAAATGTCGCACTCCATTGGCTTGCCAGAATGTTGGAGGCAGGGGAGGACCCACGATTCATCGCTCGACGAATGATGATTTTCGCAAGCGAAGACATTGGGTTGGCGGACAACAATGCACTTGTCATTGCAACAGCAGCAGCCCAAGTACTGGAAAGGGTCGGATTGCCAGAGGCACAGCTGAATCTGGCTCATGCGGTCATCTATTTGGCTCGAGCTCCGAAGAGTCGTTCGGTGACAGATGCAATATCTCGCGCACTGTCTGACGTGCGGGAAGGCCATACAGGACAAGCGCCTCCGACCACCGTGGAACCGCCGTCGTACCTTCCGTTGGGATTAGGCGAATTGCGGTACTACCGTGAAGGCCATGAGGACCCCGCATAACAAAGTTGATGCGTTGCGGTCATGATGCGTCGCATGTTTTGGTTTGTGTCTGGGGCCGTTGCCGGAGCAAGCATTGTGGTCTGGGTGAAACGAACCATCGTGTCTGTTTCAGAAAAGTTGACACCTGCCAACATCGCTGATGCCATCGCAGCCGGAGTCAGGCGCAGCATCATTGCGCTCTCCGATGGCGTGATGTCCTTGGTGGACAACTATCGCAATCGGGATTCGACTGGATCTGCAACGCCATCGTCTTCGATGCCGAGGACGTCCTCTAATTCGACCCGCCGTCATAACCCACCCCGCCAGAGAACCAGCCATCGCTAAGATGGTGCCTTCATGGCATCGTCACACAGCTCCAGTATCCCGCGCTCAGCTGATGCGCTTCGTGGAGCCTTTTCTGGCTATTTTGCCGACAAAGGACACACTGTTGTTCCGTCGGCCAGTCTGATTCCTCATGACCCCACCTTGTTGTTCACGGTGGCAGGCATGGTGCCGTTTAAGCCGTACTTCATGGGTGATGAAGTTGCTCCCTACAACAGAGCTGTCACTGTTCAAAAATGTGTTCGAGCCGGTGGGAAACATAACGACCTCGACGAAGTAGGTCGTACGAAACGTCACCTTGTCTTTTTCGAGATGCTCGGCAATTTCAGTTTCGGTGACTATTTCAAATCTGACGCAATTCCCTGGTCATGGGAACTGGTCACAGAGGTTTTCGGATTCGATGGCGATCGTTTGTGGATCACTGTCCATGAATCAGATGATGAAGCCGAAGCAATGTGGCATGAACAAGTCGGAGTGCCAATGAATCGCATTCAGCGACTTGGCGACAAAGACAATTTCTGGCAAGCAGGGGATACCGGACCATGCGGACCATGCTCTGAAATTCATATTGACCGCGGAGCAGCATTTGGACCTGATGGTGGTCCTGCAAATGATCCAACCGGTGATCGGTTTATGGAGTTTTGGAACCTTGTATTTATGCAGTACAACCAAGCTCCTGATGGCTCGCGTTCGCCGTTGCCCAAACCAAGTATCGACACGGGCGCTGGTTTAGAGCGGATTCTTGCGCTGGTACAAGGTGTTGACTCGGTCTGGGAAACAGACGTGTTGTTCCCCATCATTGAACAAGCTCAGTCCACAACGGGCGCGCACTACAAAATTGGCGATTACGAAGACCGTAATAGTTTCAGCTTGCGAGTCTTGGCAGAGCATGCGCGTTCAGCAGCGATGCTCATCAACGACGGAGTATTTCCAAGTAATGAAAACCGTGGGTACGTGTTGCGGCGCATTATTCGTCGAGCAGTTCGTCACGCGTATTTACTCGGTACTGAAAAATTGGTGATGCCATCATTGGCTAATACGGCAATTGATGTCATGGCTACTGCGTATCCCGATGTGGCGAAGAACAAGGATTTCGTTCTTGGTGTGCTCACAAAAGAAGAAGAACGCTTCCGTCATACCTTGAAGACTGGTTTGTCGATCCTTGAAGACGATCTGTCGGGTGGCAATAAGAAGTTGTCCGGAAGGTCCGCGTTCTTGTTGCACGATACGTATGGCTTTCCATTGGAACTCACACAAGAAATTGCTAGTGAGCGCGGAGTCGATGTCGACATTGCTGGCTTTCAGTCAGAAATGAATGAACAAAAGACACGAGCTAAGAGCGCACGCAAATCAGGCCGTTCTGATGCGGACCGGGTAGAGGCTTACCGCGAAGTCATGGAGGCTCACGGAGTCACAGAGTTTGTAGGTTATGTTCATGATTCGTCTGAGTCGACTGTTCTTGCGGTCATTGACGGTGACGACTCATGTGTTGAAGTCTTCCTCGATCACACGCCGTTTTATGCAGAGAGTGGTGGCCAAGTCGGCGATATCGGCACCATCATCGGCGACGGTTTCGAATTATCAGTGATTGATACGAATTTTGCATTGCCAGGACTACGCCGACATGTGTGTCGTGTCGTGTCAGGTGAGCCCACTGAAGGGGTCGCTGTCACTGCACGAATCAATGTTGATGCGCGTACAGCCACGCGTCGTAATCACACCGGCACGCATGTATTGCACTGGGCTCTTCGAACAGTCCTGGGCGAGCATGTGAAGCAAGCGGGATCCCTTGTGTCTCCTGATCGGTTGCGTTTTGACTTCAGTCACTATGACGCAGTGACCGCAGAAGAAATCATGAAAATTGAGACCTTGGCAAATGCACAGGTCTTGACCAATTCGCCTGTCACCGCTACTGAATCGTCAAAAGAAGAAGCACTCGCTGCTGGCGCAATTGCATTCTTCGGAGATAAGTACGGTGATGTTGTGCGTGTGCTGAATGCAGGTGCATCAACTGAATTGTGCGGCGGTACACATGTGTCGGCTACTGGCGACATCGGATTCATCAAAATTATTGGCGAATCGTCAATCGGCTCCAACTTGCGTCGTATCGAGGCGGTCACCGGCGCAAATGCCGTTTCATATATGCAACGCAATGATGCCATTTTGAATGAGATATCTCAGGCTGTCGGAGTGCGCCCTGATGAAGCTGCATCCGGAGTGTTGCGCAGACTTGATGAACTGAAAGCTGCGAATGATGAGATCAAGGTCTTGCGCGGCAAGTTATCCGTCGGACGTGCAGTTGAATTAGCCGCTACAGCAGTAGATGGTCTTGTTGTTGCGCGTGTTGATGGCCTTACCGCTGGTGACGTACGCGATCTTGCTGTTGCAATTCGCCAACAGCCTGGTGTTATTGCCGTCATCGTTGGTGCTGTTACAGACACTGGGGGAGTATCACTCGTAGCGGCCACCACGCCAGCAGTAAAAGGCAATGCATCTGAACTTATTAAAGAAGCTGCGCAGGCAGTTGGTGGAGGCGGCGGTGGTAAAGGTGACATCGCAACAGCTGGTGGAAAGAATCCGGCTGCCCTCGACGAAGCGTTACAACTTGCACGGGACAAGACCCGAGCCGCTATCGGTTCGATTGCATAATTCGTGAGAGTGCTTGGCATTGATCTCGGTTCAAAGCGAATCGGCATTGCAACATCTGATCGCAGTGGCACCATTGCAACTCCGTACACCGTATTGAAGCGATGCGGATCAATGGGCGGGGATCATCGCAATATCGCAAAGATGGTCGTTGAAGAAGAGGCCGAAGCGGTCATCGTGGGACTTCCATTGAATATGGATGGATCAGAGGGGAAAGCCGCACAAGCTGCCCGAGTCGAAGCTGCACGCATGGCTACGGTTGTGGGAGTACCCGTTCATGTTCATGATGAACGTCTTACAACGGTGGAAGCAGATCGAGTGTTGATGGAACAAAAGATGAATGCTCAAGCGCGTCGGCGCGTTGTTGACAAAGTTGCCGCTGCGGTCATGTTGCAATCGTGGTTAGATACGCAAGCTCATCAGGCCAAGTCATGACAGGCGATCCACTTCTTCCTAATAATTGGCATGACGATCCCTGGGATCGCGTCACCGCAGTATCAGATGACTCACTTGAATCGACTCCACCAGAATTTCGTCAACTACGAGGTGTGACACGTACGGTCGCAATTGTTGTTGCTTCCTCTCTACTTCTTCTCGGATGCATGGGGTGGTGGACAGTTCGTGTTCTGAATCCGTCTGGTACGCCTGGTGTTGCTGTGAACTTCACGGTGAATGAAGGCGACAACATGTCTTCTGTTGCTTCACGATTACAAGATGCTGGCATCATTCGTAATGCCACAATTTTTCGTTGGTATGTCTCCACGAAAGGCACGATTGCTTTAACTCCTGGTTATTACGCATTGAAGCCGAAAGATAATGCAGGTTCAATTATCGAAGCATTATCAACGCCGCCAGCTCAGACATTCATCTCTGTCACGTTCCCTGAAGGGATGACCGTTGCTCAAATGGCTCAAAGGCTCTCAGAGAAAATGACTTTCATGAAGCCAGAGGATTTCATAGCAGCTGCAAATAGCCCTGACACAGCGTCGGCATTGCGTCCGAAAACGGTTGCTTCCCTAGAAGGCTTATTGTTTCCTGACACGTATCAAATATCGGGCGATGATACGGAGTCTCGGGTGGTCGCACGCCTGGTGTCGATGATGGAACGAGTATCTCGACAAGTTGACCTCACGGCAGGGGCGAAGGCTCGAGGATTTTCTCCATATGAAATTTTGATTGTTGCCTCATTGATTGAGCGTGAAGCGAAAGTCGCCACAGATCGGCCAAAGATTGCTCAGGTCATTTACAACCGCTTAGCAAAGAAGATGAAATTGGAAATCGATGCATCGGTGAAATACGGGCAAGATCCGGCAATGACATGGACTGATATGAAAGCAACGGATACTCCATACAACACGTATGTACATGCGGGTCTGCCACCAACCCCAATAGCAAACCCTGGAAAAGCGTCTATTCAGGCGGCACTTGCGCCATTCGGAACGCCCCCTGCAACTGATGCCGCATGTATTGGTCTTGCAGCAGGAGTGAAATGTGAATATTTGTACTACGTACTTGCCGATGCGGCGGGTGGTCATGTTTTTGCAACTACATATGAACAACACCTGCTCAACGTTGAGAAGGCAAAGGTTGCAGGACTACTTCCATGAGCACGATTGCAGCGGTTATTGGGTCACCCATATCTCATTCGCTTTCTCCTGCCATACATAACGCAGCATTCGCGGCTGCGCAACGAAGCGGCGAGTATGTCGCCGTGGAATGCGGGGTTGAAGAAGTTGAGACGACAATGGCAAACCTTCAATCGGCAGGTCTTGTCGGGATATCTGTCACGATGCCTCTCAAAGAAGCGGTCATTGACTACCTCGATTTTGTGACACCTGACGCCGACTTCTTAAATGCAGTGAATTGCATCTCGTTCGGTCCAAATGGATCCATTGGTCACAACACCGATGGTGACGGATGTTGTGATGCGTTGGTTGAACAAGGTGGGGCTCGCTTGCGTGGGGCAACCGTTGTGTTGCTCGGTGCTGGTGGCACAGCTCGCTCAATTGCACTTGCGCTTGTTCGGCGTGGTGCACATGTGGTGATTGTCAATCGCACGCAGTCTCATGCGATGGATCTTGTCAATTCTTTTTCAGGCTTCGGAGACGAAGTGTCAATTTCTGCTGGGAGTCAGAGCGCAATTGCATCAGCGTCAATACTGATTAATGCAACGTCTGTCGGAATGAATAGTTCTGATTTGCCAGTTGATTCATCGGTGCTTCATAACCGATTGACTGTCCTTGATGCCGTGTACTCACCGCTCGAGACTGCTTTGCTCTCAGCTGCTCGTGTGGCAGGCGCCACGGTGGTGGACGGGCTCTGGATGCTGATTCACCAAGCTCGACACCAGCAAAAACTCTGGTTTGGAGAATTCTCTGACGCATCAGCGATGCGATTAGCCGCAGAGCGGGAACTTTCCGCTCGCCGCAAGTAGTCTGAAAACCGTGCTTAGGTACCTCACAGCCGGCGAATCTCATGGTCGCGCCCTCACAGTCATTGTTGAGGGTCTTCCTGCGGGCCTTCCCATTTTGGCCGAACATATTGAATCTGAATTAGCTCGTCGTCGACTTGGTTACGGCAGAGGTCCTCGTCAGCGCTTCGAAGAAGACCGCGTCACATTGGTCGGCGGAGTTCGTCATGGCCGCACGCTTGGTTCACCCATCTCCATCGAAATCCAAAACTCAGAATGGTTCCGCAGCGATAAGTGGCATGCAGAAATGTCGCCAGAGCCTGGTGCTACCGAATTTCCGCTCACTCAACCGCGCCCTGGTCATGCAGATCTTGTCGGAATGCAGAAGTACGGCTTTACAGATGCTCGCGATGTGCTGGAACGCGCAAGTGCCCGTGAGACAGCAGCGCGTGTGGCGGCTGGTGCGTTAGCTAAGCAGTTGTTGTCGCACCTCGGTGTCGGAGTTCTCAGTCACGTTGTTCGAATGGGAGATGCAGCTACCCCTGCAGTGACATTGCCCACGATGGCTGATCTTGCTGCTATTGATGCCTCCGAAGTGCGCTGTTTTTCAAAGACCGGTGAAGACGCAATGATCGCAGCTATTAAGTCTGCTGCTCGCGAAGGTGATTCCCTGGGCGGAATCGTGGAAGTCATTGCACACGGCGTGCCAATCGGTTTGGGCAGTCATGTTCATTGGGATCGCAAGATTGACGCATTGTTGGCGCAAGCAATCATGAGCATCCAAGCAGTCAAAGGTGTCGAAATTGGTGACGGTTGGGAAATTGCCGGTCTTCGCGGCAGTCAAGCCCATGACCCCATCTCGTGGGACGCAACAGAACATCGTTATGTGCGTGACAGTCATCGTTCAGGTGGCACCGAAGGCGGAATCACTACAGGTGAACCTCTGATCGTGCGAGCAGCGATGAAGCCATTAGCCACTTTGAATAAGCCAACTCTGAAGACCGTTGACACAGTGACAAAAGAAGAAACTGTCAGTTTCAAAGAACGCACAGATGTCACGGCGGTTCCAGCTATGGGTGTTATTGCCGAGACAATGGTTGCACTAGTTCTTGCCGCAGAGGCGCAGCGTAAGTTCGGTGGAGACTCACTTTCCGAATTCATTCGCAATGCAACGTCATTTCGGGCAACACTAGAGTCGTGACCCGTTCAGAACCCTCCATTGTCCTTGTTGGGCTTATGGGAACGGGTAAGACCACGGTGGCGCGATTACTCGCTGAACATCGTCACGTTGAACTTCTTGATACGGACAAATTGATTGAGTCTCGTGATGGCCGATCAGTTCGTGAGATTTTTGCTGAGTCCGGAGAAGCAGTTTTTCGCGAACTTGAAACTGAAGTTTTGCGCGAGTGTCTTTCTCGTCCCGGAAGCCCGATCATTGCGGGTGCCGGTGGTGTCGTTGTGCGTGAACAGAACAGGGCGCTCCTTGACGTTGCTCGAAATGCCGGCACTGCAGTAGTTGTCTGGTTGCATGCGCGGCCCGAGGTGCTAGCGGAACGCACGGCTAAGGGTGTTCACCGTCCGTTGCTAGATAATGACCGAATGGGAACTTTGACACAGATGTCAGAAGACCGCGGGCCGCTCTATGCTTCGGTCGCAGACATAGTGATTGACGTATCGGATCGCAGTATTGAATCAGTTGTTGATTTGTTAATCGACGCACTTGACGAGCAAGAAGAATTTGCAGGAAATGATCATGAGTGATGTTGTAGAAGAGATCGTCAATCTGGGAGACCGCTCATATTCCGTTGTGGTTGGTCACGGAGTGTTGTCTCATGCCAAGAACATGATCCCGGCTTCTGCACGTCGAGTTGCGATAGTGACTCAAGAGGGAATACCAGCAAAGTACATTCCCGCATTCGGAGACCTTGCGGTCTCAACCCATGTCATCGGAGAAGGTGAGAGTTATAAGACCCTCACCACTATTGAACGCTTGTGTCGTGAATTTTCTCAAGAGGGTCTTACTCGCGGAGACGTGATTGTTGCAGTAGGTGGCGGAATGGTTACTGATGTTGCTGGGTTCGCTGCTGCGTCGTATCACCGGGGAATACCCGTGGTGCACGTGGCTACATCATTGTTGGCCATGATTGATGCTGCTGTTGGCGGCAAGACAGGCGTCAATATCGCTGAAGGTAAAAACCTTGTGGGCGCATATTGGCAACCTCATGGCGTTGTGTGTGAGATGGATGCACTTGACACATTGCCTGCGCGCGAGATGCGGTGTGGTCTTGGCGAGATGGCTAAGTATCACTTTATTGTCCGTGAGGACCTGAGTTCATTGTCGATGGTTGACCGAATTGCTCGCTGTGTTCGTATCAAGGCTGACATTGTGTCTGCTGATGAGCGCGAAGGCGGTATCCGTGCGCTATTGAATTACGGACACACGCTGGCTCATGCGTTAGAGATTGCAACTGATTTTTCCATTGCGCACGGCGAAGCTGTGGCCATTGGTGTGTTGTATGCAGCACACCTAGCTCACCGGATGGGTCGCATTGACGCTGATCGTGTTGATCAACACTACGAAGTTGTGCATGGTGTGTACGGCCTTCGTCATGCATTGCCGAACGGCATAACGCCAGATCAGCTCATTATTGATATGGGTAGAGATAAGAAAGCAATTGATTCGATCACTTTTGTTCTCGACTCAGCAACTGGTCTCGAAGTGGTCTCTGGGATTTCAGATACCAAAATTCGCGAAGCTCTCGTAGATCTCATCGCTCGACTGGGGTAGTCATGTATCGCACTGAGCGACTGGTGATGCGCGAATGGCACGAGTCAGATGTTGAACCGTTCGCGCAGATGTGCGCTGACCCGAATGTCATGAGATATTTTCCATCAGTAATGACACCATCCGAATGTGAGGCTTTCGTTACACGGGCAGATGCGGCAATTACTGAGCGTGGTTTTGGGCTGTGGGCAATAGAAGTTGATGGCAGGTTTGCTGGGTTCACCGGATTAGCCATTGCGTCGTTTGACGTTTCCTTTACGCCATGTGTCGAAGTTGGCTGGCGGTTGGCTTCGTGGGCGTGGGGTAAGGGCTATGCCACTGAGGCTGCGAAGGAAGCACTGCGAATCGGATTTGAAGAGCATGATATTCCTGAGATTTTTTCGTTTACGACTGAAACAAATACGCCGAGTGAGTCCGTGATGAAGAGAATCGGAATGAAGCGCCGCGAGGACCTGGACTTCGATCATCCGAATACGCCTGGATGGTGGGGGCAACCCCACATTGTTTATTCCATCGATCAGGCAACCTGGGCGGAGTACGGTGGCTGATATGTCTATGTCGTCCATTCTTCTTTTACATGGTCCAAACCTGAATCTTCTTGGCACACGCGAACCAGAGGTGTACGGCCATGCAACGTTGGCGGACCATGTAGCAACGGTTGTTGCGGCGGCATCAACACACGGCATCGTTGTAGAGCATCTTCAGTCCAATACTGAGGGCGAGATGGTGAATGCGATTCACGCAGCCAAGGGCAAAGCAGATGGAATCATCATTAATGCCGGGGCTTTCACTCATTACTCGTGGGCTGTTCATGACGCCTTGAAGTCGTATCCCGGCAATGTGATCGAGGTACATCTATCTAACCCTGGCGCGCGTGAACAGTTTCGTCACGTCAGTGTGTTGGCTCCCGTCGTGAACGGAACCATTTCCGGATTCGGTGGACTCGGGTATGCATTGGCCGTTGAGGCACTGGTCGAATTAGCCGCACAGTAATGGACGTATCTCGACGCCTGTCTCGTCTCAGTGCGAGTAGTGCAGCCGATTTTGTATTGGTTCTTCGGCTAGAAGACATCCGTTGGTTGACGGGCTTTACAGGTGGCACAGCACAATTGGTGGTGCAGCGTTCGACGCATGATGCTTGGCTGTTAGTAGATGGTCGATATTTTGAACGTGCGATAGCCGAAACCTCGACATCACAGGCATTGGTGCATGTTGAACGTGTGATTGCAGACATCACGACAGAAGAGATGATCGGACGCATTGTTGATACGTCAGGGCTTGCCGTAGATCCATCGCATCTCACTGCTCATCACATGACAACGCTGCAAAATGTCTGCACAGTTCATTCTGAAAAAACTCAACTAGATGATCTTCGCCGTGTGAAAGATGAATCAGAGATTGCACTAATTGCACGAGCGGCAACCATTGCTGATATCGCTTTGGCGACAGTGGTAGCTGATGGCTTGATGGGTAAGTCAGAAAAACAGATCCGCAATCAACTTGATCATCTGATGAGAGAGGGCGGAGCAGATGATGTGGCGTTCGAGACAATCGTTGCGACTGGGCCAAATGGCGCACGCCCTCATCATGAACCAAGTAACGACCACGTTGAGAGCGGTCATGGAGTCGTAATTGATTTTGGCGCAATGGTCGATGGCTACAAGAGCGATATGACGCGCACCATTCGTGTCGGTGCTGTATCTGGGGAATATCAACGCATGTTTGAGCTGGTGCTCGAGGCGGAATCGGCAGGCATTGCATCTGTGAAAGCCGGAGTCCTTGGTGCGGCGGTTGATGCAGCGGCGAGGGCGGTTTTCCTGCGCGAAGGTGTTGACCACGAGTATGTCCACGGCACAGGGCACGGAATAGGCCTGTATATCCATGAACAACCCATCCTTTCGCCCCGGTGCACAGCAGTTCTGGGTATCAATGAGGTGGTGACAGTGGAGCCTGGGCTCTATCGTGGTGGGGTAGGCGGCGTTCGAATCGAAGATTTGGTCGTTGTCACCGGCGATTCGTGCCGAATTCTTACGCAGACCCCCAAGGACCTCACATGCCCGCGATCACCACGAACGATCTGAAAAACGGAATCACACTCCAACTCGACAACGGACTCTTTACCGTTGTTGAATTCCAACACGTGAAGCCTGGAAAAGGTGGAGCCTTTGTGCGCACCAAGTTGCGCAACCTGAAGAACGGCAATGTATTAGAAAAAACCTTCAATGCGGGTATTCGTGTTGAACAAGCGATTCTTGACAAGCGTGACATGCAGTTCTTGTACAAAGACGGCGATGACTTCGTGTTCATGGACACTGATTCATACGACCAGATGACTGTGACACCAGCTGCTCTCGGTGATGCAGCGGATTATCTTGTGGAACAAGCAATGGCGATCATTGCGTATCACAACGGTGAAATCATCACAGTTGAAATTCCTGCATCTGCGGAGTTGGTTATCACTGATACTGAGCCTGGCGTACAGGGCGACCGTGTTTCGGGCGCTCGTAAGCCAGCCACTCTCGAAACTGGGAAAGTCATTCAAGTTCCTTTGTTCGTGAATGTCGGTGACAAAGTGAAAGTCGACACTCGCACCGGCGATTACGTCACACGCGTCTAATGGCGCGCGATCCGGAATCATTCCGCGCCAGTGACGAAAGAACTGATGCTCGCGAGCAGGCAGTTATTTTCCTATACGAATCTGAACAACGTTCAATGTCTCCACTCGAGTTATTGGCTGACAGGGGAGTTGCATCTGCTGACTTAACCGGTGAATTGCTGAACGGTATTGAAGCACACAGGGTCGCCATCGATGAAACAATCGTTACTCACGCAAAAGGATGGGCGCTTGATCGCATGCCAGCTCTTGACCGTGCCATCCTTCGTCTCGCCATCTTTGAACTGACGTCTCGGCCTGATGTGCCCATCGCTGTGGTCATCGATGAAGCTGTTGAATTAGCGAAGAGATTCTCTACAGACGACTCCGGACGATTCGTCAACGGAGTCCTTGCAGCAGTGGCAAAGACTGCACGTCCCGTTCTGTAAATATGGATACATGAGTTCCGACGTCGTAGGTGTGAAGGCCCCTGCGCTTCGAGATCGGATTGCACAGACCTCATTGTGGACATGGACAGTAGTGCTGTTATGTGCGTGCTCTGCTGTTGCAACAACGCGATTGCAATGGGATATTCACCGAGGTCTCGGAACCTCATCGTTTGACGTGGGACTGTACGACCAAGGAGTCTGGTTGCTGTCTCGTTTCCATGCTCCTTTCGTCACTTTGATGGGCCGCAACCTTTTTGGTGATCATGCATCACTTATTCTGATTTTTGTAACACCGCTGTATTGGATTTGGCCCGGTACCGAGACTCTTCTGGCATTGCAATCTGTCGTTGTTGCTGCAGGCGCGCTGCCGATCTATTTTTTCGCGAGACGCCATCTCAATAGCGCAGCTCTTGGTTGTGCATTCGCAGTGGCATGGTTGGTGAACCCTGCAGTCAATGGCACGATTTTCGAGAACTATCACCCCGATTCATTTTTGGGACTATTTGTTCCCATTGCCATAGTTGCGGCTCTGACCAAACGGTGGCGTTGGTATTGGGTGGCAGTGGTGCTGTCGCTCTTGGTCAAAGAAGATGTTGTTTTAGTCATTGTTCCGCTGGGGGCAATGGTGGCAATGCGCGGAGAAACACGTCGCGGTCTTTTGACAATTGGTGCGGGGGTAACGGCGGCTTTACTTGGCATGTTTGTACTGATGAAGAACCTCATCGGTGTACCAACTCGAAATGGTTGGCGAATTCCTTTTGGTGGAATCTCAGGCTTCATCAAAGAGAGCTTCACCAATCCCACAAATGTCATTGAGTATTTATCGTCCGAGGGTCGATTGATGTACTGGTGGAAGATGTTTGCACCGTTCGCATTGTTGAGTTTTCTCGCTCCCGAAGTTGCAGTCATCAGCGTGTTGGTGCTTATCGGTAATACGGTCAGTAATTTCTGGTACCAGTTCCACATCGAATATCACTATTCACTTGTTGCAGTTCCGGCATTACTGATTGCAGCAATTGTGGGAGTAGGGCGAGTTGGCATTGGTCTGCGCCGCGTTCTCGTTGCTGTTGTCTTGGTCTCTTCCTTGTGGTGTGCCTCGTTGTGGTCGTATGTGCCCTTTCGGTTGGATGAGTACCCACATTGGGGTGCGCAGCATCCGGTAGCTCTTGCTGCCGAAGAGATGTATGCGCAGATTCCACCGAACGCAAAAATCTCAGTGTTGTATTCCACAGCGCCTCACCTGGCACATCGCACAGAGATTTATCAGTTTCCGAATCCGTTCCGCATTGTGATGTACGGGCCTGACACCTCGAAGGAAGGCCAGCGAAGTCCATTGGCAGACGGCATTGAGTTTGTACTTCTGCCTCGCAACCTCGACGGCGAAAATCTCAAGGACTGGAATGCTGTCTCGGGCGATTTCTATGAATTCAAGGCAAATGATTCCTGGCAACTTTTTGCCCGAAAGACCCCCTAGCGCTCAGTCCCTCTCTCGTGCTACAGTGGTGTCGACCGTAAAACGGGTCCTGTGAGGCTCGAACGGAAGGACAATATGGCTCGATTCTTCATGCCCGCACGCCCCTCGCGAGGGGCGTTTTTCATGCCCGTCCTTCCAGAGGTACTCGCGCAATGAGTCAGACATCGACAGCATCTTCCGAGATTCTCGGCGTTACTGATGTTGATAAGGCGTTGAAGCGCATCGCTCACGAGATTGTTGAGCGGAACCCTGATCTATCTGATGTCGTCATCGTCGGAATGCAGACAGGCGGCACATGGATCGCAAGCCGCCTCCATGACAACATCGCTCAGATTTCGCCCGCGGTGTCTGTTCCACTCGGAGCAGTAGATATCTCCATGTATCGAGATGATTTCAGCCTTCGTCCCATTGTGCTGTCTGCTCCCACGGATATCCCTGTCGATCTGACCGGACGAACTGTCGTGCTAGTTGATGATGTGTTGTTCACAGGGCGAACGGTGCGCGCGGCATTAGAAGCGCTCAATGATCACGGACGTCCACGTGCAGTACAGCTGGCGGTCATGGTTGACCGAGGACATCGAGAATTGCCAATTCGTCCCGACTATGTCGGTAAGAACATTCCGACGCATTTCTCAGACGAAGTAAGTGTCGGTCCTGACGGCGTGACAGTAGTAGCCACTTCGGGGGAGCAGTCATGAAGCATCTCTTGTCAACGCGCGATCTTAGTACTGAAGAGATTCTCTCGGTCTTGGCGATGGCTGACCACATGGCAGAAATCAATTCACGCGCAGTTCCGAAAGTTCCAGCGTTGCGTGGCCGCACGGTTGCCAGTGTGTTCTTCGAAGATTCAACGCGAACACGACTGAGTTTTGAAACAGCAGCAACTCGTCTGTCAGCTGAAGTCATGACTTTTACGGCGAGTTCGTCAAGTGTCAATAAGGGTGAGAGCTTGCGTGACACCATTGAGACCCTGTCTGCGATGGGCGTTGATGCGTTTGTGGTGCGACATAAATCAAGTGGCGCTCCGCTACAGATCACGCAATGGACAGATGCTGCGGTTATCAATGCCGGAGACGGGTGGCACCAGCACCCCACACAAGCTCTTCTGGATGCCTACACAATTACACGCAATTTCAATGAATTGAATTCCATGCACGGCCGAACTATTGCGATCGTGGGAGACATCAAACATTCACGAGTTGCTCGCAGTGACATCGATGTATTCACGCGTCTCGGTGCGAAGGTTGTCTTGGTGGCTCCCGCAGCGTTCTTGCCAACCTCACTTGAAGGGTGGGGGGTAACCACCGCTGATTCCCTCGACGATGTGATTGATGTGGTCGACGTTGTGTACATGCTTCGTATACAACGTGAGCGAATGGATTCAGCTCAGATGCCGAGCCTTCGTGAATACAGCTCATTGTTCGCGCTGACGCCAGAGCGCGCTGCACGAATGCAAAGCCATGCATTGCTTCTGCATCCTGGCCCCATCAATCGTGGAGTCGAGATGATCGTTGACCCGTCCGTGGTGCCGGGTTCGCGCATATTGCAACAAGTCACGAACGGAATTTCGATCCGTATGGCTGTGCTCTTCAGTCTCCTGGGCGGCGATGCCACAACCACACTGTCGAATGGAGTCGAGGCGTGAGCACTAATAACCAGTCCATAGTGATTCGCGGTGCGACAGTGGTGAATCCTGATTCGATGTTTGTTGCTGATGTGCGCATCGCAAATGGCGTGATTGAAGCCATCGGAGAATCTCTCGCCGGTGACGTTGTGTTGGAAGCCTCCGGATGCTTTATTTCGTCTGGTTTCGTCGATCTGCATACACACCTGCGTGAACCAGGCAAAGAAGAAGCAGAGACAATTGAATCGGGCAGTCGCGCCGCTGTGCTTGGTGGTTTTACCGCTGTAGTAGCGATGCCAAACACGGACCCAGCTCAAGACAATGTAAAGACAGTCCAGTTCGTACGTGAACGAGGCTTGGCTGTTGGTTTGTGTGAAGTGATTCCTTCCGGATGCATCACAGTTGGCCGCCTTGGAACGAAGTTGGTTCCCTATGATCAACTCGCACAAGAAGGTGTGACTCTGTTTACCGATGACGGCACGGGCGTTCAAGATGCGCTTGTTATGCAGCGCGCACTCATGGTTGCGAAACGATTGAATCTCACTTTGGCGCAACATTGCGAAGTTGCAAGTATGACTGTGGGTGCAGTGATGCACGATGGAGCCTGCTGTTCAACGATGGGAGTGCCCGGGTGGCCATCAGCGGCCGAAGAAGAAATGGTTCGCCGCGATATCCAGCTTGTGCGCATCACTGGTGCACGCGAACACTTCATGCATCTGTCTACACAGGGCAGCGTCGAATTGGTTCGCGCTGCAAAGGCTGAGGGCTTGCCCATCACGGCTGAAGTCACTCCTCACCACATTTCGCTGACAGATGAACTACTCACCGGGTTTGACCCAATCTTCAAAGTGAATCCACCACTACGCACGATGGCTGACATCTCAGCATTGCACGAGGGTCTTGCGGACGGAACCATCGATGCAATCGCTACTGATCATGCACCGCACGCTGGCCACACCAAGGAACAAACACTTGATACTGCGCCACCGGGAATGCTTGGTCTTGAAACGGCTCTCGGAGTTGTCAACACGGCTGTCACTTTGTCACCGCAGAAAATCGCAGCATTGATGTCGTGGAACCCAGCAGTGATTGCAAACATCTCTGACCATCAAGGCCGCCCTGTGGCGGTGGGGGAACCCGCCCATATCGCAGTGTGGGATACCACCACTGTTTGGTCCGTCTCTCGAGATGAACTAGCAAGTCGCAGCACTAATACGCCGTATCACGGCATGGAACTTCGTGGCCGCGTGCGGCACACGATCTACAACGGCCAATTGGTCGTGCAGGAAGGGAAGGCACTCGCGTGAGTACCGACATAACAAACATTGCACTCGTGCTCGAAGACGGCTCCGTCTTTGAAGGAGAAGCTGTGGGGCACATGCCAGACAATGGCATTGCTGCAGGCGAAGTTGTTTTTCACACGGCACTCACCGGATATCAGGAAGTCTTCACGGATCCGTCGTATGCAGGTCAGATTATTACGTTCACCACATCGCACATCGGCAACTATGGCGTCACGCCGATCGACTCTGAATCTCGTGGAACGTTTGCTCGTGGCGTCATCATGCGCGATATGGCGCGACGTCACAGTAATTGGCGAAGCGAATCAAGCCTCGATGCAATGTTGAAGGCGCAAAAACTTCCTGGTGTAGCCGGCCTCGACACTCGTCGACTAACGCGTCTGTTGCGTGACTCAGGTTCACTGCGCGGCGCGTTCGGAACTGCTGATCAAGCACAGTTGCTAGCAGCTGCGAAAAATGAAAAGGGCACATCAGGCATTGACTTGGTGTCAGAAGTGACGACACCGAAGCCATACACAGTCGGAAACGGCAAGTTCAACGTTGTTGCGTATGACTTTGGAATTAAGACAACAATTCTTCGTCATCTTTCAGACATTGCAACGGTGACGGTGGTCCCGGCCAGCATGACTGCTGAAGAAGTGATGTCATTGTCGCCATCCGGAGTGTTCTTGTCCAATGGTCCTGGAGATCCTGAGATGGTGGCAGGCGCAACAGATGCAATTCGTTCAATAGTTGAAGCAGGTGTACCAACCTTCGGAATCTGCCTCGGGCATCAATTGCTGTCACGCGCATTCGGTGGACATACTTTCAAGTTGCCGTTTGGTCACCATGGTGCCAATCATCCAGTCCGACACATCGCTACAGGGACAGTGGAGATCACCAGCCAGAACCACAACTTCTGCGTCGACCCAGATTCATTGTCAGGAGTTGCAGATATCACGCACGTCAATCTCAATGATCACACCAACGAAGGAATGCGTTTGCGTGATCTACGTGCCTTCAGTGTGCAGTACCACCCTGAAGCCGGGCCAGGGCCGCATGACAGCCAGTACCTATTCGGACAATTCGCAGAACTCATGGAGAAAAAATAATGCCTCGTCGTAATGATTTACACACAATTCTGATCATCGGTTCTGGCCCCATTGTCATTGGCCAGGCGTGCGAGTTTGACTATTCCGGTACGCAGGCATGTCGAGTACTGAAGGAAGAGGGTTACAGGGTCATTCTGGCTAACTCGAACCCAGCAACCATCATGACCGA
>CAIYTS010000141.1 GCA_903929185.1 uncultured Acidimicrobiaceae bacterium
CGCTTTGGTGCGTTAACCGAGGCTCGCCGCTCCCGTTAATCACCACTGCTAGAACAGTGGCTTCATTTATCAGGTGGGGTTCGGACGAGGTTTTGTTGGGTCTGGCTCTTTTGGAAGGCCCAACACTCGTTCACCGACAATATTTCGCTGCACTTGTGCAGTTCCGCCCCAAATAGTTGACGAACGATGCTGGAACATCGAACCAATCCAACGATCCACTTCGTACTTGCCGTCTTTGTCGTTTTCGATCAACATCGAGTCTGCACCGCGTGCATTGACCATGAACGTACTGAATTTCTGTGCGTACTCTGACCAGAACATCTTGTTAATTGATGCTGCAGGCCCTGGCTCTTTACGAGCAAGCACTTCAGACAACAACTTCAAGCCCTGGAAACGCATGATCTCAACGTGCGAGAAAGCCCATGCCAAGTTCTGACGAACGACAGGGTCAGATGTAAGACCCTTTTCTTTGAGAAGCTTGACGCCATCCCAGAATTGGCGTGTGAATTCAACGTGTTGCGTTGTTGCGTTTCCTCCGCGCTCGTTTCCGAGAGTTGTCATGGTGACACGCCAACCGTTATTCATGCCGCCAATGATGTTTGCGACAGGAGCACGTGACTCAGTCAAGAATGTCTCAGTGAAGTGCGAGGCGCCGTGTGGCTGCTGAATGGGGCGCAACTCAATGCCATTTGATTTCTTGTCGGGAGTAAACATCGGCAAGAGAACATACGAAATGCCTTGATGCTTCGGACTATCTGGATCTGTACGGCACAAGCAGAACATCATGTTTGCTTCTGTTGCTCCCGATGTCCACACTTTTTGACCCGAGATAACCACTTCATCACCATCGATGATTCCGCGTGTCTTCAAACTTGCAAGGTCAGAACCAGCATCAGGCTCTGAGAAACCCTGGCAGTAGCGATGGGTGCCGTCAATGATTCGTGGCAAGAATTCTTTCTTCTGCTCATCTGTTCCCCACACGATGATGGAAGGACCAACAAGCCACTCACCCATTCCGCGAGTAACGCGAGGAACATCTGCGCGCGAGAACTCTTCGTTCATCACTGCAACTTCGATGCCTGTGAGCCCACGACCGCCGTATTCCTTTGGCCATGACACACACATGTAACCAGCTTCTGTCAGTTTCTTAACCCACTCTTTGCCGGCTGCGGTCATATTGCCGCGCGCTAAAGAATCAGCAGATACTCCGACCAACTCTTTAGGAACGTTGGTTTTCAACCACTCGCGAAGTTCAGTACGAAATGCTTGTGCAGCAGGTCCTAGATCTAGTTCTAACGGCATGTGTCCCCCAAGGTGTAGGACACCATTCTTCCAGTTAGTCGAGTGCTGCCAAGAACTGGACAATCGCTTTGTTCACCGGCTCAGAATGAGTCATGTTGGCCGCATGAGGGCCACCTTCGATAGGGACAAGCGTCGTAGGGCCAGCAATTCGGTCGCGCAGCACCTCTGCCTTTTCCATCGGGATGGACATATCAGCAGTTCCGTGAACGATGAGAGCGGGGCAGGAAATTTCACCAAGGCGTGACGTGACATCATCACGATGCATCAGGCAATGGAACGCTTTCGTAAATTGATCGGGAACCATTGCACCCCACTTAGCAAACCACTCAGGCCATTCGCCTGGGCCAAGAATCAAACTTGCAACAACATCCTGCACAGCGACTGCTCCGTGTTCCACCCATGCCGCATGTAGTTGGTTGTACGGCTCCACTGTTGCTGGATCTTCTGTTCCGGCCTGCGTATCAAGAAGCACCAAAGCCTTCACACGCGATGGCGCCGTCAATGCGACACGCAATGACAAGAATCCGCCTTGCGACATTCCACCGATAACAGCAGACTCAATTCCGAGGTGATCCATTAAACCGAGAACATCATTCGCTGAATCCCAATACGTAAATTCGCCGGTCGCCAATGTGCCGCCGAAACCACGCTCGTCCCATGTGATGACGCGATATGTCGGCGTTAATGCCGCCACCTGTGCATCAAACATGGTGTGGTCCATGAGAAAACCATGACTAAGAATGACAACTGGACCTTTGCCACCTGAATCTTGGAAGGCGAGATCAATACCGTTGATGTGAGCTGTTTGCATATTCGAACCTTACTTCGGGATGACCGGCATGTCGGACGAGACGCGAGAGCGCCATAGCGGAACTCGCTTTTCAAAGAATGCGCGCACTCCTTCGCCGGAATCAGGAGCGGCAGTGAGACCCGGCAAAAGTTTTCCTTCAGTCATGATCATGTGATCAACGCTGGTATTCATTCCATCCCACATCAACTGTTTTGCAAGAGCAGCTGACACTGGCGAAACATTGATGGCAATATCGCGTGCCATTTCAGTGGCTACTGCAAGAACTTCGTCTGCAGGCACTGCTCGTGAAGCAAGACCCATTTCGGCAGCTTCGGTACCCATGATGAGGCGCCCCGTCAACAACAGATCAGCTGCCCGTGAAAAACCAATAACACGTGGAAGCAAAACGTGGGAACCAAGCTCTGGCAAGATTCCACGGCGCACCATGGCGTACTGAATCTTTGCAGACTCAGACACAATACGAATGTCGCACAACATTGGATACGTAATACCTACGCCAACTGCATGACCATTGATTGCCGCAATGACAGGCTTGCGAACTTTGTACGGCATCAAGCGCGGACCTTCTTGGGTGCTTGCGCCACCAGCCAAGAAACCACTTTCCCCCGCGCTCAAATCTGCTCCAGCGCAAAAAGCTTTACCTGCACCTGTCAAGACAACTGCTCGAACCGCATCGTCAGCATCAGCTGCGCCCATGGCTAACGACAACTCATCGCTCAATTGAGGAGTCCATGCATTCATGGCATCGGGACGATTCAAAGTGATGGTGGCAACACCGTCACGTACGTCATACAACACTGTCTCTAAATTCATACGCCCCCCGGCTGATTCGGATTACTTCGAACCGTAGTCGCAGAGACGAATGAACAGAATGTCGGACTCTTAGCGTTGCGCCAAGTACTTCTCAATGGGCTCCAGATCAAAGGGGGACCCTGTCATCACGATGAGGTGATCAGCGCCTGCTTCTTCATAGGCAGCAGCATCGACAAGGTCCTTGGCATTGATTCCGACAGTGCGTTCAATCTCGCGAGGGTTACGGCCCAGCTTTTCGCACCATTGGTCAAGAACTTCCATTTTGTGACGGAAATTGTCGACTGGTCCGAAGGCGTTGTGAGCATCTGCATGCTGCGCTGTCAACTTCAATGTCACCTTTTCACCACTTCCACCAATCATTAAAGGAATGTGACCTTTGACAGGCCCAGGGGTCAATTTCGCCAGACGCTCCTTAATGACAGGAATACCAGCAGCAAGAAGTTTCAGACGCTCAGGAGCAGTACCGAATTCATATCCGTACTCGGTGTAGTCCCGTTCGAACCAACCTGAACCGATTCCGAGAATGAAGCGACCATCAGAAATATGATCAATTGTTCGCGACATATCAGCCAGCAATTGAGCATTGCGATATGTGAAGCACGTAACGAGCGCTCCGATGGTTGCATGACATGTATCTGCAGCCATTGCGGCCAACAACGTGTATGCCTCGAAGTGCGGCGCCTCTGGGTCGCCGTAGAGAGGATAAAAGTGATCCCATACCCACAATGAATCAACACCCATTGCATCTGCCGCGCGCCATGCGTCGCGCATGTCTTTGACTGTTGTTGCCTGGGGATGAAGTTGTACACCTATTTTCATAAGCGAATACTAGGACCATTCCTTCTTCATCATGGGAACTATGGTCTCGAAATACTCAGCAAGCAAGTCCTGATTCCAAGGCGGTCGAATCGCGACATTTATTAGCTGTGCACCCGCTTCAACAAACGGTGCGACTTGCTCCATCACATCTTCTGGTCGACCAAGTAAGGAGCCGGCAATTATTCGATCGGCTGCTGCTCCCCATTGCGTGCGCAACTGGTCTTTCACAACACCCACATCTTCAGTGCTCAATCCGAACGACAAATTGATGCTGCGCTCAACGGCGGATGGTTCGCGCCCGGCTGCAGCACACCAGTCATCAAGAATTCCATTGAGTTCTTTGTA
>CAIYTS010000142.1 GCA_903929185.1 uncultured Acidimicrobiaceae bacterium
AAAATCTTTAGCTTCCTTTTCTATGTAGGTCTTGGGCTTGCGATTTTCGTGTACTTCGCGGCTCTCGCCACCTTCAAGTTCTTCATCGCGTAACTAGCGAGGCGGGTCGGCAATGCTGATCACTGGCATCGAACCCACACTAAATACTGATGCTTGGCGGTATCAGATGCACCCAGAAATCTGGGTATTAGTCATTGGCCTGATTGCTGCCTTTGTGTATGCCATTCGTGTCGTCGGCCCCAAAGTGGTTCCCAATGGAGAAGTGATTTCACGTAAGCAAGTCGGAACTTTCTCCCTCATGATTTTCCTACTGTGGATTTCCACTGATTGGCCATTACATGACATCGCAGAGGAATATTTGTATTCAATGCACATGTTGCAACACACGATTCTTACCTACATCGTTCCACCGCTTGCCTTGCTCGCTACTCCTGAATGGCTCTTTCGTCTACTAGTGGGAGAGGGCCGCACGTATCGGATAATCCGATTTCTTACGAGGCCTGTAATTGCCGCCGTTATCTACAACACGGTTGTTGTTGTAACCCATATCCCTGCGTTAGTTAATCGCAGCGCAGCTGGCGGCCCCCTGCATTATGGTCTTCACGTTATTTTGGTATCCAGTGCCCTGATGTTGTGGACGCCAATTTGCGGTCCAGCGAAGGAATGGCGCATGAGTTATGGCGCAATGATGGTGTATCTCTTTTGCACATCGTTGGTGCCGTCAATTCCAGCTGGTTGGCTGACATTTGCAACTGGCCCCGTGTACAAGCACTATGACACGCCAGTTCGAGTGTGGGGGCTTTCAATCCTGAGCGATCAACAACTTGCTGGCGGAATTATGAAGTTGGGTGGCTCCACATTCTTGTGGGGAATTATCATCACCATCTTCTTTACACGTTTCATGAAGGGCTTCTTTGGTGATCAGTCGTATAGCGCCAAAGAATCCTCTACTAATTCCCAATGACAACTGACATTGTCATCGCTGACATGCCAGCGGGATCAGAATTTGCACGCATAGGTGCTCAGTGGGCATATGACGACTGGAAAGAGACAGATCCGAGCGATGATATTCAGTGGTATCTCAATGTCTATTCGGAGTCAGTAAAAGATCCCTTATCGCTGCCCATCAGTCTCGCTGCGATAACCGGAGCTGATGAATTAGTCGGGGTGGCTTGTGTTGTTAGTGATGACGAATTACCTGATGCAAATGAACCAGGTCCATGGGTGGCAGCCGTTTTTGTGAAGCCGGAATACCGCGGAATGGAATTGGGAAAGCAGTTAGTTACTGAAGCAGTTCGGCGGGCTCGTGAGTTGGGACATACCGATGTGTACTTGTATACACGTCATGTTGCTCATTGGTATGAGACATTTGGTTGGGAACGCGTGCGAGAAACACTCATTCACGATAAAACCATCACCGTGATGGTGAATCGCACCTAGCTCCAGCGAAAACGCCGAGCAGCAATTGCTGGCGCAATTATGCCCCATACCGCCATCACTGCGCATGGCACAACTAGGCCAGCCTGGTCGCCGTTCAGCGTTGTTCGCAGCAGATCAGCCAGAGCAGTGGATGGTAAACCGCGAACAGCATTACCCATGAAGTGCGGAAGTGAATCACGTGGGATCACCATTCCGCCCAATAGAAGCAGCACTAAGTACAACCCGTTTTGAGCGGCCAAGTTGATTTCAGCGCGTAACTGGCCAGCAAGAATGAGGCCGATTCCTGCAAACGCCGAGGTGCCAAATAGCACCACCAGAATTGCAAGAGGCCATGTGGAACCACCTGGTTGCCACCCGAGCGCAAGACCAAGTGACAAGAGAACAATTGCTTGGACTAATTCAACAATGAATACGGACAATATTTTTGCAATCACTAATTCATTTCGTGTTAGTGGAGTTGCACCGAGTCGCTTAAGAACTAAGTAGGAACGCTCGAACCCTGTGGCGATACCGAGGCTGACCATTGATGACGACATGATCGCGATGGCAAGAATGCCGGGAGTTAAGAACTGGATTGGTTTCATGTCTGCACTGGGCAATACATCGACAGAACCAAAGAAGCCAAGCAGTAACACAGGAATAATCAACGTGAGAAGCAATTGCTCACCATTACGTGCAAGGAGCATTAGTTCGGCACGAAGTTGAATGCGGATGCGCCTCATTGTTTGCCTCTGGTCAATCGACGATATGTATCTTCCAGGGACTCTGTTCCCATATCCACACCGAGTAACGGATGAGAATTATCAGCAAGCCACTGTGAGATTCGCGTCATCAACTGTGGTGTTGGTTCTGACGCCACTTCGTAGACGCCGTCTCCGATAGCAACAACTGGACTATTGATAGATACCGCAAGTTCCGCAGGCACGAGACCAGCCGATGACGTGAATCGCAAATGTTTGCGAGAGGTAAGTAACGCCAGAATTTCCCCACTTGCAATGACCTTGCCAGACGTGAACAGCACTGCATGAGTTGCAACTTTTTCCGCTTCCGCCATGTCATGCGATGCAAGGACCACAGTGGTGCCGCGAGCAGAGAGATCACGAATGATGTCAGCGATGATGTCACGTCCGTCAATGTCGACTCCCGACGTTGGTTCATCAAGAAAAATCACTTCAGGATCTGCGGCTAATGCCAATGCAAGCGACAGTCGTTGTTGCTCGCCGCCTGACAGTTTGCGCCATGTGCCAGTTGAACGATTCGAGAGCCCGACGCGTTCAATCAATTGCGCCGCGTTAACGCCTTTGTTATGGAGTGCACAAAAATGCGACACCACGTCACGGACGCGAGCACTGGGGTAGACGCCTCCGCCTTGCAGCATGACCCCCATTCGTTCAGTCAGTGCGCGGTGGTCAGAGACGGGGTCAAGCCCAAGAACCCGCACAGAGCCAGATGAGGCTGTACGAAAGCCCTCACAGACTTCGATGGTGCTGGTCTTGCCGGCCCCATTTGGCCCAAGGATGACAGTCACGCCGCCTGTTGGAGCCTCGAACGAGACATTGTCGACAGCCACGAGGTCGCCATAGGAAACACTGAGATTCTCTACAACAACGGACACGTCTCCACTTTACGAACAAATGCCTCTCAGCACGAAAGGCGGGACAGGTAGCCTGAAATCCTGTGATTGATGTACGACTTCTGCGCACGAACCTTGACGGGGTGCGGTCTGCCTTGGCCCGCCGAGGAAAGCCAGATCTTCTTGTGCAGGTCGATGAAGCCGTCGCCCTCGATACGCGCCTTCGTGAGATGAGCCTCGAGCGAGACACTCTGCGAGCCGAAGTGAACGACCTCTCAAAGCAGGTGGGTGCCCTGCGTCGTGACAAGAAGAATGACGAGGCAGAAGCTCTTATGGAGCGCAGTCGCGCCGGAGGCGACCGTGAGCGTGTTTTACAGAGCGAGATCGACACGGTGCAAGATGCACTGCAGCAGATCATGTTGCGCATTCCAAACTTGCCACACCCTGATGCCCCTGATGGTGCAGGCGATCATGAGAACCCAATCGTGAAGGGCCCTATTAACTTGCCTGCCACTTTTGGTGATCATCAACGAGTTCCTCACTGGGAGACCGCAACAGCTCTCGGCATTCTTGATAATGAACGAGCCACAAAAATTGCTGGCGCAATGTTCACCATGCAACGAGGTCTTGGTGCAACCTTGGCGCGCGCTTTGTGCCAGTTTGCTTTAGATCAAAACGCTGATGCATTCGAAGAAATTCGTCCACCAAGTTTTGTTACCACTGCAACTCTTACTGCTACTGGCCACTTGCCGAAGTTCGCAGATGATGCATATGCCATTGAACGCGATGACTTGTGGGCAATCCCTACAGCTGAAGTTCCACTCACGTCGTTGCATGCTGGCGAAGTGTTAGATGAAGCAGAACTGCCTGTTCGCCTCATGGCGTATTCACCGTGTTATCGCCGCGAAGCAGGCAGTGCAGGACGTGATACGCGTGGCATGTTGCGTGCACACGAATTCGACAAAGTAGAAATTCTTGCAATTGCTCGTCCCGAGGATGCACCAGAATTACTGACTGAATTAGTTGGTCGTGCAGAAGCACTGATGGCTGCGCTGGAATTGCCGTATCGCATTATTGAGATTTGCACAGGCGACATGGGTGGAAGCCATCACCGCAGTTTTGATATCGAGGTGTATGCACCTGGTTGTGATGCGTGGCTAGAAGTCAGCAGCGTTTCCTGGTTCTCTGATTATCAAGCGCGTCGTGCAGACATTCGTTTCAAGCGCACAGGGCAAAAGGGCACTGAAATTGCAAACACACTGAATGGTTCAGCATTGGCAGTGCCTCGCGTGTGGGCAGCGATTTGTGAGAACCATCGCCAACCAGATGGCAGCGTGCGCATTCCTGATGTGCTTCGTCCGTATATGCGTGGCGCCACACACATCACACCCAAGGCGTAATCATGGGTATCGCTGATCGGCGTATTCAGTATGAGACAGCTGGTCTTAATATTGACGATCTTCATGCTGATCCCATCACTCAGCTCAACGTTTGGTATCACCAAGCAGAAGAAGCTGGCGTAACTGAGCCCAATGCAATGGTGTTGTCGACGGTTGATGCAACAGGGAAGCCAGACTCGCGCGTGTTGTTGGCACGTGGCATAGATGCACATGGAATCACGTTCTTTTCTAATCGCATGAGCGCTAAGGGGACACAGATTGCTGGCGAATCACGAGCTGCAGCCACGTTTGCGTGGTTGGACCTGCACAGACAAGTGCGCGTACAGGGAAGTATTTCTCTTGCTAGCGATGCAGTGAGTGATGAGTATTTTGCTTCTCGACCACGTGCATCTCAATTGGGTGCATGGGCTTCACCGCAGTCAACTGTTATCGGTAATCGTGAAGAACTTGATGACCTTATTGAAGAAGTCACTGCACGTTTTGAACACACTGAAGTTCCACGCCCGCCGCATTGGGGTGGGTATGTCTTATCGATAGACCAGATTGAATTTTGGCAAGGCAGACCAAGCCGCTTGCATGATCGTTTCCGTTACTCACGCAATGGCGTTGTGTGGCGCGTCGAACGCCTCGCACCGTAGCTTTTACTGCTTGCCCATCTCTGAGCGCATTTCGATATCGCGGTCTGGTCCTGGAACCTTGTCGAGCAATTCCACTTCGATGTGGTGCAATTTTCCTGTGAATGGAAATGGCGACTCATACGTAGTGCCGACTGGTGCGCCGTTATTACGACCAACATGTAAACCGTTAAATGGCATCCACCCGCGAAGAATGCGTGGAATGTCAACAGATGCAACTTCGACGCCGTCTACAGACAATGTTCCGTGCCCGGAAGTACGTTCCACCTTTGTGAGTGTCCACGTAATGACATGGTCTCCTGGAGTCAGATTTTGTTTGCCGCGAACTTCATGACGTTCAAGAGGGAAGTGATAGTGGAAGCACGGTTTTCCGTCCTGAACAAACATGGCGTATCCACCCCAACGGTCACCTTCTGATAGCAACACGCCTTCGCAACCAATTGCCGGAACCGTGATATGTGCTGCGATTGTGTAACTGGTGTTAGTGAGGCGAGGTGCAGCATCAGATGGAACCCGCTCGAGACCGGGCCACAATACGAATTTCTTTCGCACTGGTCGACGCAAGCGTGAGCCACTTCCATCGTCCACTGGGAGCACTTTGTACTTCGCGGCTTCTTCCCACCACAGAGCTTCGAGCTCTCGCAGTTTGTCGGGATTAGCTGCTGCCAGATCGTTCGTTTCGGAGAAGTCCGTATTGAGGTCGTACAACTCCCACACGTCTTGGTCCATCGTGGTGCGTGGAAGATGCAGTGTCACGGCCTTCCAACCATCAGCAACAATGCCGCGATGTCCAAGCATTTCGAAGTGCTGCACCTTCTTCTTTGTTGATGCTGCAGCGCCAGCAAATGTGTATGTCATTGGTGTTCCGTGTAGAGGCATTTGATCAACGCCGTTCATGGCCTTTGGTAGACCAACGCCAATAACTTCCAGCATTGTTGGCGATATATCGCTCACGTGATGGAACTGGTGGCGCAATGTTCCGGCTTCTGACGCGTCAAACCCGGCTGGCCAATGCATGACAAGTGGGTCGCGCACGCCGCCACCATGTGTGTTCTGTTTATAGAACTTGCAGGGGGTGTTACCGGCCATTGCCCAACCGAGTGGATAGTTGTTGAACCACTGAGTTTCACCAATCTCGTCAATCTTTTCGATGGATTGCTCAAGAGTCATCGGTGCACGTTCAAAGTAACGGCCTTGGTGCATGGTGCCGAATTGGCTTCCTTCTTGAGAAGCGCCGTTATCGCTCATCACAATAAAGATTGTGTTCGTAAGTTGACCGATTGTCTCAAGTGTGTCGATGACTCGACCAATTTGTTGGTCAGTGTGGGTGAGTAGTGCGGCATAGGCAGCCTGAAACCGAACAAAAAGGCGCTTTTCATCTGCATTCAACTCGGTCCATGCACGAACGCCTGGGTTACGCGGCGGCAACACCGTGTCTTGAGGAATAATGCCCATTGCTTTTTGACGAGCAATTCGTTCGTCGCGCGTTACGTCCCAACCCTTTTCAAAAATAGGTACGTACTCATCAATCATTTCTTTCGGAACATGATGAGGTGAATGTCCGGCTCCGAACGCCATGTACAAAAAGAACGGCTTTTCTGGTGCCAAACTCTTTTGCGATGTGATCATCGACAATGCGCGGTTCGTGATGTCTGTTGAGAGGTGATAGTTCGGGTCATCGGGAGTAGCGACATGATGATTGTCTTCCGTGAGAAACGGTTCCCACTGATTCATTGCGCCATCCATAAAACCGTAATAACGATCAAAACCGCGTTGTGTTGGCCACTGATCAAATGGGCCCGATGGCCCAGTGTGATGCATCGGGGTGAGGTGCCACTTTCCGACGGCGAATGAGTTGTATCCAACACCGCGCAAAATTTCTGGCATCAGTGCTGCGTCTTTTGTGATCATTCCGCGATATCCGGGGTACCCCATGTCGAAGTTGGCGAGTGTTCCCATACCTACTGCATGGTGATTACGGCCGGTGAGTAGTGATGCGCGTGTAGGCGAGCACAACGACGTGGTGTGAAAGTTTGTGTAGCGCAATCCGCCTGCAGCAAGTCGGTCAATATTTGGTGTTGCGATTTCTGATCCGTAACAACCAAAGTCGGAATAGCCCACATCGTCGAGAACGCAATACACAATGTTTGGTGAACCTGGGGGAGCAACGATGTCTCCTGGCCACGACGGTGTCGATTCCGCCATTGTGCGTCCGATTTGTTGCTCAGCCATATGGCCCCCCTTTTGCTCTCAACGAAACTTAGTGGAGAGAGAGGCGGCTTAATTCAGCCAGGCCAGGTGGTGGCGCAGTCCACCAAGGCGTCGATCAGACTTTCAGTGTGTGGCGTTAACCCCGGGCCTTCCCAGTCCCACCACAGTGGGCTAGAGCCGCGCACTCGGGGCGGTAGTTCCAGTTGCACACCAGCGTGTTCCACAACGTTGACAGGGTTGTCTTGGTGCATGCCGCGAAGGTTGCCTGGAATTTCATCCAGATCATCAATGATCGTGTACGCAGGTAAATGTGCACGCAATGTTGCGCCGAGATGAGAGGCAAGCCTTCTATTACGACCACCAAGAAGCAGTGATGTGAAGAAACCAGCACGACCAAAGCCATGCACCGTGACCACGATGTTCACATGAGAAAGAAAAGCATCGAGCGTTGGTGATTGATCAGCGGTTACTTGATGAGAAGGAATATGCCATTCAAGATTGTCGGGTAATTGAATTCCGTAATACGAGGCGCCAGCTCGTTCCGCAGCGCGAGATGCGATGATGTCTGTCATTTCTTCCAGTGCACCACCGTGAAATGCCATAAAACCAAAAGTGGATCGCAGTGTCGACTCTTCAGTGACGTTGTCATATTCCAATAGCTCAGACAGGTTCATAATTACTTGTTCTGCAGTGAAGAGCGGCGGATAACAAAACCAGCGGTAGCGATGATGACACAAAATACAATCAGCAATGGGTACACGCCAACATCTTGCAAAAACTGCGCCACGTTTGTTTGCCAGTGTTCGACACGAGATGTCACACCATCTGATCCGCGATCAGTAATTGCACCCAACCAATACCACGTGAGATAGAGCCCTGTTAGTACAACAAAGGTTGCAGAGATTGTGTCAAACCACTTAAAACTCTTTTTGATCGTTGAGACAAGACCAACGCGGGCAAAAGCCAATGCAACCGTGAGTGACGTAACAAGTAGACCCATGCCTAGGCCATAGAGCAGAATGCTGATCACACCAGAAACAAAACCATGGCGGTTAATAGAGCCAAGGATGACTGAAATTAGAAGGCCAATTGTGCAACCAATAGATGCAACTGCATACACAATGCCAAATAAGAACATGTTCCATGTTGTGCGCTTGCGTTGTACCGAAACATCTGGCTGGGCGATAGGGAGTTTCCAACCAAACAACATTGCAATGCCCATAATCACGAGGCCAATACCAATTATGAGTGCTGCATATTTCGCATTGTCACGGATCACGGTTGTGAATGCCCGCGAAATGATTCCGACTACAAGAAATAGACCAATGAATCCGGATGAGACAGCTGTGCCAACACTGAGACCGCGCCGCAATGTTGTGGTCTTGTTCTCGCCTTCACGGTTAAGTTCAGTGCCGAGGTAATACACAAGGTATGTCGGTAACAACACAAAGCCACAGGGGTTGACTGCAGCCATGACACCAAGAATGAAGCTGTATGCGAAGTTTCCCTCGAGTGCAATCATGGTGAGACTTTCAAATCCTTCGTGAGAATCGAATCGATATCTGCAGATGTAATTTCGCCAGCCCGTCGCGCAACGATTGTTCCGGTTTTATCTAGAAAGAACGTGGCGGGAAGTGTGACAACACCGGCTTTTGCAAGTTGTGTTCCATCATCAATGAATGATGGATACGTGATGTTGTACTTCTTCAAAAACGCTGTGGCCACTTCGCGAGTGTCATTGGGGTTGATTCCAATAAAGTCAACTGACGCTGCATATTTTGCACTTGATGCTGACAGCGCGGGCATTTCTCGTTTGCATGGCTCGCACGTTGAAAACCAGAAGTTCACCACCATCGGTTTGCCAGCAGGAGTAATTGTTCCTTTTTCGCCAGTGGCATTATCTACCAACTCAACGAATGAGAATTTCTTGCCCGTGTTGTTGGCATTCGTACCGATGGTGGATGGCAACGTAGTAATGGGTTGATTGAGATTGACGTCAACGTTGTTGGTAGGCCGACTAAGAGCCCACCCACCAACAACGCTGACAAGTAGTACAAGGAAGGGAACCAGAAATCGTGCGGTACGGCGGTTCCACTTCATGTACTTAGGCTACGAGGTGACGTGGAATTGGTACCTCTTCGATGACAAGCGCTGGTCTGATTTTGGTGGCAGGACGTCCACGAGGGCGCCTGACGCCCACGATTCTGCCCATCTCTAGCTGTTCGCCTCCCCAGACTCCCCAAGGCTCTTCGCGCTCGAGTGCACCAGAAAGGCACGCCTCTTGGCCAGAGCACTTTGAGCAGATTGCTTTCGCACGTTGCACGTCAACCCACTCGTCAGAAAAGAAGAGGTAACTCAAGGTTCCGTTGCCGTCTGCGCAACGCTTGGCGGACAGGATGAGGGGCTGCTCTGTGAGCGTTGTGCCTCCCATGTCGGTGTTTATTGATGTGTACATGTTCTCTGTTCCTTTCGATTGGGCTGAGATCTTTGGTGTGTGGGTGGATAAAACAAAAAGGCCGCTCGGGATGAATTCCCGGCGGCCACGTAAGTGTGTGTTGTGATCTTGTGTTAGATCAGAAACCCACGGGGCTGCCGGGTGCGACGCTTATTGGCGTGATTCGCTGCCGGTGACGACCACATGGCATATGCGTGATCGACCACTGTTGACGCATAGGTAAACGCCACGGCTGTTGCCGTGGTACCCATAGTTGCGGTGGTCA
>CAIYTS010000143.1 GCA_903929185.1 uncultured Acidimicrobiaceae bacterium
ACCATCACCAACTTGGCAGATTCCGCTACGGCCGAGCATCTCTTCAATTTGTCCGCTTGCGTTGCTCACTACGCCAATCGGAACGCCAGCAGCATTCAGCCCACGAAGAGCTTCAGCTGAACCAGCAAGTGGGGCACGCCACAAATAAGCATTACGAGTCCGCGATAGAACAAATGATGCTGCTTCTTGATTATGTTTCGGAACGCCGACTATTTGTACATACGCATCGTTGTAGTGCGACCAATCATCTTCACCTGAACCTTGGCGAGATTTCGCTGCCATCGCGCCGTAATGAGCGCGAACATACGTGTCATAGTCCGAGGTGGCGCCGTAATAGGCCAGTGTCGGTGCCAACACTGCTGGGTCCGGGATGAGAAATACTCCCCCTGCATCAAAAAGAATGGCGTCATACTGCTGGCTCATGGCAACGACACTAGGAGATTTGCCCAGCTGGCATGATCCATTCAGAACGTTGGCCCGTGATCTCAGCAATGTGGTCAAAATCAATGTCGTAGTGCAGCAATGTGAGATCCAATTGTTCTGCGACTGCAGCAATGATGAGATCTGGAATTTTCCGACCACGTTGAGACTTTTGCGCGAGAATTCTTTGCACTTGTAGAGCGCGGGTGAAATGTTCAGGCTGAATCTCAATGTTGTAAAAGCGCGACAACAGATGTGAAGCGCCTTCCCATTCATCTTCGTTTCGAGCCGAATACAAATATTCAAGATCGGTGATTGAGCAGCGTGCAATTTCACCGTTCAATGTCAAAGCTCGAACTTTTGTCAACACTTCATCACTCTTCAAGCGATGAAGAACGCTCGTGTCAATGAGATATTTCAGCGCCATGCGTTGTCGCGACTACTGGTGTCGAAAGTCGAAGCGAAACATAGGGCTTTATCCAGTTCATGTTCGGCTTCAGACACGGAATTGATCAGAGCTTGATTAATGGTGTCTTTCATGGTGGCGGTGCCAAGGGCGGCCTGGGCAGCAACGAGCAACTCATCAGGTATTTCAACGAGGCGCTTGGTCATGTTTTTCAGTATATCTATATTTCTGATGTGTATATACCTGCATCAGATCCGGAAATGTTCCTCAGGTGTCAGTCCCCCCATACGATTAAGGGGTGCGCCCATCTCGTGACTTTTTCAAACCCCTTGCCGCCGGAGCTCCTGCCCCTGTCCAAGAGATTCCTTTCAAGCCCAGTCGTGTCATTCACTTCTTTCCGCCTCACAACGAAAAGTTGGTGGCAAAGCTTCCAGACACCATTCCAAATGTCGACATCATTCTCGGCAACTTGGAAGACGCAATTCCGATGGCTGACAAAGCCGCTGCACGTGCAGGCCTGATCAAGGTTGCCAACACTCTTGATTTCGGTACCACTCAATTGTGGACACGTGTCAACAGCCTTGACTCCCCGTGGTTCCTTGACGACATCATCGACATCGTCACTCAAGCCGGCGACAAGTTTGATGTGATCATGATTCCAAAGGTGGAAGGCCCTGAAGACATTCACTATGTCGATCGCCTGCTTGCACAACTTGAAGCTCGCGCAGGTTTGAAAAAGCCGCTCCTACTTCATGCGATTCTTGAAACAGCTCGTGGTGTTGCAAACGTGGAAGAAATTTGTGCTGCATCACCTCGTATGCAGGGAATCTCGCTCGGGCCTGCAGACCTTGCAGCAAACCGCCGCATGAAGACCACCCGTGTTGGTGGTGGCCACCCCGACTACATCGTTCGTGCAGACCCAGAGGGCGACAATTACGAAGGCGCACGCACCGTGTACCAGCAAGACCTCTGGCACTACACACTTGCTCGCATGGTTGATGCATGCGTAATGAATGGGGTTCTTCCGTTCTACGGCCCGTTCGGCGACATCAAAGACACTGTCGCGTGTGAAGATCAATTCCGCAATGCATACCTTCTTGGTTGCGTTGGCGCATGGAGCCTTCACCCCGTACAGATCGACATCGCAAAGCGCGTATTTAGTCCTCGTCCGTCAGACGTATTGCAAGCTCAACGCGTCATTGACGCAATGGGCGATGGCACCGGCGCCGTAATGCTTGACGGCAAGATGGAAGACGATGCATCTGTCAAGCAGTGCAAAGTTGTCGTTCAACTCGCTCGTCAATTGGCAGAGCGCGACCCTGCACTTGCCGCTTCATACGGTTTCTAAACCCCCACAACACTGAGGAGATTCCATGTCTGCACAACGTCCACGCCGTTCCGCTTTGTATATGCCCGCCGCTAATGAGCGCGCGCTAGAAAAAGCAAAAGGCATTTCTACCGATGCCATCATCTTTGACCTTGAAGATGCAGTGTCACCAGATTCGAAAGACCTTGCACGTGCTCAAGCAATTGCAGCAGTGAACTCTGGCGAATACGGCAAGCGTGAACTCACTATTCGTTGTAACGCACTGGCAACACCATGGGGTCATGCAGATGTTGCCGCAGCTGCAAAAGCATGCGTGTCTGCAGTTGTGATTCCGAAGATCAACTCAGTTGCCGAAGTGAATGAAGTATCTGCAGCACTTGATGCCGCTGGTGCGCCAAAAGAAATGATGATTTGGGCAATGATCGAAACTCCAACAGCAATATTTGATTGCCGTGAGATTGCCGCACACCCTCGCGTTGCAGTTCTTGTCATGGGAACAAACGACTTGGCAAAGGAACTTCGCGCAGCACAAGTACCTGGTCGCGCACCGTTGTACCCAAGCCTTCACGCCGCACTCCTTGCGGCACGTGAGGCTGGTAAGACAATTCTTGATGGCGTCTACAACGACATCAAAAACGCAGATGGATTCCGCGCGGAGTGTGTTCAAGGCGCAGAGATGGGCTTTGACGGAAAGACTCTGATTCACCCTGATCAAGTAGGCGTTGCAAACGACGTGTGGTCACCAAGCGAAGCTGAAGTGGAGCACGCACGCAAAGTTATTGCAGCATTTGATGAAGCGCTTGCAGCCGGCAAAGGCGTTGTTCAACTCGATGGCCGCATGATTGAAAATCTTCACGTTGCAAACGCACAACGCGCAATTGCAATTGCTGACGCAATCGCCGAACTTGGTTAACTCATTTCAAATTTGCAAACTGCAGCTCCGCGCAAAGGCCGTTACTTTTCCTACTGACTGAATAACTCTCGCGCATTTGGCTCCACTTCGGGTCCGAGAAGAGACATCGCACGAATGCGAGCTGGGGCTTCTTCATCTGGTCCTTGCAGAGTGACGAGCCAACCAATTGCGCGCTGAACATCAACTGATCCGTGCCGCAACATTGACTCGATATCAACCCAATCTTTACTGCGGTTAAACAATGCTTTCAAAACGGTGAGATGAGTTGCCGAGATATACGGAAGTTCTCGGTCGCCAAATGGACGTCTTGACGTCATCATGCGCATCTCGTCATGGAATACATGTTCTGCAAGAAATATGTCAAGTGGGTATCGGCCGACAAGTAGCCGCACTTGACCATCTCGCTTCAACAATTTAACCTGTTCTTCAGTTGCTTGGACTAGTACAGACAGAGCTTCAATGACAATGTCGGCGTCATCCTTCTGCACGTTGATATTGACGTCAATGTCCCAAGTCGTACGCGGCTCGGCCACATAATGCATTAAAGCGAGTGCGCCGCCAAAAGCATGTTCTAGACCAGCATCATCTAAGGCCTTGTGGGTTGCAAAAATAAGTTCAGCGAACAACATCTTGGAACCTCGGAAATTTTAAGTACGGATCAGCTGGCCGAATGTCCACCATGTCAACTATCGACAAGAGGTCAGCCATCATCTCGCCACGTTGCACTAGTTCTGGCAACACCGGAGTGAGATGCACTTCCACTTCCCAACCCGCAACGCGCAGAATTCTGTTGAGGGTGTCGATCGTTGGCGATGATTGCCGTGATTCATATTTCACGATGGCAGCGGGCGATGTACCAGCACGACGAGCAAGTTCCCGTTTGGACAAACCCGACTTTTCGCGGGCTTCCCTGATGACCTGTGCTACGTCCATTTCCCCACTGTATCAGGTGTTATCTATTTAGATAACACCTGATACAGCCCATACAGGGCATGGATTAGAGATTTGCGCGGAATAGCGCGAGAGTACGATCCCATGCAGTTTTTGCAACTGCTGCGTCGTACACCTCAGGACGAGTGTCATTGAAGAATGCATGCTGTGTTCCGGGATACACGTGGAACGTTGCGTTCTTGCCTTTGGCACGCAATGTGGCTTCAAGTTCTTTCACAGCTTCTGGTGCAGCAGTGCCTCGGTCTGTTGCGGCGTAATGACCTTCAACAACTGCAGCCAAGTTGTCCCACTCAATAACAGTGTCTGGGCGCATGCCGCCGTAGAACGGTGCGGCAGCTGCAATTGCATCAGGACGCAAACATGCAGCCATCAGCGCGAGCCCGCCACCCATACAAAAACCAGTGACACCAACTTTTGTTCGACCAGTACGTTCTTGCAATAAATCAACTGCACCGCTGAGATCTTTTCCTGCTGTTGCAAGATTCATACTCATGAGCAACTTGCCAGCAAGGTCTGGTTCGTCTGTTGCTTCACCGTGATACATGTCAGGTGCAAGTGCAACGAAACCTTCTGCTGCAAATCGATCAGCAATGTCAGTGATGTGTGGAACTAAACCCCACCATTCTTGAATAACGATGACACCTGGGCCACTAGTGCCGGCAAGATAGCCAGTGCATGTTCCGCCGTTGCTTTTGAATTCGACCATTTCGCCCATCAGAGAACCCCTTGTTGATTTGAGATTCCCAACTTAGACGGAACGGTCACACAACACTGCGCCGAAGAAGTTCATCGGCAGCAGGGCACGCATTTATGCGGGCAAGAGTGTCAGCGGTACCTGACGTAATGGTCGGCCCAAATACAGAACTGATCAGAGCATGCGACACAACGTCGAACCCTGATGCCCACGGGTCTGGTCTATCGCGCACTCCAGCAACCATGGCCGTAAACAATCCGGTTGGCAAACGAGTGCCCTCTGACGCAACCATCCACACTGGTTGCTCAACGCAATATGCGACAGCGGCGAGAGCCAATGAACCACCTGCGCACAACACACTGTCGTTGCCCACGGCCAATGCAGACAAAATTGTTGCATCTGCGCATTCAGCTGCCGATGCAAGTCCTTCAGGTGCCACAAGTTCGCAACTCACTTCACGACGCGACAAAAAACGCAGTGCGTCTTGTCCGTCACCTAACGAGTCAACAACTAGTGCATGAATGTCGCCACGACGTGCTAGCGCATCAACAAGATGGCCAGACCAACCGATCATGCAAATTGTTGATGCACCATCAAGAGCGTCGACAAGATTCGTGGCAGTGGCGTCATTTGCAATACGACGTGCCAGATCATCAACATCGCGGTATGGGTCCATAGATGTAACTGCATGAGCACACACAGACCACAGGGGTGCGTTTGTGGGGTGATGTTCCACCAACCGACGAGCCGAGACCAAAGCAGCCGCCGGGTCTCGAGAAATACCCGCTAGAGCGTCAGCGGCCCCGAGTGCAACTTCCACCGGATCGGCCCCGTGGGCTCGTGCCACATAACGGAGATGCTCGATGGGGTGCATGATCGCAACGCTACTGAACTAGCGTTGAAGGCGTGGCAACCGCATCTCTCCCCAACCCCAGCATGGACCTCACCCTCACCCCACTTGCGGGTGACGGAAAGACCCTGAGCCAGTGGCTCACCACTTTTCACCTTGCGTCTGTCGTTCTCGACCCATTCACGAACGAGAGCTCATGGATCTTGGAAACCGCAGTTCGCATCTTGCGCCAATTCTCTGGTGCTGCAGTTCGTATCAACTTCATCATCACGTGTGATGCCAGCGATGCTCGCGCATTCCTTGGACCATACGCCGATGAGTTCTTGGTGTTCTGTGATCCTGATCGTGTGGCCGTCAAGGCACTCGGTTTGTCAGAACTTCCTGCATTTGCACTCATCAAGTCTGACGGATCAGTTCCTATCGCGGCTCAAGGTTGGACATCGGCCGACTGGAAAGAAGTTGCTGCAGCAGTTGCAGACATCACTAGTTGGTCTCGACCCACCATTCCTGCGCCCGGCGACCCTGGTTCATTTCGCGGCACACCCGCACTTGTCTGATTCGTTACCGAACACAGGTCTCCCTGTTGAAGAGGCCATTGCCGAACTAAGAGACGCTCTCGCCTCTCGTCGACACTCAGTACTTATCGCGCCACCTGGTGCAGGTAAAACAACTCTTGTCCCTCTTCGAATATTGAATGAGGATTGGGTAGCGGGTCGCAAAATTGTGATGCTGGAGCCACGACGTCTTGCTGCGCGAGCTGCTGCACAACGTATGGCACACATGCTGGGTGAAAAAGTCGGTGAGACGGTTGGATACCAGACTCGTGATGAACGAAAGATTGGCACCACAACACGCATTGAAGTTTTGACAGAAGGAATTCTGACACGACGTTTACAAAACGACCCAACACTTGATGGCACTGCGCTAGTGATTTTCGACGAGGTGCACGAACGCAACGTGCCAACTGACCTTGGTCTCGCATTTCTGCTTGATGCAATCAAGACATTTTCAACAGACGTAAAGATTCTGGCGATGTCTGCAACCGCCCAAACACAATTATTTGCTCACGTGCTTGCAGATGACCAAGGCGATGCACCAATCATCACTTCAGAAGGACGCACATTCCCTATTGATGTTCGCTACGTGCCACGTCAACGAAACGACCGACTTGAAAATGCAATCACCGATGTCATTCTTGGGGCACTCAATACTGACGACGGTGACATCTTGGTGTTTCTACCTGGCATCGGTGAGATCAACAGGGCGCAAACATTGCTGAAAGAACGTGTGGCGGGCAATGTAGATGTGTTGCGGCTCGCAGGTGCTCTGCCATTCTCAGAACAAGATGCAGCATTAAACGCCAGTGGCCTTGGTCGTCGTCGTGTGGTGTTGTCTACAGACATCGCCGAGACATCTCTTACGGTTGACGGAGTTCACATTGTGGTCGATGCCGGCATCGCTCGCGTGCCACGACTTGATTCACGCACGGGACTTACTGAATTAGTCACTGTTACGTCATCGCGGGCGTCAGCTGATCAACGCAGCGGCCGAGCAGGGCGCGTGCGCGAAGGTGTTGCATACAGATTGTGGAGTCGCATTGAAGACTCCACTCGCCTTCCTCATTTACCGGCCGAGATCACCCAAGTCGACCTGTGTGGTGTGGCATTAGAAGTTGCCGCATGGGGAACCCCACTTGCTCAGTTGTCATTTCTTGATGCACTGCCAGAAAAGTCATTACGTGTCGCTACTGACACGTTGACCATGTTGCACTTGTTGAACAACGAAGGCCACATCACGCCACTTGGCAGATCTGTTCTTGGTTTGCCACTGCACCCACGCCTTGGCACCATGGTGGCGCGCAACAGAGACCTTCACCCGCACGGTTGGATTGCATGTGTTGTGGCTGCATTGCTGGAAGAACGCGACATCATGCGCGGCAAACCTGACACGTTGCCTGCCGACCTTGCATTACGCGTGAAAGCAGTACTGGGCATTGCACACCACGACGCAGCAGATCGCGGAGCGACACGGCGTGTTCTTGAAGCAGCACGTGATATCGCACGTCGGTCGTCAATTCCTACTGTCGACAATGTTTCTGAAGACGCCGTTGATTCATTATGTGGTGTTGTTTTGTTGTCGGCCTACCCGGACAGGCTTGGGATGCGCAGAACATCACCAGGTCAGTTTGTGATGCGTGGCGGTGGCGGCGTCACTATGGATTCGAAAGACCCGATTGCACGCGAGAAGTTTGTGGTCGCAGCCGATATTGATGCACAACGTTCCACATCGCGGCTTCGCCGTGGCGCTGCGGTGGATATCGAGTTCATTGCCACGGTCCTTGGAGACGATGTTGAACTGGAGTCGTACTTACTGTGGGATAAATCACGAGATGACCTCGTGCAACGTGTAGTGCGCAAAGTGGGAAGTATCCGCATTGACGAACGTGATTTGCAGCCAACGCCAGGCACCGAGACAACCGACGCTCTTCTTGAACGAGTACGTGCAACAAATATGGCCGTGCTAGGAAATGGATCAGCTACTTCATTTCGACAGCGGGTTGCATTTTTGCGCCATCACCAAGGCGATACATGGCCAGAGACTTCCAATGCTCACCTACTCGCAACGCTTGAAGAATGGCTTGTGCCGTTCCTTGCCGGTGCGACATCACGTAGTGATCTTGAAAAGGTCGATGTCACCATGGTGCTGCAATCGACCCTGGGCTGGGACGCAAGCTCGCAACTTGATCAGTTAGCACCGCAGCAATTCTCTCCACCACGTGGTCAACCTGTTGACATCAACTACGCAGACCCAACCGCTCCAATGATTTCTATTCGCGTACAACACCTCTATGGCGTCACCACTCACCCATCGGTTCTCAACAATTCAGTTCCGCTACGTATTCAGCTCTTGTCTCCTGCACAACGACCCATTCAGATCACTGCAGATTTGCCCGGCTTCTGGAAAGGCTCATGGGCCGAGGTACGCAAAGAGATGGCTGGCCGATATCCCAAGCACGATTGGCCCATTGACCCCAGCGCATAGAGCGCCATGCCGTGCTTCGTTCTAACCTAGACACATGCCAGAGTTTGTCTTTTCAGAGATCTTCCCATTAGGTCCAGATACCACCGAATACAGATTGCTATCGAAAGATGGAGTGTCAGAAGTTGAGACTCCTCTTGGCACGTTCCTGAAGGTCACTCCAGAAGCAATCACTCTTCTCACACAAACAGCAATGCGTGACATTGCACACCTCTTGCGCACAGATCACCTGCAACAGCTCAGCAACATTTTGTCTGACCCTGAAGCAAGTGCAAACGACCGCTTCGTTGCACTTGACCTATTGAAGAATGCCGGCATTGCCGCTGGTGGAGTTCTTCCTATGTGCCAGGACACCGGCACCGCAATTGTGAAGGGCAAGAAAGGTCAGTTCGTTATGACTGGCGGAGGCGACGAAGAAGCTATTGCTCGCGGCGTTTTCAATACGTACCAAACAAGCAACCTTCGCTACAGCCAGATGGCACCCATCACCATGTACGAAGAAAAGAACACCGGCAACAACTTGCCAGCCGAAATCAAAATTGCATCGGTTGATGGCGACTCATACAAGTTCCTCTTCATGGCCAAAGGTGGCGGTTCTGCAAACAAGAGCTATCTCTTCCAAGAAACGAAAGCCCTGCTTAACGAAAAGGCACTTCTTCCTTGGGTGTTTGAAAAGATGATCACATTGGGCACTGCAGCATGCCCGCCGTATCACTTAGCAATTGTTATTGGCGGCACTTCTGCCGAACAAGCAGTAGAAACTGCGAAATTGGCCAGTGCTCATTACCTCGATTCACTTCCTACGCAAGGCAGCGAACTTGGTCATGCATTCCGTGATCTTGACTTAGAGCAAAAAGTTTTGAAGTTGTCGCAAGAGACAGGCATTGGTGCCCAGTTCGGCGGAAAGTATTTCTGCCACGACGTGCGCATTGTTCGCCTTCCACGTCACGGCGCAAGTTGCCCCGTGTCATTTGCAGTGTCATGCAGTGCGGACCGTCAAGTGCTCGGAAAAATCACACGCGACGGAATTTTCTTAGAAGCTCTCGAAACAGACCCTGCGCGTTTCTTGCCCGAAGTAACGCATGAAGACCTCAGCGAAGAAGTAGTTCGCATTGATCTCACTCAACCAATGGATCAGATTCGTGCCACTTTGTCGAAGTACCCAGTGAAGACACGTGTGATGTTGACAGGACCAATGGTTGTTGCTAGAGACATTGCGCACGCAAAACTGAAGGAACGCCTTGACGCTGGCAACGGATTGCCGCAATACATGAAAGACCACTGCGTGTATTACGCAGGTCCCGCAAAGACGCCGACCGGCATGGCATCTGGATCATTTGGTCCCACCACTGCTGGCCGCATGGACAGCTACGTGTCTGAATTTCAAGCCGCTGGCGGAAGTTTTGTGATGTTGGCAAAAGGCAACAGGTCACGCCAAGTCACCGATGCCTGCCAAACTTACGGAGGGTTCTATCTAGGTTCTATAGGTGGCCCGGCAGCACGACTTGCCCAAGATTGCATCACCAAAGTTGAAGTGCTCGAATACGCAGAACTTGGCATGGAAGCCGTTTGGAAGATCGAAGTACAAGATTTCCCCGCGTTCATCGTGGTGGACGACAAGGGCAACGACTTCTTTGACCAGGTCGGCGGCACCGGCACCCCGGTCCACCTCCACTAATCCTGGGCTGAATCGGGCGCCGATTGTTCACCCTGAACACCTTGATATTTTTTCAATAGACGGATAGATTCTCCGCGTGGTGAATTTCGCCACTTCACATACGGGAGACCCCATGAAGATTCGCGCCCTGCTTGCTAGCTCAGTTGTACTGACTGGCTTTCTCACTGTTGTAGTTCCAAAAACTGTTAACGCCGCTTCAAAGCAATCGGTAAAGATTTTTATGACCGGCGACTGCGCCGATGGCCAGATGGTGGAAGGCGTCGATGAAGACGACTGCGAAATCACAGTGAGCATGACACCAAAAAATGCAAAGCGCAGCGCAGTGCTTGAAGTTGCATACGACCCTGAAGACCCCGAATGGGAAGAACTTGATTCTGGTTCAACAAAATCAGGTCGCTTGATCTTCGGAGTGTCGTCGACTGATGAGGACGACGTATGGATGGACGGAGTAGTCCTCTACCGCGTGCGCGTGAAGAAGTCTGGTGCAAATAAGCAAATCATCTCTAAGGAATACAAGACTGCATACACATCTGCTGATGCAGCCGCTGACGATGAGAGCTTGTTAGAAGATCTGGCGACTGAAGATCCCGAAGAGCAAGCATTCAACGAAAAGATGGATGCGGCCAAGAACGACAATCAACAAATGATCAACCAACAGCAGCCGAACCAAGACATCAAGCAGAACACCAACGGCAATAACCCACCTCAGAACAATGGTGCCGGTCAGCAAGGTGGCGGCCAGCCAAACAATGGCGGTGCCAGTCAGCCAAACAATGGCGGTCCAACATCACCTCCGACTGCTGCGCAGAAGTCACAAGAGTTCAACCGTGCATGCGGAATGATTCAGATGAGCAAAGACACATGTGAAAAAGCCATCGCTGCAAAGACTGGCGCTGAAGCAATCGCTGCTCTCGGCCCTGATGCTGAAAAGTTCTGTAAGGCGCTCGCCCAAATGGCGTGCAAAGACATCATGCCAAAGATCTACTTGGCAGCTGCCCCGAAGAAGTAACTATTCGGCTTCTGCGAAGCCAGGCCAGTTACCCATATAAGCAATAAACGATTCGCTGAGTCCTTCTGCGCGCAATGTGGCGCGCGGAACAGGCAATGTGCGCATTGCAAACGTTGGGTCTTTTGCAAGAAGCGGGAAATCATGATTGGTAATAGCTGCTCGTCCAACGGCCACTATGTCTGCACCTGCATCTACTGCTCGTTGACAATCAGCAGCTGAATACAACTTGCCGGCTACGGCCAGTTTGGTTGCGCCTCGTTCAAGGTTGGCAAAAATATCAATAAGAACCTTGCCGTCACAGTCTTCATCAACAGCGACTTTGAAACAGTCCCACAATGACATGTCAATCATGTCTACTTTTCCAGAATCAACCAGGCGACCGTATACCTCAACTATTTCCGATGTTTTCATACCGAAACGTTCAGGAGACAGACGTATCGCGAGGTTTAGGTCGGCACCGCAACGTGCACGAATACCATCAACAATGTCAAACACAACGCGTGAACGGTTTTCCAACGAGCCGCCGTATTTATCGGTGCGGACATTGAGTTCAGCACTCAAGAATTGGCAGAGCACATAGTCATGAGCTCCGTGAAGCTCGACGCCGTTATAGCCAGCCTTCTCGCTACGCACGGCAGCCTCGATAAATGCTTCCACCATTTCTTCCACTTCGCCCGTGGTCATTGCACGGGAGTCCATTTTTTCATCAACTCCGGAACTCAATGGTTGCCCACCAATCAGCTCTTTTGGTGAACGACGACCCGCATGATGCAGTTGCACAAAAGACAAACTGTTTTCTTTGTTGATTGCAGCGGCTAGCCGCGTCAAACCATCAAGGTGTTGATCACCGAAGCATCCAAGCTGACCAGCAAAACCTTGCCCAACTGCCTGTACGTGCGAGGCGCATGTCATGGTGAGGCCAAACCCACCCTGGGCGCGCATTGTGAGCCAATGGAACTCATCATCTGACAATGTTCCGTCTACATGACTTTGTTGGTTCGTCAGCGGAGCCAACATAAAACGGTTCTTCATGGCGGGGCCATGAGCAAATGTCACTGAATCAAAAAGGGAAACCATGACTACAGCATTACCTTTCAGCAATGCATAACAAGAATTGAAGGTTTAGTCGTTGATTTCGGTGGCTAGTTCACCCAAACGAAGTTCACCTTCACGGGTCTGACCACCACGTGCCATGAAGTTATTCATTGCAGCAATTGCTCGTGGGTCTGACAGAAGGGCATTGAACTCCCCCGCTTCTGCAAGCAAGTCTTCGACAACATGATCATCGGCTCGCAAGATTGACCGCTTCGCGGCTTGCACAGCGGCGGCAGGAAATGAAGCGACACGTCGCGCCATAGTCAATGAATGCTCAACAGGATTATCGACAACCCGATTCACCCATCCCCACTTTTCAGCAGTGATCGCGTCTATATCGTCACTGCCAAGTACAACTTCAAGAGCACGAGAGCGACCCACTAAGCGAGCCAAACGAACCGTTCCGCTACCCCCAGGGATAATGCCAAGAGCCACTTCAGGCTGATTAAACACTGCGCGCGGAGATGCAAACCGCATATCCATGCTGAGAGTTACTTCGCTTCCGCCGCCACCGACTCGCCCATCTATTGCACAAATTGTCACTTTAGGCATGGTGCGAAATGTCTCGCACATCACATGGAAATGATTGAGTTCAGTTGGTGCAGGTTGCCCCGTAGGCAGTTGCAAAATTCTTGACACATCGAAATGAGCGATGAAGAATTCCGGGTTTGCAGACGACACAACTACTGCACGAACATCGTCATCGTCGCGAAGCTGGGAAGTGAGTTTCGCTAATTCTGGGTAGAGAACCAAATCAAACAAATTGATTGGCGGATTATCAATGATGACGTGGGCTACCCCATCCATCAACTCAACGGTTAATGACTGAAAGTCCGCGTAGTTCATGTTTACTTCAGCAAACCCTTGATCGCATCACGAGTGTTTGCGATTTCTTCAGGCGTTGCACCGAATTCAACAGCCGCAAAATCGGTGACACCAATGTCTGCCAATGCTGCAACACGGTCTTGCACTTCACCAATTGAACCCATGATTGCGATATCTGCTGGGCCTGCTGCACCTTCACGGTCGAGCATGGCTCGATAGCTAGGCAACGTGCCATACACCGCAAACACTTTGGCAGCCCGCTCTGCTGCAGCAACTTTGTCAGTTGTTACGCACACTGGAAGCGCTGCGATGATACGAGGCGCTGGTCGATCAAATTCATCTGCTGCTTTTGTGATTGTTGGAATGGTGTGACCAGCAAGCGTTGCTGGGCCTGTGCACCAAGTGAGTGTTCCGTCAGCAAGAGCCGCAGTAACGCGCAACATTTGCTCACCAAGTGCCGCCACAACGACACCGAAGCCATTAGAACCCTTAGCTGAGATGTTTGCGTGCACCTTGTAGGTTTCGCCATCGAAATGCACCGTCTCATTACGTGACAACGGCATAAGGACATTCAGGTATTCGCGAAGGTGGCGTACTGGTTTGTCGTATGACATGCCAAGCATGCTCTCTATGACCACTTTGTGGCTGAGACCAATTCCCAACGTGAGGCGATTGCCTGACGCTGCAGCCACGGTGTGGCACTGCTGAGCAATGGCGTGTGGGTGACGCGGGTATGTAGGAACCACGGAAGTTCCCAATTCGATGCGTGGAACTTCGCGGCCAACGATGGCCAGTGCTGTTAGAGCATCATGACCAAAGATGTTTGGCGCCCAATAACTGGCGAACCCGTCTTGTTCTGCTGACCGGGCCTCGGCGACGACATCGTCCACCGTTCCGTCGTTAACTGCTCCACCAAAAATTCCGTATTTCATAGTGGCTGACCGTATCAGGGGGAGGTTGTCGTTGTCGCCTTCGGCTTCACAGATGTTGTTGTCGTTGCTTCTGATTCTTCTGGCAAAACGGTCGTCGGTGTTGTTTGTAACGGTAACGAAGTAGTCACCATTGGCGCAGCTAAATCCACAACCAAATCAACCATGTACTGTATTTCACTCACCCGACAGACTTCACTTCCACCTCTTGGATCTTGTTGAAGCACTATGACAACATCCGGCACCTGTGCAAGGTTTGTCATCGCCTCTTGATCAAAAAAGGTCCCAGCCATACCCATGCCGGCAAGAACTTCTTTGGCATCAGCCACAGGGAGTCCGACAACATCGGGCACTGGAACATATTCACACAATGAGCGCGGAAAGATTGGATTGCCATTGTCAACCCCGTTTGTCTCACCACGAGGTCCGACAAACATGAATGCCAATCCGGCGATTGCAAGCACAACGTGAGAAATTGATAACAGCTTCTTCCACTTGGTTGGTTTTGCGCGACCTATTCGAACAGACAGATAGAGCATTACTCCAAGGACGACAATTCCGCCAGCCTGCATGTATCGCCATTCCAAATAGCCAGGGCTGCTTGACTGATCGCGAAACAACAACCAACCGATTAGCTGTGTGGCAACCCAAGCCCTGAAGATCCACCACGCAGGCTCAAGATCAGAAATAGAAACGAGCCAACGGCGAGCCTTATTGATGAATACATCAACAGCATTGGGCACAACTTCAACGCCATTAGACATGCCAGCAGCTGCAAGAAGATCGGTCGCGTACTTCTTCGCAGATCCGATATCCGCGCCATCATCGAGTGATGATGCAATATCGGCTTCAAGACCATCAGTGAGATCTGCAATCTGTTCTGAAGTGAGATGACCCAATTCAACACGCACCTTGTTTGCAAATTCGATTGCGGTTTCCATGTTCGTTGACATCAATTGTCTTCCTTTGTTTTTATGATGGTGTTAATGACTTCGCAAAAGGCGACCCATTGGTCACGTTGCGCAGCAATTGAATCTCTGCCAACAGGTGTCATGCCGTAGTACTTGCGATGTGGCCCTTCGTCTGAAGCAACTACGTAACTGGTAAGCATTCCGGTGGCGAATAGGCGCCGCAATGTTCCGTATACGGATGCCTCGGCTACATCGACAAGGCCAGCACTACGCAAACGCCGAACCACGTCATAGCCGTATCCATCCTCTTGACTGAGAGCTGACAGAACCGCGAGGTCGAGAACGCCTTTGACTAATTGGCTTCGGTCGAGCGACTCGTCATTTGAATTGACCATGAATGGCACACTACATAGTTATCCGCAGTACCGCAAGAACCACAGGTGTCTGTATCCACATTGTGGGTACAACGTGGGTACAGTTTCACTATGGCAACAACGACCGCATCATCAGAGATCACTTTCAGGGTCTCTCAGGAAGACAAAGAACTCATCAAGCTTGCAGCTGAGATTGAGAATTCAAGTGTCAGCGATTACCTGCGCACCCTCGCAGTTAAACGCGCAATGGAGTTGGTGTCACATTTACGCCTACGCGAGGTGACTGTCATTCCAGCGACACAGTTCAACGCCCTCATGGCAAACATTGACGAACCAGACGCCATCTCGCCGCGCTTGCGTTCTGCATACGACAATTTGTGGAAACTAGAACTGGATTGAGCACATCACTTCCGTCACCACGTTCGGTTGCGTACAGTCCTTCGATTCATGACGTCAATTCCTTTGATTGCGGCAATGAATCTCTCAACACATGGTTGATTCGCGATGCCCATCATGCTCGTCTTATGGGAGCAGCCAATACATACGTATTCGCTAGGGACTCTCACGTCATTGCGTATTACTCACTGTCTGCGCATCAACTTCAATCTGATGAACTGCCAACCCGACTAGCGCACGGCGCTCCCCTAGCCATTCCGGCATATCTCATTGGGAAATTTGCAGTAACGAAAGAAGTGCAGAATCAGATGATTGGCGGGTCATTGCTTATCGATGCACTATTACGGCTATGCCGAGCCTCTGAAGGCGGACCAAGTGCACGAATCATTACGGTCGATGCAATTGACGATGCTGCAATCAACTTTTATCGCAAGAATCATTTCGTTTCTTCACCAACAGATCAAAAACAGATGTTCATGAAGATGTCCACGGCGCGACGAATTGTTACGAGAGGCTGACGAGGTCTAGCCATTCTTTGCTGAAGTAATCCACTTGGCCATCAGGCATCAGGATCACTTTTGTGGGCTTCAGACGCTGTACGAATTCTTCATCGTGGCTCACCATGATGATTGAACCTGGCCATGATTCAAGGGCATCTGCTACTGCCTCACGACTAGCAGGGTCAAGGTTGTTTGTTGGTTCGTCGAGAAGCAGAACATTGTTACGTCCCACCATCAACATGGCGAGAGCGAGTTTGGTTTTTTCTCCACCAGACAATGAGCCGGATTCTTGAAACACTTTGCTGCCCTGTAAGCCGAACATGCCGAGCAATGCACGCATCTGGGTTTCAGTAAGTGCTGAACCTGCAGGTAACTCACGACGCATGTGCCAAATGAGGGATTGATTTGGGTCAAGCGTGTCGTGTTCCTGGGCGAAGTAGCCCACTTCGACTTTGTAGCCCCACTCAATATCGCCAATGTTTGCTTGTGTTGCGCCGGCCAAGATACGAAGAAGTGAGGTTTTACCGGCACCGTTGAGGCCAAGAACCAAAAGACGCTCGCCACGACCTAAGTCGAACGACACGTCTTCGAAAATAGCAGGGCCGCCGTAGCCCTTCGACAGTCCCTTTGTGGTCACAACTGTGATTCCGCTTTGTGGTGGCGGAGGAAACTTCACTGTGAGTGCGCGATCTTTCTTGCGCATGCCAGTTGATTCGCCTTCAATACGTGCGATGCGCTTTTCAATGCTGTGCGCCATGGTTGCCTTCGATGCCTTTGCACCGAACCTGTCAACAACTTCTTGCAAACGAGCAACTTCTTTGGCTTGCAACGACGCTTTCTTCTCAGCACGGGACTCATCTTCAGCGCGCGAACGCTTGTACTGCGTATATGTGCCGCGGTACTCGTACACCATGCCGGTGTCGTCTTCGTCAGGACGATCCAAGTGGATAACTCGCGTGATCGCTTCGTCAAGAAGTTCAAGGTCATGGCTAATCACCAGCAGTGCACCCTTGTAGTTGCGCAAGAAGTTGAGCAGCCATGTCTTTGCGTCGATGTCTAAGTGGTTCGTGGGTTCGTCGAGAAGCAACATGTCACTTCCGGCGAACAAAATGCGAGCCAATTCCACACGGCGACGTTCTCCACCGGAAAGCACTCCCAAAGCGAGATCGAGGCGATCTTCCTTCAAACCAAGACCAGCAGAGATAGAGCGTGCTTCGCTCTC
>CAIYTS010000144.1 GCA_903929185.1 uncultured Acidimicrobiaceae bacterium
AACCTTGCTAAAGGCGAGACATTCCAGATGACCGCAAATTTCTTGTGGATGTGCCAGGGCTATTACAAGCATTCACAGGGATACACACCTGAGTGGCCAGGCATGGACCAATACAAGGGCCGCATCGTGCACCCTCAAACGTGGCCGAAGGATCTTGATTACAAAGGCAAGAAAGTATTGGTCATTGGCTCTGGTGCTACCGCTGCAACCATTGTTCCTGCCATGGCGGCAGATTGTGAGCACGTCACCATATTGCAGCGTTCACCGACATATTTTGTCCCGGGCCGTAACGTAAATGAATTAGCAGACACTCTTCGTCAACTTGAAGTGGACGAAGAGTGGATTCATGAAATTGTTCGCCGCAAAGTTTTGTTTGATGGACAAGCCGTAACCGACATGGCGTTCGAACATCCGGACATGGTGAAGGATGTGCTTCTCGAAGGAATCAGGACATTATTGCCTGAGGGTTATGACATGAAGCATTTCACACCGAAATATCGCCCGTGGCAACAACGCATTGCATTTGTGCCTGAAGGTGACTTGTTTGCTGGTATCAAATCAGGCAAAGCATCAATGGTGACAGACGAAATCGAAACGTTTACAGCAACTGGCGTGCGCACGAAAGATGGCACCGTCATTGATGCTGACATCATTGTGACTGCAACCGGATTCCACCTCAGTGTTCTTGGCGATATCCCGTTTGATCTTGATGGTAAGCCCCTTAACTGGGCAGACACGGTTACATATCGCGGAATGATGTTCACAGGCGTACCAAACCTTGCATGGGTATTTGGTTACTTCCGTGCCAGCTGGACTTTGCGGGTTGACATTATGGGCGACTTCATTACTCGTTTGTTGAAGCACATGGATGCAAAGGGAGTACACAGTGTGACTCCACAATTGCGCCCTGAAGATGCAGACATGCCAATTGGTGCGTGGATGGATCCGGATAACTTCAATCCGAATTACCTGATGCGTAGCCAACACCTCATGCCAAAGTCAGGCGACAAGCAAGAGTGGAAGCACGACCAGAATTACACGCTGGAGAAGAACGTTCTGCCAACCGTCAACCTCGAAGACGGATGCCTCATTTACGAATGATGATCCGGTCGAGCGCTACATAGCCCTCTAATCTGATTACATGCCAGGACATCTCGTACCGACTGATCAAGTAGCCGTTTCATACATAGCCTTGAGGGCTCGAGTAATTGACCTCTTGCGGTCAACCCCAGAATCATCGGGGAACATCGTGGTTCCGTGCACGCCTGCATGGACTGTTCGGCAATTGGCGGCGCACTTGGTGGGAGTCCCTGAAGATATTTTGGCGGGCCGCATGGAGGGGGTTGCATCTGACGCATGGACTCAAGCTCAAGTTGAGCGTTTCGGTCATCTGGCATTGACCGAATTGGCGGACATGTTTGAAGGTAGTGCTCCACAGATTGATGGCATTATTCATAATTTCCCTCAGCCCATCATTTCGCAATTCGTGATGGATGCAGTGACGCATGAACAAGATATGCGCAGTGCGTTGGGTGTACCAGGAGGAAGAGACAGTATTGCAGTTGATGTAGGTGTCGGTTTTTTTCTCAACTTGATTGTGGTGAGTGATCCGCCATTGTTTGATGCGTTGGTCACGGCCTCTGCAAGTTCATGGGATGTCTTGCGGTCGTTAACTGGGCGTCGCACTGTGGAACAAATGAACGCACTCGGTCTTGATGGGGCAGCAATTGCGCTTCATTTCCCCGGCTCACCATTTACACTTCCGACAGAAGCAGTGGAGTAGTTACTTCCCTGCGTGCGCAGGGCAGATACCAATCTTTTTGTAGTGGCACCAATCACACAAGTTTGTGACATTGCAATGGAATTCACCAGTTGCACATGACGCCTCGATATTCTCGCGAGTTTCCACAATGACACCGCGTGCAATGTTGAGTTTCACAGGCGTAACGGTGAGGTCATGTTTTGCTTTTTGCGTGAGATAGAGAAGCTCTACTCGAGACGTTGCTTCCTGATCTGACTCTTCGAGCATGAGGGCATATGCAAGCAATTGGAAAAACTTGTCATCTTCTGATTTGAACCTAGGGTTTGGAATCTTGCCGGTCTTGTAATCGGAAATGACGACGCTGCCGTCTTCAGCAAAGATAAAGCGGTCGATATAGCCCTTCATGGCAACACCATCAATAGATGCAAAGACTTCGTGTTCCATGCCGTCGAGTTCGGTCTCGGATGGGTCTTCTAATGACCAAAGATTGATCATTGATTCGAAAGCTGCACGTTTGAAGTCTGCAATGGTGCCTGGCTTTTCTTCCAAGGCTTCAACTTTGGTTGCCCATTCGTGATTGGTCCATCGGTCAGCTGCGATTGCCTTCAACGTTTCGTGCGTACGATTCTCGGCGTCTTCTTTATAGAGGTATTCAAGAACCTCATGAACAAAGGACCCGAGGTACAGATGCCACGCGGGTGGTTCCTTGATTTTGTCTATATAAGAGAGTTTGAACTTCTGCGGGCAATCGCGAAAAAGGCCTATAGATGAAGGCGACAGGTATTCCGGCGGCGTAAACATTGTCTTATTCTCTCATGTCGGTGTGGCAGTTGTAATTCTTTGAATTAACCCTGGATGATGTCTGCGTATTTAGAAAGCACTTGTGCCGGCCCGCTTACAAGGAACGTGGTGATGCATGATTCACGCCATTTGGCCATGTCATCACGGATCTTTTCAATAGGACCAACAAGTGCAACATCTTCAACCATTGACAAGGGAATACAAGCAGCAGCCTCTTCTTTCTTGCCGGCCAGGTACAGGTCTTGCACTTTCAAGGCGACATCTTCGTATCCCATGCGAGCGAACACTTCAAAGTGGAAGTTGGTTCCGCGTGCACCCATGCCACCTGCGTACAGAGCAAGCATTGGCCGCATCATGTTGGCGCACTTCTCAACGTCGTCACCCACGATGATGGAAACAGTGGCGGCAATTTCGAAGCGATCAGCTTTGTTGGCTTCACCACTCTTCGCAAAACCTTCGTTAAGGCATTGGCGGTAATACGCATCTTCTTTTGGTGAGAAGAACAGCGGCAACCAGCCGTCACATATCTCTGCGGACAACGCAACGTTCTTCGGTCCTTCAGCACCAAGAAAAATTGGAATATCGGAACGGAATGGATGCACAGTGCTCTTCAACGGCTTGCCTAGGCCAGTCCCGCCTTCAATTGGCATGTTGTAAAACTTGCCGCTGTAATTCACCGGCTTGTCGCGGCGCACAATGCTGCGAATGATGTCGACGTATTCACGTGTGCGAGCGAGTGGCTTTTCATACGGTTGGCCGTACCACCCTTCGACAACTTGTGGCCCCGATGCGCCAAGCCCCAAAATGAATCGTCCACCGCTGAGATGGTCCAATGTCATAGCTGCCATTGCAGTTGCTGCCGGCGTACGTGCGCCCATTTGCATAATGGAGGTACCCAAGCGAATGTTTTTGGTTTGTGATCCCCACCATGCAAGAGGTGTCAGCGCATCGCTGCCGTAAGCCTCTGCTGTCCACACACTGTCAAACCCGAGACGGTCAGCTTCTTGAATTGCTTCTAACGCGTTAGCTGGAGGACCACTGCCCCAATAGCCGCTGGTGTATCCGAGTGAGATGTTCTTTGCCATCTCCACACATTAGGCGGTGATGGCGGGGGAGATATCAGGAGGCTTGGCTGACCAGGTCGAAATGGCGAGAATACGTGTCAAGGTGACGTTCAGCGAGCTCGTGTGTTGATGCGCTTGCGGCCTCGGCCGGAAATTGAATTACCGCACTGGTACGGCGTGCGCGAGAGCGTGCGATTGCAAGCGTGAGAACTGGAATGGCCACAAAGACAGCCTTAGCAGCGATGTGTGAATAAGCCGATGAGAGGTAGGCACCCAAAAATACTGCACAGCTGTATGCGCCAATTGTCTGAAGAAATCGAGTGCTGGAGGACTTGTTGTTCACGAGTAAATACTCGCCCTTGAAGGTGACGCCCAAGTGAACACACGGTCAACGCAATGAAACGATTAGTTCAACATCAGTTGCGCGATCTAGCGAGCAATAGCGCCGAGGGCTCCGCGGGCTTGAATCTTCTGGTGGAAATCTGGCAGGTATGCATCCTTCGGATTCTCGCGAACCATTTCGTCGAGAATTACCGCGTCATCACCTACAAGAATGCGCCAGTCGCCACGTTGCACGCTTGCCAAGATGAACGCTGATGCTTCAGCTGCTGACATCGGTGCCATATCGCGGAACGCTTCAGCCCCGGCCGACATCAATTTGCGAAGGTCAGCGTCTGGAATGGATGCAGTATCCATTCCGGCGCGAGCCATCCGTTCACGCGAAGTCTCGAGTTGAGCTGCAGTCATGGTGGCCGGATCGTTTCCGAGCAACTTGCTTGAGTTGATTGCAATATCAGTTCCGATATGACCTGGCATCACAACAGAGGCACGCATCGTTGGTGCATTCATGCGGAAATCAGTAATGAGCGCTTCGGTGAAACCCTTGACCGCGAACTTTGCGGCGCTGTATGCACTGTGCGGAGTATTTGGTCCGAGCGATGCCCAGAAGCCATTGACTGAACTCGTGTTCACGATGTGACCGAATGGCGCAGCAAGAAGCAAGTCCATAAATGCACGAGTGTTGTAGTACACACCAAACCAGCACACACCGAATGTCTTGTCCCACTGCTCGCGCGTATTTTCTACGATGCTGCCACCGCCACCGATGCCTGCATTGTTGAACAAAACATTGACATGTGGTCGCCATGCTGCAACTGCATCACGGAATCCGAGAACTTGTGCTTCGTTCGATACGTCTGCAATGTGGCTGAGTATCTTTCCGGAGTTGCCGTCTGCTGCACAGATGGCGATTGTCTCAGCCAAATTCTCTGCGATTACGTCACATGTCGCAACGTCGCATCCTTGTGCAGTGAGCTGGCGAACAAGTTCACGGCCCATACCTGTGCCACCGCCCGTAACTACGGCAACTAAGCCACCGAATCCGTTTTCAAATCTGTCAGCCATCTTGGACCCCCCATGTGTTCACTGCCTACGGCGTGTTTCCTTCACAGTAGTGTCTGTTCGTACAAAAGGGGGCAGTCGTGGTTGCAGTACAAGGAAAAGTAAAGCCAGGTTTTGAAGGGGTCAGCGAGGCATTCGCCAGCAATTTCAATGATGGTTTTGAAGTGGGCGCATCAGTTGCCATCATCTACAAGGGCGAGATGGTGGTTGATATCTGGGGTGGCCACCGCGAGATGGAACGCACATCAGATTGGCAGAGTGACACCATCGTCAATGTGTGGTCAACAACAAAGACCATGATGTTCCTCACACTGCTCACGCTTGCCGACCGTGGAGAAATATCACTCACCGATCCGGTCTATAAGTACTGGCCTGAATTCAAAGTGAATGGCAAAGAGGGAATTGAAATCCGTCATCTCATGGCGCATACGGCCGGATTATCTGGTTGGGCAGAACCCATGACATCTGACGATCTGTTCAACCATGACAAGTGTGCGGCAGTTCTTGGTGCTCAGGCACCGTGGTGGACACCTGGTTCACAATCGGGGTACCACGCAATCACGCAGGGTTATCTCATTGGTGAAGTGGTTAAGCGCGTGACTGGCCAATCGCTGGGCAATTTCTTCCGCGAGAACTTTGCAGAACCACTAGGAGCTGATTTTCATATTGGTACAGCACCGGAACATCATCACCGTATTTCGAATGTCATTCCAGGCGTCAGTTTGCTTGATCCAACTGCGTTACCAGACAGCATTGCGGTTCGTACCTATAGCAACCCAAAGATCGCTGCCGAAATTGCATGGACACCTGAGTGGCGTCAATGTGAAAGTCCTGCAGCGAACGGCCAAGGCAATGCGCGTTCTGTTGCGCAAGTGCAGTCGATTATTTCTCACGGCGGGGAAGCAGGAGGCAAGCGCTTCTTGTCTGCTGCCGGAGTGGAAGCATTGTTTACCGAACAAATGTCTGGCCAGGATTTGATTCTTGGTGTGCCGATGAAATTCGGAATGGGTTACGGATTGAATTCTGAATTCACACCGTTAAGTCCGAACCCACGTGCATGCTTCTGGGGTGGATGGGGCGGTTCACTTGTTGTGAATGACCTTGATGCCGAGTTGACATATGCCTACGTGATGAACCGCATGGGCCAAGGCACTACTGGTGACATGCGTGCAGCGATACCGCTGATGGCAATGTTTGGCGCTATCGCGTAGTTAATCCTGCGTAATGCGCAGGGTCATAATTTGAAACGGCTGCAATTCAATTGCAAGTGCTCCGTTTGCAGAAACGTTCAGAGAAGCTCCCGCATCTTCTAATGCGTTACATGTCTGTGCGGCTGTCATCCCATCGATAGTCAGAACTCCATTTGTTCGACCGCCACGTGTTTCCCACAGGCGCACAATGATGTCATCGCTGCCATCATCGGCTGGTTTTACAGCGCTAATCAGTGCACCGGGAACATCAAGTGAAATCACTGAGGCGGGAACGCGTGGAACACCGTCAAGAATGCGAACTGGGTGAGCCATCAGTGCTGCAGCGTTTTCAATTCCGTTTGCAATGGGGTCACCCGCTAACAGCGAAACTGACCATTGCAAATGCTGATGCCCAAGATCCGCTTCGGGGTCTGGGAACTTCGGAGACCGCAACACAGTGAGTTGTAATTCATCTCCACGAATGTCGTAGCCGCGTGGGCCGTCGGCAAGAATTGCAGCACCAAAGGATGGTTCACTCACCGCTACGTAGCGATGAGCACATACTTCGAAACGAGCAACATCCCAGCTGGTGTTCGCATGGCGTGCCCGAGTGACATGTCCGAATTGGGTTCCACACACAGCATGAAGCGCGCGAAGATCGGTGGGTAGCACCCACTGCAAGCGCCGCTCTTGCTCGTGCCAATCTGCATCAACTGAAATATCAAGCTGAGTTGCACCTGCTCGCAAAGCAAACCGAACCGTAAAGCGAGATGCGTCCGTGGCAAACCCACACTCAATGGTGGAGCGCAGGGGAGTTGATTCAACAATCACTGGCGGTGCAGTAGCAAGCAGCGGGGTCGAAGGCGCATTGGCATCGGTTGCGTCAATATCCCATGCGTCGTATTCAGCCGGTGTGTCTTGTCGCATGACGAACTTGGCCTGAGCTGACTCGGGAATCAAATCTCGGTGGCCGTTTGAAAAGTGTGTGATTGTTCCGTCTGCACTAAATGTCACCGTGATAATGCCGTTTGACATAGTGAGTGAATCATCATCCGTTGAAACCGAGACTGGCGCTACATCCGCAGGAAGTGTTGCTGTAGGCAGCGCCGCCCCGAACAATTCTGCCTCGGCCCACATTGGTGTTGCGTCAATATCAACAACTGCACGAAGCGCCACAGGTGCCGGATTCAGGATATGAGTGTCTCCACTGGCCACAGGGATCACGCGCACCAAGAGCGATTCAATATTCGAAGCGACCTCAGCATGTATTGCTTCGGCGTCATCGTGTACCCATGCAATGGATGAACCAGGAATGATGTCGTGAAATTGCTGAGTCAGAACGTGTTGCCACAATTCATCAAGTGCTGGTGGACGAACACGAGCAAGCGCTGACCACAATTCCAATTCATGCAGTAAACGTTCGCTAGACCTGTTGCCTTGCTTTGTGCCCACTTGCGTCGAATATGTGCCGCGATGTTTTTCGAAATACATTTCGCCCACCCAGCGCGGAGCAGAAGCGCCGTATTCCTTTTGAGACTTCTCAAAGAAACCTGCGACCGTGCCAAAAGAAACCCGCGGAACGTTTTCGAGATCAGCTGCAAGTCGACCACGGTCGATCATCGTTTGTGTCGGACCGCCGCCGCCATCGCCGTGACCGTACAGAACGAGCGAGTTTGAAGAGCCCGCGTGATCCTTGTAGTTGCGTTCGGCAAAACGCAACTGAGATGGAGTCATGATTGCGTTGTATGTATCAACCGGACTGAAGTGAGTGAATACTTGTGTGCCATCAATTCCTTCCCACCAGAAGGTGTGGTGAGGAAACTTATTTGTCTCATTCCAGCTGAGTTTTTGGGTGAAGAACCAACGGCATTCACCGTGGGCAACAATTTGTGGCAATGAACCCGGGTATCCGAAGTCATCAGGCAAGAACGCACCAGAACAGGTAACCCCAAACCATTCGCGAAATGCTCGTTGGCCTTGTGCAAGTTGGCGCAACAGGCTCTCACCTGATGGCAAGTTGAGATCAGTCTCTACCCACATGCCGCCGATTACTTCCCATCGGCCTTCGCGAACAAGTTCTGTAACACGAGCGAAAATGTCGGGTGCATCTTCTGCCACCCATGCGTAGTGCTGCGCTTGGCTATGGCAGTACACCGCATCGGGATTCTTAGTTAACAAGTCAACGGCATTTGCAAATGTGCGTACTGCTTTGCGACGAGTTTCGCGAATTGGCCACAACCACGCGGTATCAAGATGTGCATGACCAGTGGCAGTAATTGTGTGAGCAGATGGCCCGTTGCCAATACCCAACACTGCATCAAGTGTGCGACGCGCAGCCTCGGCCGTACCTGCCACATCGTTGACATCAAGAGCAAGGTCGCATTGTTCTAAAGCAGCAAATGCTCGAGCACGTTGCGGTGAATCTTCCGGCATATCAATCGTGAGATCAATGACGGCGTGAAGTGCAATTGCCAACTCATTAATTGCTGCGTTATAGGCAACTAATTGAGCCGCGCGAAATGTATATACGGAATACGCTGGCGCAGTTGCAGGGTCACCAAACGTTGTGGGTCCATAACCGTATTCATGGCCAGCAATAATTGGAGTCGCGGCGGCTTCAACCCAGATATCAATTTCTGTTCCCGCATCGTGCGTGCCGAGATGAACAAGTCGACGGTCTGGCTGAATTGCATGGACTATTTGCCCATTCATGTACGCGAGAGCTTCAGTTTGAAAACCGTCACCGCGTCCGTTGAAACCGATATCCACATACACGGCGATATTCACGTTTGCTAAATGCTCTGGCACCACCGCAGTGAGATGAAACCAACGCGTATGCCATGCCTGGCCCCATTTTGAACCAATTGCAAACGGCGTGACCGGTGATGCAACTGCTGCGTCATACCCGGGGGATTCGAACCACTCTTCAGTAGCCGTAACGGTGAAGTCGATTGCCCCACTCGTGATGAACGGTGTGATGCGTTGGTCGAGCAAGCGACGTGCTCGTTGCATAGCTGGTGCAGTGACGCGATGCGCCATATGGCGACCTCATTTCGGTGAGGTCTTTAGATTATGCGCTCCAGCTTCATGGAGAAAGCGCCGTGGTATTCCCACATTAAGAATTCACCATCTCGCCAGCGCTTGACTTCAATACCTGGGATTCCCTGTGGGCGAAGCACCAACACGCCGTCTTCGTAACTTGCAGACACCACCATTGGTGTTTTCAGATCCATCTCCAGAACATCGTGACAGCCATTCTCGAAAGTGCCATCAACATGAGCAAAGTCATGAATGACATGACCTGCTGTGACAATGACACGATCGCCAGCTTGTTCAATGCGCTCTACGTGTTTCCACATAGGCATATTCTCTGGTGCACGTTCGCCGTTCATGGTGACTTCTAGTGCGCGCCATGTTCCACGTAGGTCCGGGGCTCCGGCAATAAGTGGTTCTGATGCTGCAGTCAAGAACGGGCCTGGCATGTCGCCGTGCCAGCCACCAGTAGGGGTATTGACGCGTGGGATGTCGAGAATCGATGTCATGACACAACAGTAGGCGGTCTACCCACTGCGATCTCATGCCACAAGGAACACGGTTTATTCGTTAATGGCTTTATAGAGAATTGAGCCAAGAACAGCACCCATGATGGGGAACACGAAGAACGCCCACAACTGATTCAGCGCTTCGCCACCAGCGAATATGGCAACTCCAAAGGACCTTGCTGGGTTAACCGATGTGTTGTCGATGGGAATACTGATCATGTGGATCAACGCAAGTGTCATACCGGCAGTAAGTCCACCGAATCCTTGAGAAAACTTCGGATGAGTTGTAGCCAACACCACGTACACAAGAACTGCGGTGAGAATAATTTCTACCAACATCATTGACATGTAGTTGTAACCGTTAGGCGAGAGAGCCTTGTATCCGTTCACCGCAAAGTTTGCAGGAGACACTGTGAAACCAGTTTTGATTCCTTTTGCAATACCAAGAATTGCTGCACCACCAAGTGCGGCTCCTACTAATTGACTGACGATGTAATACGGAATGAGTGCTTTGTCGATCTTCTTGCTGATTGCAAGACCGATAGTGACAGCGGGGTTGATGTGGCATCCCGATACGGGGCCAACAGAATATGCAGCGACCAACAATGAAAGTCCGAATGCCAAAGACACCATCAAAACTTTGCCGTCGAATGCAGGAACAAGAATGGCGGTACCGGGACCACCCATCATGAGAAGAAAGGTACCGAAAGCTTCGGCACCCATAATGCGTGAATGTTTCATAAGGAGCCCCCTAGAAAGGTGAGTCTCCGCCCACCCATGTTCTAACGAATTGATGAGGCTCGGTGGTGGATATGCCTGATTACCAGACGGGGTCGACGACGTGAACCTTGCCGAGACGCAATTCCAATGCGTCACCAGCGTTGAGCAGCAAGTCTTCGCGCCACGAGTGCGACACGATCTGGACACCTTGTGGTGCTCCGTCGTGATTCCCTATTGGAAAGGCGAGCGATGGTATTGCAAGTGATGCCATATTGACTGTGTACCGAAGGTGGTCCCACAGTGGTGCCATTATTTCGGAACCTTCAATGTCTTCGTTCATGCGCATAAATGGTTTTGTCAGCACTGGCATCACGATTAATGGATATGTTTCAAAAAATTGATTCCACGCCCGAAACATCATGTCTCTATCGGCCAGCGCTTTCATCAATACTTGCGGAGTTGGTTCGGGGAACATCGGCAGCATGCCTTCAATTGCCTTAGTTAAGCCAGAGTCGTTGATGCCCGGCAATGTCGGTACGAGTCCTAGAAGAACGTCCATGGCACCCAAACGAAGCCACATTGAAAAGAAAGTTTCCAACATGGGTGGAGAAATTTCTTCCACTTCATAACCGGCATCCTCTAATAGACGTCCCGCTGTGCGTATTGCAGTTTTTGTGGCGTCTTCCATTGGGTGGCCATCTTCAGTGAGAAGTGCAACACGTATCGGCGACTTCGGTGCAGGGAAATCATTTTGCATTGGTACCCAGAACGGATCAGTCCAGTTCGGATATTGCATTGCTGCATATGTCAAACGAAGATCAGCCATTGTGCGAGCGAGTGGACCTTGCGTTGACATCATGGTCGCAGAGAGTCCACGTGGGTTCGGGTTTGTGCCACCTGTTGGCATGCGACCCATAGTCGGACGTAAGCCGATGATGCCGTTACAAAATGCAGGCCAACGAACAGAACCTGCAACATCGTTTCCTTGGGCGACGGCGCACATTCCAGAGGCAACTGCTGAACCGGCACCACCACTAGAACCACCAGGTGTCAGATGTATTCCGTGTGGGTTGTGAGTCTCACCGTGTAGGTCATTTCCGGTGTGTGCGCGTAACGCAAATGAAGGGGAGTTCGTGCGCCCCAACATGACTGCACCATCGGCAAGAAGCCCTTCAATGCTTTTGTGCGTCACTGTTGACTTGTTGTCCTTCAACATTGCGATGCCGTTATCCATTACATATGGCACATGGTCAGTATTGATTTTTGTTGTCATCGCAACACCAGCAAGAGGGCCAGTTACTGAACCATTATCAATTAATGATGCTTGAGCGCGAGCATGTTCATCAGTGCGCACCACGATTGCGTTGAGTTTCCCGTTTACTGCGTCAATACGCGAGATATGGGCTTCAGTAACTTCTGCGGCGCTTACAGTTCGTTCGCGAACAAGACGAGCGGTTTCGGCTGCTTCTAACTGCCATAGTTCTGTTGTCATGTTCCCCCCGGAATGTTTATGGTTCGACGATTGCAAATCCTGT
>CAIYTS010000145.1 GCA_903929185.1 uncultured Acidimicrobiaceae bacterium
GCACAAGCTTTTGCGGACCGCATTGGTGCACGCATTGCATTGGTGAACGGGCCGAGCGAAATACCCGAAGTCCTCGCGCGAGTTCTTGAATAACTAGAACTGGCAGTTGGAATCGTTCGCTGGAACGATTCCTTTTGTTTCCTGTTGAATAACCACAGCAGGAACGGTTGTTGTAGTGGTAGTAGTTGTCACCACTGCAGGCTTAGACATTGCTAAACGCATTACTGACGTGGTTGCGACAACTGCAGCAAGTTCTGTGAATTCCGCAGAAGGCGCAGAGAACGACGTGTTCTTCAAAGTGGTGGACAGACTGGCTTTGCCTTGAAATACCGACAAGATTTTCTTTGACTGGTCGCTTTCGAAGTCAGGAACAATGACAGATGCTTTGTCGATGACTTGCCCGATTCCCGGCATGGTGTAACTACCCATGGTGTTTGCATCAAAGTTTTTCATGGCCTGGCCCAATTGCAGAACCGTCAATGCATTGAGACGGTCATCAGTAATCACATTCTTTAGCGCAGCATTCAGAATTCCTGTTGCAACGCGTGGATTAGTGCGGGCTTTATCAAGAGCTTTCTTCACAAGACGGCGCATGAAGTCTTGTTGGCGTGCAATGCGACCCCAGTCAGATGATGGGTCAGTTCGCCATTTTTGGAGTGCTGGGTCATACCACTGGTAATGACGTGAACGCATGTATGCAAGTGCATGGTCACCTTCAAAGGTGTAACAAACATTGGCCTTCAGAACTTTGAATCCTGTATGTCTGTCGCGAGCCTTGTTAACAAAAGGAACCCTGACTCCGCCAACAGCATCGATGACCTCTTTGAACGCGCAAAAGTCGATGTTGACGTAATGGTCAATTGCGATACCGAAGTTTTCTTTGATCGTGCGTATCAGGCGGTTTGGGTTCTTCTTATCGAAGTTGGTGTTGATGCGTCCGTGGCGAGTGGAGCCGGCTTGAGTTACCCACATGTCTCGAGGAAAAGAAAGAACAGCTGCCTGGTTATCGATGGGGTTAACGCGAATCACCATGATTGAGTCGCTGCGTTCGCCAAATGCACTGCGGACGCCGAAGCCGCCCGCATATGGAGAATCTTTGGCGATGCACGCGTTGTTGTCAGAGCCAGTGATCAAGAAATTTTTTGCTTGCAAATCACCGATTGGTAAATCAAATCCGTTGCCATTCGGATCAACCGTGTCAATGGTGACAACTTTGCGATTGTTGAGTTTCCAGTTTGCGAAGAGCAGGCCGGTGCCAGAAAGGATTGTCAGAACCGCAAGGGCGATATTGGCGAGGAGAAAAACTCGATGTTTGCCAGAGTGGTGGGGGGAAGCGATTTCATCTGACATGACCCTTACACCGTAGTTGCGCAAGTGGGTCTCGCGCAGTCGTCGTGGCGCGGTCTAGTGAATATTGGGTGCGAGGGTCACATCGACGGTGATCTCGTTTGTGTCTGCTGTGGAGATGCTCCACTTTTCGACTGACCCAGCGTCTGCGATGTCGGCCCAGCCAGTAGTTATGGCAGTTGCGGCATCAGCACTTGTGACAAATGATGCCTCAGAGACCACGGCGCGTTGGCTGACTTTTGCTTCGGTCTTTGCGCGACGGATAACTCCGATGGCACCACAGATGGCATCAAGGAGAACCTCATTTGGGCCGTCAGTGAGTCCGTCTGTCAGCGCTGGCATTGTTGGCCATTGCGATTGGTGAACAGAACCTGATTGCCACCAGCTCCACACTTCTTCAGTGACAAAGGGGAGTAGCGGAGCCAAGAGGCGCTGCAACGTAGAGAGAGCGCGGCGTAATGCAGCGCGAGCAGACATGGCGCCCTCTTCTGTGTGACTGAGATATCCACGAGTCTTTACTAATTCCACATAGTCATCGCAGAACCACCAGAAGAACTCTTCTGTGCGCTCAAGAACGCGTGCGTAATCAAACGCTTCGAACGCTGCAGTTGCTTCGTCAACAACTCCGGCAAGACGGTGCAACATGGCAACGTCAATTGCTTCAGTTGGCACAACATCATCGGCTACTTCACCAATGCCAAGAACAAACTTCGACACGTTCAATAATTTGGTGGCCAACTTGCGGCCGACTTTCATTTGGTCTTCGCTGAATGCAGTATCAACACCGGGGCGAGCGCCGACTGCCCAGTAACGCACGGCATCGCTTCCGTATGAGTCAAACAGATCAGCAGGCGTTACAACATTGCCTTTTGATTTGGACATCTTTTTACGGTCTGGGTCAAGAATCCAACCTGACAATGCAACGTGAGACCACGGCGCAACATCGTGTTCGAAGTGCGATCGAACCATGGTGGAGAACAACCATGTACGGATGATGTCGTGACCTTGCGGGCGTACATCAAAAGGGAATACACGATCGAACAAATCGTTGTCGTCTTGCCACTTGCCAGCAATCTGTGGCGTTAGTGAAGATGTTGCCCACGTGTCCATGACATCAGGGTCGCCAATGAAGCCGCCTGGTTGTCCACGTTGTGATTCTGTGTAATCGGCTGGTGCATCGGTGCTCGGATCAATTGGCAATAGTGATTCATCAGGTACGAGTGGCGAATCATGCAGAGTTTCGCCGTGAGCATCAAGTGGATACCACACAGGTACTGGTACACCGAACCAACGTTGACGACTAACAAGCCAGTCACCATTAAGGCCTTCTACCCAGTTCGAATAACGATGACGCATGTGATCAGGCAGCCAATGCAATCCGGCACCACGTGCCAGCAATGCATCGCGAAGTGCAGCGTCACGTCCGCCGTTACGGATGTACCACTGGCGACTCGTGACGATTTCTAAAGGACGGTCGCCCTTTTCGTAGAACTTCACGGGGTGTGTAATTGCGCGTGGTTCACCAATCATCTCGCCAGATGCAGTGAGCATTTCAGCAATTGCAGTTTGAGCTTGCTTTGCTGATTTGCCAACAAGCGATGCGTAGTGCGCAAGACCAGCCGGATCTGTGAGGCCACTTGGTGCTTCGTTCACAATGCGACCATCGCGAGAAATGATTGCGCGCATCGACAATTGAAGTTCTCGCCACCAGATGACGTCGGTGAGGTCACCAAATGTGCAGCACATTGCAATGCCGGTGCCCTTATCAATCTGTGCAAGTGGGTGAGCAAACACTGGCACTTCAACATTGAACAACGGGGTGCGCACGGTCTTTCCAAAAAGCGGCTGATAACGAGGATCATCAGGGTGCGCAATAAGTGCAACACA
>CAIYTS010000146.1 GCA_903929185.1 uncultured Acidimicrobiaceae bacterium
CAGTTTCTTTACCCTCGGGTGATGTAACGATGAACTTCATAACGGCATCTTTCGATCCCACATTTATTTTCACATGATTATCGAGTGGCAAAGCAACCGGTGCTGCATCGCCAATGACAACGCTGACCTCACCATCGGCAATTCCTGTAGATCCAAGCAACGCAGAGACACAACTCGCGTTACATACAACTTCAGTAGTCTTCGGGCTTACTACAAGGCCTTCGGTCTTTTCTCCGGCCGCTGTGGCAGCTATAGCCACCACCTCAGGGGAGATCACTACATCAGGCGTAGGGCCAACCGGTGCAACAGTAGAAGTGCTGTCGACCATGTTTGAATCATCTGCAACTTCAGACGTTGTTGTCGAATTCTGAGTAATTGAAGTAGTCGTCACCAATGAATTAGCAACCGTTGTAGTTGTTTCATCCGCAGTGGTTGAAGAAGGATTTACAGACGTTGGGGCATTAGAACTGACGGAATTGCCAGTGGCTTTCAGTGACGAACCTGTTACTTCGGCAGAACCGTCGGCAAATCCTTCACGACGTGCCCTGATTTTGACTGACTCTTCAGTATCTGGGGAAAGACCAGAAACAGTAAGGATTCCAGTTGACTCATTAATCCGTACTTCCCCACCTGTCCGAGAGGCTGAATAGCTAAAACTCGGATCGTAATTTGTGATTGCAACCGTGAACCCATCTGCAGTACCGGTGACTGAACCGAATTCAGGAACACCTGCAGCACTTAAGGAATTGCCAGTAACAGTCCCTAAACCTGGTGCGTAGCCAGCCCTCGCAGTGCCAACTGAAACTGTTTCTTCGGTGTTGGGCCCAATCCCCGTCACTTCAACAACAAAGTCATTGCCGGTTTTCACCACAGCCACGGACCCACTAATCCCGTTCGCCGAGTACTCATAACTAGCGTCATAGTTAGTTATTTCAGCAGTAAAGCCGTCTGCTGTTCTGACGACTGCTCCAAAGGTTGGCACCAAGGCATCTTTCAGTACCTCAGGATCATTCAGTACCTCCTGTCCCCATGCGCGATATTCACAGAGATGAAATTGATTAGGTGAAGAGAAATCATCAAAATTTGCTGTCAGCATTTCTAAACGAAATTGAGCAACCTCTAATGCGGCTTTATCGGGTTCAGAACTAAACCGCCAGTCAACAAATTGTGGAACTGCTTCCAAAATCTTGGCAGTCGCTTCACGGCGGACATCTTGATTAGCCGCACAACTATCACTGTCAACTTTTCGAATTGTGTCCCGAAGCAGAGGAGCAATATCAGTCATCGTTTGCTTTTGTTCATCACTCATCTCTTTTGTCAATGGAGCTACTTTTGCCGTGCAGCTTTCAAATGCAGAAAAAGCGTTCAGGTTCCGCACATCTACATCGCTGGCGAGTGTCTTAAGAGGGTAGTAGCCAGAATACATTGTGTGGCGAGCTAACAAAGTTTGTTGTGCACCCTTTGCAATCAGCATCGCCCTGCCCAACCAGTCACGGATAGGGGCGTCCAAACTTTTGTACTTAAATTCAAGGTTGAACGCTTCAGATTCTGATTCAGGAATGACATCCCTGCAGCGATCGCGCTGAAACCAGATCAATTGATCAAAAAAATAGGACAGATACAACGGTGAAGATACAAAAGAAAACCCACCAGTCCTCGCCAACCCGTCAAGAAAAGTATAACTAATGCGAGTGTCCCAAGTTCCTGAAAGCCTTGACTCGCCATCGGCATCAACGACGCTCAATTCAAACTTACCCAATGGCGCACTAGCAAGGATGCTGTCACCTTCTCCCAACCGATCTCGAAAGACTGTGACAACAAGGGGACCTTTACTAATGAAGTCTGATCCGCTTATTACCAATTGCGGATCATTTTTATCTACTTTAAATGAAGCCGACTCGCCTTCTCCCCATTTCAACTCATATCTAGTGGCATCAGGGCAAAACCTCAATGTCACTGCAGCATTATCAGCTGCCATATCTTTTTGGTACGCCCCGTAGAAATTTGTACAGACCGTTGAGCGAACAAATTCAGTTGGGATAGTAGGTTGAATTACTCCGTTTCGTTGTCGCGTTGTTGATGATCCACCACATGACGAGAGCAATAGAAGCCCCGACAATGTTGCAGCAAAGAAAACAGAAAGAGTGGAACGAGAACGCATTATGAACCTCTGCCATTGGCATAGTAAGTCTTGAGACCGCATGACTCTAACGCAATTCTGAATGTGATGGACGCCAAAGGCTTAGTGGGGTTGGATTTTATTCCAAGTAGACGCAAGTAGCGCGTAATGGCCATTGAGAGCAATCAATTCGTCGTGGGTGCCGATCTCTGAGATATGAGCATCAGCCACAACAGCAATCTTGTCTGCACGCTGCACAGTGGAAAGTCGGTGCGCAACCACAATGACACTGCGATTGGTCATAAGTTTTTCAAGCGCTGCTTCGACCAGCATCTCTGTACCTGGGTCAAGGTTTGATGTTGCTTCGTCTAACACCAACACTGCTGGGTCAATAAGAGCTGCGCGAGAAAGTGCAACCAGTTGACGTTCACCAGCCGACAAACGAGACCCACGTTCACGCACTTCAGTATCAAGACCTTCTGGCAATGCTTCGAACCGTTCACGCAGGCCAATCTTGTCAAGCGCGATGAGAAGTTCATCTTCAGTGGCATCTGGCTTTGCAATACGCAAGTTGTCACGAATTGTTCCGTCAAACAAGAAACCTTCTTGAGGAATCACAACAATGCGATTGCGAAGATCATCCATTGATGCACGACGTAGATCTACCCCGCCGTATGAGACAGTGCCTGATTGAGGGTCATACAGACGTGCCATCAATTTGGCAAGAGTTGATTTACCTGCGCCAGTTGGGCCCACCAATGCAAGGCGCGTGCCAGCGGTGAGAGTGAGAGAAACGTTCTCTAAAGCTGGTTGCGATGCGCCTGCATAGGAGAACGTGATGTTGTCAACCACGACATCGCCAACCGTAGGTAGCGAAATGGGGTTCGGTGATTCATCCACGTCGGGAACTGCATCGATGATCGCAAACAACTTGTGCAATGCAGCGGCAGCTGACTGCAATGTGTTGTACAACTGCGAAAGTTGTTGCACTGGGTCAAACAAGCTGGCGAGCAGAAGAACAAATGCAACCACAGTGCCGAGCGAAACTGAACCGTTGTGCACCAAGAGGCCACCAATGCCCACGATCAGGGCTGATGAACCAATACCTGCGAACTCAATCAACCCGAAATACCAGGTGCTTACTTTCACGCTGTGAATGTGGCTGCGGTACAACGCACGGTTTGATTCTTCAAAGCGGCGAATCTGTTCATCTTCACGGGCGTATGCCTGAATAACACGAACACCAGTAATGCCTTCTTGAAGGGCCGACAGGTTGGCACCGACCTTGTCACGCACTTCCAGATATGCCTTATTTGCATCGCGTTGGAACTTGATGGAAGCAACAATGAGGAACGGGAACACAATGAGAGAAATCAGCGTGAGTTCCCACGAAAGACTCATTAATAAGAAGAATGCAAAGAACAGCAGTAGGAATGCCGACAGGAACTGCATCAGACCCCATTGCACTAGTTCCGCCATCGACTCGATATCGGCGGTCATTCGGGCAACAAGTACTCCGGCTTTCTCGCGATCAAAGAACGCCATCGACTGCTTCTGCATACGAGAAAACACTCGAATACGGATGAGGCGCAAGAAACCTTCTCCTGCCGAGTTCAGCGCGACATACTGCCAGCGGCCAACGATGTAGGCAATGATGACCACCACGATGTACGCAATGACTGTCATGTTGAGGGCGTGAGAATCTTTGGCGCGGATACCAGCGTCGATTCCGTGACGCACAAGTACTGGGCCTGCCAATGTGCACAACACAGTAATGATCACAAGACCTAGAGCCAAGATTGCTTGCTTGCGAAACTCCCCTGCCATTCGGAAACTGCGAATAAGCACCACTCGCGTTTGGGTGCGATCAATCTTCTGATCTTCTTCCATACCGCGACCACCTGCGCCGCCGCCACCGCCTCCGCGTCCTCCTGCGTACATAACTACTCAATCACCTTGCTCGTCATTGCAGCAAGGACGCTGCGGTACTTCTCGTTCGTTTCCAATAACTCATGATGCGAGCCAGTGGCACTGATTCGTCCTTCATCAAGTAGCACTACCCGATCAGCTAATTCAATGGTTGCCGGACGGTGCGCAATTACCAACGTGGTTCGCCCACGCATCACTGTTGACAGTGCATCACGGATTTCGTGTTCCTTTGTGGGGTCAACAGCAGATGTTGCATCATCAAGAACTAACACGCGAGGGTCAGCAACGATTGCACGAGCAATAGCAATGCGTTGGCGTTGCCCGCCTGAAAGTGAATAGCCGCGCTCGCCTAGTGACGTGTCGTATTTGTTTGGTAACTGCATGATGAAGTCATGCGCACCAGCCAGTTTTGCTGCGCGCTGAACTACTTCGAAGTCAATTTCAGGTTTAGCAAATGCAATGTTGGCTGACACTGTGTCATGAAACAACAACGTGTCTTCAAAGACCACGCCAACCGAATGACGCAATTCAGGAAGACGTAATTCGCGAAGGTCAATGCCATCAAGACTGATACTTCCGGCCTGCGGGTCATAGAAGCGCAGCAACAAACGCGCGATGGTTGATTTTCCAGATCCGGTTGCACCAACAATGGCGACTGATTCACCCGGGGCCACAGAAAAGTTGAAACCTTCAAGCACACGAATATCCGTGTGGCCAATTTCGTATCCGAACCGAACATTTTCGAACTTCACAGCCCCAACAGGTTGAGCAACTGCTGCTTGTGGCAGATGCAATGGGTGTGGAGGGTCAGCAATCGCAGGTACCACTGCCAAGATTTCATGAATACGCACCAAGGCAGACGCTGCGCGCTGCCCCATGGCAACGGTCATACCAATGTTGCGCATTGGCCAAATCAACATGGTGAGATACGCATTGAATGCAACAAGGCCACCAAGAGTCATGTCGCCATTGATGACGCGGTGACCACCAAGTCCGAGTACTGCAACAAGGCCAAGCCCTGGCAACAAATCGATGGCAGGAAGGAATCGGCTGCGAATGCGTGCAGCCTTCATGGATTCACGACGAATGTCGTCTGCTTCAACTTCTAACTTGGCTTGTTGTACTGCTTCAGCTCCGAAACCCTTAATGACGCGAATACCTGATACAGATTCCTCAACGACGCTTGCAAGTTGTGCTTGTTCTTGTTGCACGGCGAGAACTGTTGGGTGAATCTTGTGCGAGAAAGACCGCGCTGAGATGTTGATGAATGGCAACGGGAACAATGCGACTGCAGCAAGAACTGGGTCTGACAAGAAAAGAACTGCGACAACACCAAACACCATGGTGACCTGCGAGGCAAAAATAGGAATGTTGACAACAAACCCCTGCACTTGCAGCAAATCGCTAGATGCACGACTCATTAACTGGCCGGTTTGTGTGCGGTCGTGGAAGCCAACGTGAAGGCCTTGAATTTGTGCAAAGAGGCGCTCACGCAAAACCGTTTCAGTCAAACGACTTTCGCGGAATGCAATAAAGCGGCGCCAGCCTGCAAACACGCCGGCAATCAGAGCGGCAGCAAGAATTGTGGAGGTCCAAAAAAGTAAAGAACCGTTCTTACTAATTCCACGGTCAATCGCATATCGCGTGAGTTGCGGAACCGCCATCTTGCCAACCGACCATGACAGACCAACGGCAACACCAGCCAACAATCCCCGACGTTGAGAAACCAATGTTTCACGAAGAAGTTTCCAGCCTTCTTTCGTTACTCCTTTGACGGGCTTGTCAGACATTGCGGCAGTGCGAATTTACTTGTGAGCCGAAGGCGACAATGAACGAACAGCATCCCAGTGTTTCAATTCGGGATCAAAAGGCATGATGGCAAGAGTTGAAGTGGTAACACCATTGTCGAAATACTGACGAATGCGATCACGGCAATATTCCGGTGACCCATGAACAATCAACGCATCAACTACTTCATCGGGAATTGCTGCAAGTGCAGCTTTTCGGTCTCCGGCTTTCCAGTTATCCCACATTCCCTTCAGCAAATCTGCGCGGCCGAGCCATGCATGGAAATCTGCATAGACAGGAACATTGAGATATGCAGCAATTGCAAAACGAGCCATCGAACGAACTGCTTCAGTATTTTCAGAAGGGCATACAAAGATGCGCGCAACGATTTCCTTTGGTGTTCCGTCAGCGGCACCATGTACAACTTCGGCAACACGTGTGACGTCTTCAGGGCTCAGCCAGTTAATGATCGCGCCATCTGCTTCACGAGCAGCAAGGCGCAACATGCCTTCGCGCAAACCAGCAACGAGAATTTGCGGCTTCACTTCAGGCTTGATGCCCAAACGGAATCCGTCGACTTTGAACGTGTCATATTCCTTCGAGACTTTTTCACCACTCAACGCGTCATTCAGAAAGCGAACAACATCACGCACTTTCTTGTACGGCTCTTCGAAAGGCACACCGTTCCAGCGTTCAACAATGACATTGCTCGAAGATCCGACACCGATTGCAAAGCGACCAGGTGCTGCATCAGCCATTGACGCCACTGATTGTGCAAACAAAGCCGGGCTACGTGTGAAAGCCGGAACAATTGCAGTACCAAGACGCAAACGTGGTTCCCATGCAGCTGCAAGTGCCAAGGGAGTAAACGCATCTGCACCATCTGCTTCTGCTGACCAGATATCGGTGTATCCCATGTCTGCGAGTTCAGACAGTTTGTCTTTATGGCTATGTAGTGGACCTGGTAGCGGCACAGTCATGCCGGGTCGAACTGGCAAGCCGTGTTGGCCCTTTGCTCCGTATGCATTCATTAGTCATCACCTTTCCACATTCGAACAATGCAACTCTGACTGGCGGTTGCCATGAGAGTTCCGTCTTCAGCGAACATGTGCACGAGTCCGTGCCCAAAGCCGCGCGCAACACCCTGAACGCGAATATCAAGGAGCACCCACGTAGTGGGAACCAAGTTCATAACGCGCAACGTGTTGTCGAGAGAATTACCGCCACCACGAACACCAAGAGCCTGGCCGACGCCGCGAGGAACAAAGTCGCCCAACACGCCAAGAGTTGCAGCATCGACGCCCTCGATGACTTGTGGCAAACGCGCCCACATCACTGTTTGACCATCACCAGGAGTTCCGTCGAGTTCTTCATCTGAGCGGGCTTTCACCACGCGCTCTTCCATGAAGTCATGAATAGTGCCTTCTGCGATATGACGATGGCGCCAGTTCTTGTATTCGTCTGGTCGGCCAGCTTCCGGAGCCTTGACGAATTGGCCAGAGAGTTCAAAATTACGATCACCAAGTGCAGCGTTCACAGTGATGATCTCGCGCTCTCCCACGTGGCCCACAACGCGTGCCTGAGTGATGGCATTGCCTTCAACTGGCACAATGACGTCGATGTCCATCACTTCACCAGGACGGGCATAGCTGAGGTACTGAGCGGTGGTCCAGATGACGTTTCTGCCAGTGGTGCCTTCCATTGCTGAGATGGCTGCCCCAAGGGCGCTACCGCCATACAGGAAGTTCCCGCCTGTGCAGAGGCGAAGGTCTACGGGTAAATGCCAGCGATAGGGATTATGAGTCTGTTGCAGACCGAGAAAAGCACGACTATCCATGAGCGGTACCACCCTACTTGCTGGCGCGTTTTCCGTCAGGGTCGAAGGTTTCGCTTGTGGACTAAGTTTCGCCTATGACTGATACACCATGGCAAGGCGATGCATGTTCGCTCGTTGACGAATTCAGAGCAGGACGCAGATCCCCTCGTGAAGAATTGCAAGCAACATTGTCTGCTATTTCTTCAAGCTCGCTCAATTGTGTGTCATTTCTTGATAATGACGGCGCACTTGAGCGTGCAACAAACGCAAATGTTGCACTCCCCTTTGGCGGAGTACCAATGGGAGTGAAAGAACTTGACTTCGTGCAAGGTTGGCCTTCGACAGAAGCATCGGTTCCATTCGCAGATCGAAAATCAGAACACACATCAACGATGGTGTCTCGTCTCATTGCTGCAGGTGCAAATCATTTTGGTCTCACCACTGCAAGTGAATTTGGTGGGGTCAATGTCACGCGTACCGTTTTGAACGGCGTCACTCGCAACCCGTGGGACACAACTCGCACACCAGGTGGATCATCAGGTGGAAGCGCTGCAGGCGTCGCCGGTGGTTTGTTTGCTCTCGGAACCGGTGGCGATGGTGGCGGTTCCATCCGTATTCCTGCCGGATTCACTGGTCTTGTGGGCTTGAAATCCACCTTTGGTCGTATTCCTCGTGGGCCTCACGTTGAATACGGCAACCTCACGGTCACAACAGGTGGAATGACACGCAGTGTGCGCGATACCGCGCGTTGGTTTGACGTGTGCAACGGTCACCATGCCGCAGACCCACTCAGTCTTCCGCGTGTCGACGGATGGGAAAATGCACTCGGCACGATCAATGTCGCAGGACTACGCGTCGCAATTGTTCACGATTGGGGTGGTGCTGTTGTGTCTCCCGCGATGTGGAATGTATTGCTGGAAGCAGCTGACCATCTTGTTGCATCTGCAGGTTTGCGTCGCATTGACGGGGTAAACACGGAACTGCCTCGCATGGGTGCTGCGTGGTCAATCAGCGGAATGATTGAAATTAGAGCAGCACTTGGCGACATGTGGCCAGCATGTGCAGACGATTTAACACCAGAGATGCGTGCCGGATTGCAATTAACAGAAGGTCGCTACAGCGCAGCCGAGAGAACAAAAATTGAAGCACGGCGTGCAGCAGTGAACCTACTGATGAGTCAAATCTTTGATGAAGTTGACCTCGTCATCACTGCGACGAATCCTGATATTGCATTTGTAGCCGAGGGCCCACTTCCAAAAGTTTTTGGAGGCGTAAAGGCTGGCGGCAGAAACAACGGTCTATTGACATTCCCATGCAACTTGCACGGCAACCCCGGCATCTCTGTGCCTGCTGGCTTTGTCGATGGACTTCCTGTTGGACTGCAAATCATCGGACCGCATTTCAGCGAACAAATTCTTCTCGAACTTGCATTACGTCTTGAGAGAGAACGACCATGGCCATTAGTTGCATCGGGGGCACCAATATGAGCATTGATCACAGTCAGGGACCACTCACCGGCATTCGTGTCGTTGACATGTCCGTCATGATTTCAGGGCCACTTGCGGGCATGACACTTGCAGACCAAGGCGCTGAAGTCATCAAAGTTGAGTCACCGGGACTTGGCGACATGATGCGCTATCTCGGTTCACAAAAGAATGGCATTACAGGCATTTATGCACTGCATAATCGCGGCAAGAAATCACTTGTCGTTGACTTGAAGAAGCCAGAAGGCACAGAAGTGCTTCGTTCGCTCGTTGCAACTGCTGATGTTCTTATTCAAAACTTTCGCCCAGGTGCAGTTGAACGCTTAGGTTTTGGTTACGAAGACGTAAAAGCCATTAACCCAAACATTGTGTATGTCTCCATCGCAGGTTTCGGAGCAGATGGGCCCAGTAGCAACCGCCGTGTGTACGACAACGTCATTCAGGCAGCATCTGGTCTTGCCTCTGTACAAACTGACCCTGCAACGGGCAAACCAGCAATCTTCAAGCACCTCATCTGCGACAAGGTCACGGCATACACCGTTGCTCAAGCAATCACGGCTGCATTGTTTGCGCGCGAACGCGGTGCTGGCGGACAACACATCACCATTTCGATGCTCGATGCTGCAATTGCATTCACATGGCCCGATTGTGCCATGGACGTTGCCCTTCTCGATGAAGACGCACTGCGTACCGCCACGATTTCATCGGCCTATTCGGCAATGGAATTCAAAGATGGCTATGCAACATCATCTGTTGTCACGCAATCAGAATTTGAGGGCTATTGCGCTGCTCTCGGCGTGCCTGAAGTGCCACAAGACGAGCGATTCAAAGATCGTGAAGCGCGCGCAATAAACGCTGCCGCTCTCAAAGAGATTGTTCAACACCAACTTGCCACCATTTCTGTGCACGAGTTTCTAGAAGGTGCGCTTATTCATGATGTACCTGCTTCGGGTCTCAACACATTGGCAACTGTTATCGATGACCCTCAAGTCATTCACAACGAAACTTTCTTCATTCGTGAACACCCACAAGCTGGCACCATGCGCGAAGTACGCAATGCTCCTCGCTTTAAGGGAACACCTACGACAACGCAGCCACCAGCCCCTGCCATGGGTGCTCATTCAGATGAGATTGTGTCTTCACTCGGATTAGATGCAGCTGCCCTGCGAGCAGCAGCAATAATTTTCTGATTACTTCGTGAGGCTTCTGCCCACGATTTCTTTCATAATTTCTGTTGTACCGCCATAGATCGTCTGAATACGACTATCTGCCCATGCACGAGCGATGGGGTATTCCAACATGTAGCCGTAACCACCATGCAGTTGTAGGCACTTGTCAACAACTCTGTTCTGCAATTCAGTGACCCAGAACTTTGCAGCAGCTGCTTGTTCTGCAGAGAGGCGCCCTTCGCAATGCAATTCGATGCACCGGTCTACATACACCTGGGCGATTTGAACTTCAGTTGCGATTTCAGCAAGAACAAACTTTGAGTTCTGGAACGTGGCGATTGACTGACCAAAAGCTTTGCGGTCTTTTGTGTATTCGAGTGTTGCCTGAAGCGCCGACGACGCAACTTTGACTCCACCAACTGCCATACCGAGACGCTCTTGCGCCAAGTTCTGCATCAGGTACACAAATCCTTGGCCTTCAACGCCCAACATGTTCTCGCTCGGAACTTCTACATCGGTAAACGACAACTCAGCGGTGTCTTGTGCGTGCATGCCCAACTTGCTGAGGTTGCGTCCGCGCTCAAAACCCTTCATTCCACGCTCGAGGATCAATAGGGAAAGACCTCGGTGACCAGGTTGATCGTTAGTACGAACAGTGGTGATGATCAGGTCACTATTGATGCCATTAGTAATAAAAGTTTTCGCGCCGTTCACGACCCATGTATCGCCGTGACGCACAGCCGACGTGCGAACGTTTGCCACGTCGCTACCTGTGTTCGGTTCGGTTATTGCCAATGCGCCAATCAATTCACCTTTCACCATCTTTGGAAGCCAACGTTCCTTCTGGTCGTCAGTTGCAAGCCCCAAGTAATACGGCAACACGATGTCGTTATGCAAAGTCATACCGTTTGCACTTCCGATGACTCCGGTCTCAGACACTTCTTCTTGCATAATGGCGCCGAACTTGTAGTCGTCTACTCCGCCACCGCCGTATTGTTCTGGCACGTGGTACCCAAGAAAGCCAAGCTTTCCTGCTGCTAACCAAATGTCGCGAGGAACGATTCCGTCTGCTTCCCACTTCTCATGATGAGGGACAATTTCTTTATCTAACCACTGACGAAATGCCGCACGAAACTGTTCGTGCTCTGCGTTATAGATGGTGCGTTCGAAAGTTTCCATAGGGGCCACGCTAGGCGTTGGCGTGGCAACCGCAAAGGTCGTGCCAACGGTCAGGTCCGACTACGCTCAGAAACATATGGGCACACTTGCAATGACACAGTCCGAGAGAGAGCAGTTCCTATCCGAACTGCATGTTGGGGTCCTCGGGATCGAACGACCGGACGGTCCTCCACTGACCGTCCCTGTCTGGTACGCCTACGAACCAGGTGGCGAACTGTGGTTCCTCATTTCCCCCGACTCGGTGAAAGGCCGCCTTCTCCAGAAATCAATGCGATTCAGTCTCTGCGCCCAGTCCGAGTCGCTTCCTTACAAATATGTATCGATTGAGGGAACCGCCACAATCTCCCCTTTCGACAAGGAACTGCACGGCCGCCCCATTGCGCGCCGCTACCTGGGCGTCAAGGGCGGGGATAGTTATGTCGAGAACGACGATGGCGAGTCGGTGCGTGTTTCAACAACACCTGAGCGTTGGTTTACCGTCGACTATTCGAAGATCTAGGCAAGGACAGCCCGCGCCACTAGGTCGGTGCCAAATGCGGTGAGAATCGCCAAATACAGCAAGCCCGTCGCTGCCATCACGGCCGAGTAACTGCGCTCTTTCAAGGCGGCTCGAGTGACTTCAATCAGGACCGCAGTCGTTACGGCACAGGCAACCCAGAACCATCCGAGGGTGCCATTCCATCCGTCGTCAACTGCGCCCGTAAGAACACTGATCATGCCTGTTGGGATCAACATGACCACAACTTCGATCGGCAGAATCCAACGAAGAGCATCAACTAGTTCGTTCAAAATAGAACGTGGCATTCCTGGCTGCACTAAGTACCAATGACCAAGCAACATGGCGTCGCTGATTGCACCAAGAAACACCGTGCCCACTGCAACGCGCAGCAGGTTTGTACTGATGTTGCCGGCGCCATTCGTTGCATGCACAGCAGCAGCTACAAGTCCGATTGCACCAATTGCTGGTCCGAGCAAATCCAATTTCACGTTTGTACGGCGAACAGTTGCAATAGCAACTACTGCCACTGCGATTGCTGCAATGTCACGCACGGGAACAAAGTCAGTAGCAATGCCGGCCGCAGCCGCACCCGCAGCGAGCACGCAGAAAGTTCCACGCAACAACCATCCGTACCCTGCACTGATTTCATGTTTACGAGTGGTGAACCAGAGGAACAGAAGTCCGCCTGTTGCCCATTGGAGAAGGACAGTTGCTGCATCAAGTTTGATCATGGGGGTTTCTCGGTTAACGGTCTAATACGACTAAGTGGTGATTGGCATGGTTGACAGCCTGTGGCCCGTTTGCAGAGGCCACCACAATGTCTTCAAGTCTCATGCCCCACTTGCCCGGAATGTAAATACCTGGCTCGACGCTGTATGCGTGTCCAACAGCAATTGGAGTGTCATTTCCGGCAACCATGTACGGATCTTCATGTGCTTCCATGCCGATGCCATGGCCTGTGCGGTGCACAAACCATTCACCAAAACCGGCCGCATCGATAACACCGCGTGATGCAGCATCAACGCCGGCACATGATGAACCAATGAGACCGGCAGCAACACCTGCTGCTTGTGATTCGAACAATACGTTGTATGCCTCTGCAATGTCAGATGGCGGTTCACCGATATGAACACACCGCGTGATGTCACTGCAGTAATCATTCATCGTGCCGCCAAAGTCACACAACACGATTTCGCCGTGCTTAATGACGCGGTCTCCGGCATGGTGATGCGGGCTTGCAGCATTTTCACCAGCTGCAACAATTGCAAAGTTCACCACTTGATGTCCTTCAGCAATTAGTCGCGCCGAAATATCTGCAGATACTTGAGCTTCGGTGCGGCCAACCAGTGGAATATCACCAGCATGTAATTGCGCAGCCACTCTGTCTGCGGCAGCTCCCGCAGCGACTAATGCAGCAATTTCAGCGGCATCTTTGCGAGACCGAAGCGCTTCCATCACTACAACAGAACGCACATATTTCGCATCAGGTCGGAACTTCAACAAATCAACTAAGAAGCGAGACCACATCTGGTCGCCAACAGCGATTGTTCGAGCTGATCCGAGCAACGTGTGGGCCAAAGCAACAGGGTCATCAGTTTCGTTCCATGTAGCAAGTGAAAACACACTTGGCATTTCCGTAACTCTCGGTGCTTCTAACCGAGGGATAATCAATGACGCATCGCCTTCGCGCGGAACAACCAACATGGTTAAGCGTTCAAGCGGCATGGCTAGGTAACCGGTGAGATAGGGCATGTCATGTCCGAGAGACAAGATCAACGCGTCAACACCAGTGCGTGCCATTTCAGTACGAGCCCTATCAAGGCGACTACGAAATGTTGATTCAGAAACTGCAGAACTCATCGAGCACCAATCTTGACAGGTACAGCGTGCGCAGCAGACTCTTTTGCGCGATAACTAGAACGCGTTAACGGGCTTGACTCCACGTGCCCGATACCGAGCGACTCCCCTACGCGCTTGTAGGAATCAAATACGGCAGGTTCTACCCAGCGCGACACAGGCAGGTGATGCGACGTAGGGCGAAGGTATTGACCAATTGTCACAATGTCGACACCAATCGCAGCGAGGTCAGCAAGAACTCCGAAAACCTCTTCGTCCGTTTCACCCATTCCCACGATGAGGCCCGACTTCACAGTGAGACCGTGCGCTTTTGCGCGCGACAACACCGACAAACTGCGTGCATACCCAGCTGAAGGACGCACGGCACGTTGCAAACGCGGCACGGTTTCCACATTGTGGTTCAACACGTCTGGTGCTGCATCCAAAATGATGTCTAGTGACACTGTTCCTCGTGCATCAGAGATCAGCGTTTCAACCTGAATTGAAGAATCAAGCTCTTTGATTGCGGCAACACACTGCGCAATATGACCCATGCCTTCATCGGCTAAATCATCACGCGCCACCATGGTCAGAACCACATACGACAACTTCATCTCAGCAACTGCTGCAGCGATTCGTGCTGGCTCATCTGCATCTGGTGCGTTTGGCTTGCTGGTGTCAATGAGGCAAAAACCACATGCACGTGTGCAACGCTCGCC
>CAIYTS010000147.1 GCA_903929185.1 uncultured Acidimicrobiaceae bacterium
CGTGTCACGTGAAGTCATTACGGACAGTGTTGAAACAGTGGTTCACGGAGAGCGTTTCGATGGCTTTGTTGGTCTGGCTGGTTGTGACAAGAGCATTCCTGCAATGTTGATGGCAGCAGCTCGGCTGAACCTTGCCAGCGTGTTTGTGTATAACGGTTCAACAATGCCAGGTGTCTACAAAGGCAACAACATCGACATCACAACTGTGTTTGAAGCAGTTGGCGCATGCGCCGCCGGCACAATCACTGAAGGCGAACTAGCTGATATTGAAAAGGCAGCATGTCCTGGTGAAGGCGCATGCGGCGGAATGTTCACTGCAAACACCATGTCGTCTATTGCTGAAGCACTTGGTATGAGCCTTCCCGGAAGTGCATCAGCACCAGCAATTGATACAAGTCGTGAAGGCGATGCTCATCGCGCCGGCGAAGCAGTAGTGAATATGTTGCGCCTCGGCATTCGCCCTCGCGACATCATGACAAAAAAGGCATTTGAGAATGCCATCGCTGTTGCAAATGCATTCGGCGGAAGCACCAATGCAGTACTGCACCTTCTTGCTATTGCAAACGAAGCAGGCGTTGCGCTTGACCTTGATGATTTCAACAGAATTGCCGACAAAGTTCCGCACATTGCAGACACAAAGCCAGGTGGCAAGTACCACATGTCAGATATTCACCGTATTGGTGGAGTGCCTGTTCTCATGAAGCATCTTCTTGATGCAGGTTTGTTGCATGGCGATGTCATGACATGCACAGGCAAGACCATGGCCGAGAACTTGGCTGAGATCAACCCACCTGCACCAGATGGTGAAGTGATTCATCCACTCAGTAATCCAATTCATACTGAAGGTGGCATCAACATCCTCACTGGTTCACTTGCGCCAAAGGGTTCTGTTGTGAAGGTTGCTGGCCTTAGTAAAGAGCAAATGCAATTTGAAGGACCAGCTCGCGTATTCGACGGCGAAGACGGTGCAATGAATGCAATCATGACTGGCACCATTAATCATGGTGATGTCATTGTGATCCGTTACGAAGGCCCGAAGGGCGGCCCCGGCATGCGCGAGATGCTCGCAATTACAGGTGCACTCAAAGGCGCAGGTCTTGGTTCAACAGTGGCACTCATTACTGATGGTCGTTTTTCTGGCGGCACGTGGGGCTTCTGCATCGGACACGTTGCACCAGAAGCAACCGACGGCGGCCCCATTGCATTCGTGCGTGAAGGTGACTTGATTCGTGTTGACGTACCAACAAAATCTCTTGACCTTTTGGTCAGTGATAAAGAGCTCAAAAAGCGACGCAAGGGCTGGGTGCCAAACCCACCTCGTTACACAACTGGTGTACTGGCAAAGTTCGCAAAGCTCGTGCAAGGTGCCGAAACCGGCGCCATCACAAACCCCACGATGTAGCTATGTAGTTGCGTCGCGTGCGATAAAGGCTCGCCAACCAAACATTGTGATTCCTAAGAAGACTGTGGCAACAATGATGAATGCGACCGCAGTACCGCGATCAAAGATCAAGTTGCGAAGCACCATGCCCATCACCACTGTGTATCCCCACACAACGAGAACGTGAGCTTCTGCTTTAGCTGTGCGCTGCAAGAGTGGCGCAAGATGCGCAAGTGACATTGCAATCCAGAATGGAGCTGCAACAAACAAGATGCCGTAGATGCCTGTGTCTGTTTTGTGATTACGAGTACCAATGACAACCATCAGCAGAACGCACAACGCGTCGAATAAATATGCCCGTAGCGCAGTACGACTCATGGTTGATTAATCAACGTCGTCGTAATACTCACGACCAAGGTGCGTGATCTGGTCTTCGTTCATTAGCCAACGCAACGTGTTGTGCAGTTTTTCAAGCTGTACGAACAAGTCATGCTCGGCATGAAGACCAGGTGCAACCTGTGGGCTCTTGTAATAGAACGACAACCATTCCTGGATACCGCCAAGACCTGCACGCTGTGCGAGGTCTGAGAACAAGATGAGGTCAAGCGCAAGTGGGGCAGCAAGGATCGAGTCACGGCACAAGAAGTCAACTTTAATTTGCATGGGGTAACCCATCCAACCAAAGATGTCGATGTTGTCCCAGCCCTCTTTGTTGTCGCCACGTGGTGGGTAATAGTTGATGCTGACTTTGTGGAACACATTGCCGTAGAGCTCTTGGTTATTTGCAGGGTCAAGAATGTCTTCCAACACGCCAAGCTTTGATTCTTCTTTTGTCTTGAAGTTTTCGGGAGCATCAAGAACTTCACCGTCACGGTTACCAAGAATGTTTGTGCTGTACCAACCGGCAAGACCAAGTTGGCGTGCCTTCAACATTGGAGCCAACACTGTTTTCATCAATGTCTGACC
>CAIYTS010000148.1 GCA_903929185.1 uncultured Acidimicrobiaceae bacterium
CACGATTGACAATGTGCGAAGAAGTTTCATTGCTACTTCGTCTTCTTGTGCAGGTCGAGCAATGATGACATTGTCAGCAATCATGCGGTTGATGACTTCTTCACCAAGTGCAGTACGAACAATGGTGAGTGTCCAGTCGTTATCTTTACCAATTCCGCCAGTAGCGATGTCTGAATGTTCTGCAGCAAAGTCAGGGCAGTTTTTGCAACCTGTACGAGTCCAGCCGTGGCATTCCTTCAAATCGATTTCGTGGAATGAACCATCTTTCATCCAGATTTGAAAAGCGCCCTTGATGTTCATCTTGACCATGTCTTCTTTTTTCAGGCCGTACTTGGCCTCGAAGAGTTCAGGAAAGATTGCATCGTCGAAAGTCTTAGAGCACAAAAGTCCAATATTGAAGAGGAATGGCTTTGACACTTTTCCTGCTTTGCGATCCCACATGACTGGGGGAGACGATGTCTGGCATCCCATGCCAACAAGTGCGAGACGTGACAAGCCCTTTTCTTTTGCTTCTGGCAATGCAAGTGGGTTTGCACAGTAGGTGTAACGGCTACCGGCTGTTGCTAAAACTTCTTCACGATTCGTAACAACTGCTGGCTTTGCTTTCCACTTGTCGTCTTCTTCAACACCGCTCACAAGTGCGCCATCGATGTAGTCGTTCTTCAGAAGCCAGATCAACATGGCGGAAACGAATCCGCCGTCTTGGCCCTTTGTGTGTTCTTCAGTGTCTACTGCGCGAGTAAGAAGTAGTTGGCGCCAGATACCTGACATCTCATCTGGTTCGCGTGTGCGACCAAACAAGTGCATGTCAGCTGATTCTTCCCATTTGCGGAATCGTGGGCACGCACGGGTGCATGTGGTGCATCCTTTTTCTCCGTGAATGCAATTGTCGAGGCCGAGTTCTTCTTCGATATGGAACGGCTTGTATTTGCCTTCTTCGTGTTCGTACCCGATGACATCATGCGGGCACGTAACAACGCAGCCGGCGCATCCGGTGCACAGGCCAGTCTCAATGACCTCTTCGTAGAGTTCTTTCCACTGAGCGGTCCAACGAGTTGCTTTTGCGGGGGTGTCTGCCGTCATTGTCATGCTTGCAGACTAGGGGCTAGATGGCGTCTGCTCCGTGTTCGCCCGTGCGGATGCGGATGATCTGTTCCACGTTGGTGACCCAGATCTTTCCGTCGCCGATTTTGCCTGTGGAGGCCGCTGTGCGAATGACATCAATAATTTGCTCGAGGGAATTGTCCTCAACGACCAATTCAATTCGCATCTTTGGTACGAAATCAATTTGGTATTCAGAACCTCTGTAGGTCTCGGTGTGGCCGCCTTGGCGACCAAAACCCTTTACCTCTGACACTGTGATGCCCTGGACACCGGCAGCTTTGAGAGCCTCCTTGACGTCATCAAGTTTGAAGGGCTTCACGATGGCTGTAATCAACTTCATGGTCTTAGTCTGCCTTCTGCGTGGTGGTAGGTGAGTTCATTATTGGTACGCCGCTTCTGCATGCTGGCTTTGGTCTAGCCCAACGAGTTCATCTTCTTGGCTGACACGCAAACCGATGGTGGCATCAAGGATCTTTGCTGCCACCCATGTGACGATAAATGAGAAGGCAAAAGTGGCTGCAATAGCGATGATCTGATTGACCAACAATTTGGACCCGCCACCGAAGAACACTCCGTTGAAACCAAGTGAGTTGACATTCATGTCTGCAAACAATCCGAGAAGCAGTGCACCTGAGATTCCACCAATGAGGTGAACAGCGATCACATCAAGACTGTCATCGAAATTGAATCGTGTTTTCAATGTGAGGGCGAGATAACACACAACTCCTGCTACGAGACCGATGATGATGGGAGCAAGGCCGCCAACAAAACCAGCGCACGGTGTGATTGCTACAAGACCGGCAACTGCTCCGGATGCTGCACCAAGTGTTGTCGCATGTCCTGCGCGCAATTTTTCAATCAGCAACCATGCCAACATTCCACTTGCGGCTGCAAGATGAGTGTTCACAAGCGCTTGTGCAGCGAGGCCATTTGCCAACAGCGCAGATCCGGCATTGAAACCGAACCAACCGAACCACAAGATTCCTGTACCGAGCATGACGAACGGAAGGTTGTGCGGCGGCATCGCTTCGCGTGGCCATCCTTTGCGGTTACCAAGAACAAGAACAACTGCAAGTGCCGCTGCACCCGCATTGATATGAACGACTGCACCACCCGCGAAGTCGAGTGCGCCACGTTGGAACAGCCAACCGTTCGGGCTGAACACCCAATGCGCAACAGCGGGGTAGACAACGATTGACCAGACGCCAATCAGAATCGCGTATGCAGAGAATTTCAATCGATCTGCGGTTGCGCCTGTAATCAGTGCTGGCGTAATGACAGCAAACATCATTTGATATGCAAAGAATGCGAGTACCGGAATTGCTAATGCAAAGTCGCCGGTGTAACCAGGAAGAGCATCGAGAGTTGCAAGGTCCTTCATCAGGGCGAAATCAAAGTTGCCGATGTATTTGCCAGATCCGCCGAACGCGAGACTGAAGCCAGCTACTGCCCACAGAACACTGATGAGACCCATCGCAAAGAAGTTCTGCATCAACATGCCAAGAACATTCTTTGATCTGACCATGCCCCCGTAAAAGAAGGCGAGCCCTGGTGTCATGAATGCAACGAGAGCTGCTGAAATCAGCACCCACGCCGTGGCGCCCGAATCGATAGTTGCGCCAAGCATCATGTCGCTGTCTCCCTAATTTTTATTGACGACATGACGCTAGAAATGAGTTGTTACGGGAATGTTTCTAATTGGTGAAAGGCAGGACAACGCAAACGGCCCGCACGCCCCCTGGTGAGGGAACATGCGGGCCGAAGCAGTTGTTGGGGTTCTATGAGATCAGGTGAACTCTGGGTACGCCTTGACTCCCATTTCAGGAATGTCGAGGCCCATGATTTCGTCTTCTTCTGCAGAGCGAATGCCGCCCTTTGTGATCTTGTTCTGAATCTTGAAGAATCCGTATGCAATCGGGAAGATCACACACAAGATGACTGCAACACCAAGTGCTTGCGCACCGAGTTGGCCCCAGTCTCCCTTGATGATTCCTTCGATGCCTTTTGTTGGCGAACCATTCCAACCAGCGCCGTAGCTACCGTTTGAAAAGATTCCGACAGCGAGCACGCCGAAGATTCCGTTGACACCGTGAACTGCGATTGCACCCACTGGGTCGTCAATCTTCAGTTTGCGCTCAATGAAGAACACTGCCTCAATCGCCAGCACTGCAGCGATAATTCCAATAACAGCAGCGGCCCAAGGAGCAACGAATGCACATGGTGCAGTGATTGCTACAAGACCAGCAAGCATTCCGTTCACCATCATGCCTGGGTCTGGTTTTCCTGTTCGCTTGGTGATGTACACCATTGCTGCGATTGCGCCGAACGCTGCAGCGATTGCTGTGTTTGTTGCAGCAGTTGCGAACTGAACATCAGTTGCAGCGAACGTACTGGCAGCGTTGAAGCCAAACCATCCGAACAACAAGATGAATGTTCCGAGCATTGCCATTGGAATGTGGTGTCCAGGAATTGCACGTGGAGTTCCGTCTGCACCGAACTTGCCGATACGTGGTCCGAGAACAATGGCACCGGCAAGAGCAGCGACGCCACCGACGGCATGCACGACGCCTGAACCAGCGAAGTCAACATAACCAGCACCAAGACTCATGGTGTCCCATGTCTTAGATAGCCAGCCGCCACCCCATGTCCATGCAGCGAATAGTGGATAGTAAATAGCGCCACAGAAAACACCCCAAATGGTGAAGCTGCTCCACTTCCAACGCTCTGCCATCGAGCCAGTTGGAATTGTTGCAACGGTGTCCATGAAAGCAACCATGTAGAGGAAGAACCCAAGCACTGCTGGAGTGATTCCGCCACCGGATAATGCCCAGCCACCTTTGAACAAGAAGATCCAGTTGCCACTTCCAAGCAATGCACCACCGACTGGGTGATCCATTCCGATAAGTGATGTGCTGAATCCGCCGAATGCCAATGGGAATCCAACAAGGAAGAACCCAATGAATCCGAGACCAAAAATGGCAAAGTTCGTGCTGACTACGTGAGCTGCGTGTTTTGCGCGAGTAAAACCAGTTTCAACAAGGGCAAAGCCTGCTTGCATGAAAACAACGAGCGCTGCTCCAATAACGACCCACAGAAGGTTGATCTGTGTTCCTAAAATTTGTACTTCAGATTGCATCGGTTCCTTCTTCCCCTGTGCGCAAACGAATAAGACGTGTTACTTCGGTGATCCAGATTTTTCCGTCACCAATTTTTCCTGTGGCTGCTGCCGTGCGAATTGTGTCGACAACGCTGTCAACTTGGGAGTCGTCAACGACGAGCTCAATTTGTACTTTCGGCACGAAATCGATTGCATATTCACTTCCGCGGTACGTCTCGGTGTGTCCGCCTTGACGGCCAAACCCCTTAACTTCCGACACGGTCATGCCTTGTATGCCGACTGATTTCAGTGCGTCTTTCACATCGTCAAGCTTGAATGGCTTGATAATTGTTGTGATCAACTTCACTGTCCTTTTCTCCTTCATCTGAGTCGCTGTGGCGACGTGTGGTGCATTGCTTTTGCAACTACATGCAGAGTACGAGGGACATATTTCTCATCTGTCGCACAAGTGTTTCGGGAATATGGCGAATTGGTATGTGTGTTAACGCTGTGTAAACGAGGACCGGGGAACTAGGAAAGTAGTTCGGTGATGCGCTGGAGGGCTTGTGGGCCTAGCTTGCGCCCGTGCCGTGTTGAGACTTCAAATCGATCGGATACGTCGTCGCCCTGCGTCGAGATATGAGCATGGTGGACATTCGTTTTCGCCATTGCAAAAGCTGTTGCTACTGCTTGCACGAGGCCGGGCTGATCGGCACCAGATACACGAATCACGCTGTGCCACGGATGTGCGTCATTATCGAGGCTGATAGAGAGACGAGAGTTATAACTACTGATCAATCGACGTGGCGCATCAAGTCGTCGCTTGAGGCGAGTTTCTAATTCGTATGCAATCTGCGCGGCGTTTGGTTTTTGTACCGAGTTCACAATGAACGAGTCGAGAACGGCTTCGTCAGGCCAAGTGGCTAGGTCTGCACTGACAATTTCCAAACCGCGTTCGGCGAGAACTGCACATATGCGAGCGAGAAGTCCCCTCATGTCGTGAGTTGCAATGTCAACAATCCATTGGCCATTTTGCGGCGTGCTCTCAACGCTGACACGAACCTTTCCTGATCGCGGTGCCGGCTCAACAAGCGAAGCATGACGCACGAGTGTTTCTGGTTCATGGGCAAGGATGTACACAGCAGCTGCGTGTTGCAAACGGTCAAGAACGTGCGGATCAGAAGTGAGCGACATCGCTTTGCTGCGTCGAACAGATTCAACAGAGCCTTCGATTCCTTCAATGAGTTCTGGATGAGCAAGAAGTTCCTGAACACCAGTGGTGATGTCTAACAACATTGGGTATTGCCAGTCTTCAAGGTTGCCGCGGGCTTCTGTCAGCATTCGACACTGCTCAACCATGAGAGGGGATCCAAGGAAGTCAGCCAGCTGCGCCATGTTCCGCGAATTGTTCTCAGCAGTTTCAGATGAAGCGGCTGTGTGTAACAGGGCGCTTGCTGCGACCAATGCCCGGACTTGTTGTGCAACATTCTCGGGAAAGATCAGGCGATTAATGATTCCAATGGCTGGACTGTCATCCGAAAAGTCCAGAACAAAAGCAGCGAACAAGATAGCTGAATCTGAAAATGAATTCCGACCAACGCGCTCTCTCAGAGTCTCAACTGTTGGCATTTGCATTGAATGTGTCGGGTCAAGCTCTGATGAATCACCTCTACGGGCACGAATTGCTTTATCTATTTCAGGTAACGCACGTTCAACGATATTGGTGACTTCAAGAAATCTCCATGATCGTGTATTTCCGCGAACTAAAACATCGAACAATGATTGTGAAGTTGCCAGGTCCCACGTCAACTCAACTGCGCGGTTCGCGTGCATCCAATCGAGCAATGCGTCATCCGGTTGAGCATTTGACGCAAGGAGTGATGCCTGCAGACCCAGTGAGAGCACAAGCGATTGTGGTGGATTGCCGTGTAACTGAACCTCATTGTTGCTTACGACCAACCATCCACCTGTTGGTTCCTCTGTTACCAGGGCGGCGTCCATCGCGGTGGCAGTTTCTTCTGCTTGTTCGATTCGCCAACGAAGCAGTGGTGGAGTGATGACAGTTGTTAGAAGGACAACAAGTAGCACCACCGCGTAGAGATCTTCGTTAAACACTCCAACGGCCACTCCGATTGAAGCAAAGATCAGGCCCACTTCGCCGCGCGGAATCATTCCGATTCCAATTAGCAACTTGTCTGTATTTGTGCCACGTGCTCCGACAGCTGCGACGATCTTTCCGATGACTGCAATCGTTGTGAGGATTGCTGCAACGAACAGAACATGTCCAGAGAAGAACTTAGTGACCTCTGTGTCAATTCCAATCTGTAAAAAGAAGACCGGAATAAAAATGGCGCCTAATGATTTTAAGTCTCGAGAAATGCGATCATGTTGAGGCGTGCGAGATAGGGCAGTGCCTGCAATAAATGCGCCAATGATTGGTGCCAACTGCGCACCGCTCGCTGCTGCAGAGAATCCGAACGTTAAACCGGCCGCAAGAACTCCGATGGTGGCAGGCGAAACTGCGCGTTCACCAATGAATGCGAACAGGCGAGGAATTACCAAGATTCCGATGGCTCCGGCAACTGCGATAAACCCGACAGCGATACCAATTGTGCTTGCGACTCCTGCGATATCAACTGAACCTTGTTGGACAATGCGAGTGACCACAGTGAGAATGATGAGTCCCAGTACATCGTCAGCAACTGCCGCGCCAAGAACAATGCGTGCTTCGGTTGATGAAAGTGCGCGTAAGTCACCAAAGACTCGCGCTGTGATGCCGACACTGGTTGCCGCGAGTGCAGCTCCGAGGAACAGTGATGCATTGAACGACTCCCCGAGAACTGTTCCGGCCAAGACGCCGGACGACATAGGCACAACAACTCCGATGATGGCCACGAGCATTGATGCGCGTCCCACTTTTCTCAGTTCGGTCAGGTCCATTTCTACGCCGACTTCGGCAAGCAAGATGATGACGCCGATTTCAGCCAAGATTCGCATCGCGTCGCTGGGGTTAATGAGGCCAAGCATTGACGGGCCGATGATGATGCCGGCAATGATCTCGCCAAGTACGGCAGGAACTCGAATGCGCTCAAAGAACTCTGCCGCAATCTTGGCAACAAGAAGAATGATTGCGAGATCGGTGAAGATTGAACCGAAATCGATAGCGCCACTGGCGGCTAGTAGCGCGGTATTCACGGTCTTAGTTATATCTCACGCGAAAGAAGTTTGACGGCTGCTTTGTGTGCTTCCTCAGACAGCATCCAACCTCTGCGACGCACAGTGATCACACTGTCAGTGCCCAGAACCTTCCGTAAGACGACCAATGAAGCGTCTGCTCGTCTGGCAGAGACATTGTCGAGACCAGCCAGTCGGAGAATTGACTCGCGACTCACAACACGACCCTTGGAATCTGCCAAGACGCGAAGGATAGAGAGGTCAGTTTCAGAAAGGTCGACAGGAATTCGCACTTGGCTGTCGGAATCGGGCATACGTGAACCATATGAGCGGAGTTTTTCCTGCCTGTCAGCCCTCTGTGAACGGTGTGTAAACAGGCACATTCGTTCAATGTGTGGAATTGGCAATTTGTACGACAGAATTGAAAACCATGGAACTTACCTACGCCCCCGAAGACGAACTATTCCGCGCTGAAATTCGCGCATGGCTCCAAGAGAACCTGCCGAAGGGTTGGTTCGATAAAGGCTTTGAAATGAGCAACGATGCTCGCGACAAGTTCAATAAGGAATGGCCAGGCAAATTGTTTGAGGGCGGATGGATCTGCGCAACATGGCCAAAGGAATATGGCGGCAAAGGTCTCACCACAATGCAAGGCGTTGTGTTGTCAGAAGAGTTTGCAAATGCAAAAGCTCCGATGCGTGCCGACTTCTTCGGTGACACTCTCGTAGGCCCAACACTTCTTCAGTGGGGAACAGAAGAGCAGAAGAAGGAATTCCTTCCACAAATTCTTAATGGTCAAATGCGCTGGTGCCAGGGATTCTCCGAGCCAAACTCAGGTTCAGACCTTGCAAGCTTGAAGACAACTGCTGTTCTTGACGGTGACGAATGGATCATCAACGGACAAAAGGTATGGACCACACAAGGCCACCATGCTGACTACTGCTTCTTGCTCACACGTACAGACCCAGATGCACCGAAGCACAAGGGCATTTCATACTTGTTGGTGCCAATGCGTCAGCCTGGTGTTGAAGTGCGCGGAATCGTGCAGCCAGACGGAACTGCAGAGTTCTGCGAAGTGTTCTTCGACAATGCACGTTGCCCTAAAGACAACGTTGTTGGCGGAATCAACAACGGTTGGATCGTTACAAACTCCACATTGGCGTTTGAGCGCGGAATGTCAGCCACCACCGGGTATCGCCGCTTTGAATCGGAATATAAGGCAATGGTGCGTGGTGCGAAAGAAAATGGACGCATCAATGACCCAGAAATTCGTCAGCGCCTCATGCAGTACTACACAAAGATTCAAATCTTGAAGATCAACGGACTTCGTTCACTGTCAACCACATTGATGGAAAAGAAAGATCCGAGCATGGCAGCACTTGGTGCCAGCAACAAGATGTTCTGGACCGAAATGCACCAACGTGCAATGGAACTTGCTCTTGACATCTCAGGCGCAAATGCAATGCTCGTTGATTACGCAATGGGTGATGCCAACTGGCCAGGCACTTCGCGCGACAAGCGTCGTGACGGGTACCCAGTTAGCGGCATGATGTCATCGTTCTTCTTCTCCCGTTCAGAGACAATCTGGGGTGGAACAAGTCAGATTCAGCGCAACATTGTTGGTGAACGAGTACTTGGTCTTCCTAAAGAGCCAAGTAGCAAATAGAACTAGTTTCCGTCAGCGTCGTTTGGCGCTGAGTCAGTATCTTGATACGCAGCGTGTGTGCGCAACGGGAGTTCCTTCACGCAAAGGCTGAACAGAAAAGCAATAACCATCATCGGAATTGCGTATCGAAAAACCGTAGTAATTGCGTGCGACATTGCATTAATTGCTTCGGTTCTGCTTGGTTCGGGAAGAACGTTTATTTTCCGTGGTGCTCGAAGAAGTTTTGGATCAACGGTTCCTGACAATTGTGCATTCAGAATTGTTCCGTAGACGGCAACAGAGATAACGCTTCCGAGCGAGCGGCACAGTTGCGCTGTAGAACTAGCAACCCCTAGGTCGCGAATGTCGACACTGTTCTGAATGGCAGTCGTTGAGGTGGGAAAGGATGCGCCAGAACAGAATCCGATAAAGGCCATTCCGACTAAGCCGATTCCGATTCCGAGTCCGGATTTGGAAATAAAGCTGACGAGAGTTAAGCCGAATATTCCCATTGCCGTGCCCATGATCGGCCATTTTCGGTAGTGACCTGTAGCAGTGACTTTACGACCGACAAGTGTGCTTGAAAAAGTTAAGCCAAGCATCATCGGTACTAAGAGGAGCCCCGATTTTGTTGGTGAAATTCCTGTCACTGCTTGCAAGAACAACGGCATGAATGAACTCACCAATGTCATGGCTGCGCTAATCAATGTTGTCATCGGCACCATTGTCTGCACCGTGTGATTCTTGAACAAGTGCATTGGGAGCATCGGGTTATCCGCGTGTGGTTCCCACAAGAACAAAGCTGAAATCAAGATGACAGAAATACAGCCCATGACAAGTGTGGGTCGCGATGCCCACCCGTATTCGCCTGACACCCACGAGATTGTCAAAATAGAGGATCCGATACCGCTGACAAGAAGCAGTGCTCCAATGACGTCGATACTTGTGTCTCGACGTGTCATCGGTAGTCGCAGATATTTCTGAGTCATGGCTATGGCAACGAGCCCGAATGGCAAATTGACTGTGAAGATCCAACGCCAGGAGAAGTTGTCGACAATGACACCACCAACGAGTGGACCAAGCACGCCGGCGACTGCAAAGACGCTGGTGAAAGCACCGACGTAACGCCCTCTTTCTCGTGGCGGCACGATGTCGGCGATGACCACAAAAGTCATGGCCATGATTCCGCCGCTTCCAATTCCTTCAAAAGCACGAGCTGCTACGAGGATGGGCATGCTTGGTGCAAGTGCGCAGAAAACTAAGCCGAGCAGAAAGATACTGATTGCAATTTGGGTCAATCGCTTGCGGCCATAGAGGTCACTGAATTTGCCAAAGAGGGGAGTGGCAGTGGTTGATGTCAGTAGATATGCAGTGATTACCCATGTGTATGTCTTCGTACCGCCGCCACCGATTTTGCTAACAATTTCTGGAAGTGCAGTGCTGACGATGGATCCGTTGAGGGCGGAGAGGAAGGACGCCGCCATCATTGCTGCATAGACGAATTTGATATCGCGCTGCGTGAGGGAAAATGCTTGTGTTTCGATAGTTGCATTCTACAACTAGTGAGTTTCGCTCGCACGAACCGTGGCTATTCTTCCGAAGTGCCCTCTGACGTCTCATTTTTTTCACGCCGCACATTTGAGGCGCCTTTTGGCGTTGTCACTGTGGTTGGTTCTGACCTCGGCATTCGGTTTGTGATGTTTGCAAACGATGCACATCCGAAACCTGTTGAAAATCTTCTCGTTTCAGATTCTGAAATTCACGATTCAGTCAATGATGCGATCACACAACTTGAGGAATATTTCAATGGATCGCGACAAGAGTTTGATTTGCCGTTAGATCTTCGCGGCACGGAATTTCAAGTCGCAGCATGGAGGGCGTTGGCTGATATTCCATACGGCCACACTGCGTCATATGGGCAACAAGCTGCATCGATCGGTCGGCCAAAAGCTGTACGTGCAATTGGTGGTGCAAATGGTCGTAATCCCGTCGCCATTGTGTTGCCCTGTCACCGGATAGTCGGTGCCGATGGTTCGTTGACTGGATTTGGTGGGGGAATTGCAGTGAAGAAGTGGTTACTAGATCACGAACAGGCCGTGCTCCACAACACGACTAGCAATCGCGCCTAGATTGTTCGCATGAGCAACATTTCAAAAGTTCTTGCAGTCATTCTGATAGTCGTCTGCATCGGCTCTGCTTTAATGGATTTTCGAAAGCCGGCAAAGCTTGTTGAAGAGATGAAGAAACTGAAAGTGCCGGCAGAACGTTTGCCGCTACTTGGTGCAATCAAGATTCTTGGCGCGGCTGGTATTGCAATCGGATTTCAAAGAGTCCGCCTTGGCGAATTGGCCGGTGCTGGTTTGTGCTTGTACTTTGCTGTGGCAACGTTGACTCATACTCGTGTCAAGGACACTGTGAAAGACACAGCACCTGCATTCATTTTGTTTGTGATGTCAGTGTTGTATGTGTTGACATCAGTAGCTAAGTAACAACTAATCGCGCGTCTTCAACCATTCGGTTTCATCACGGCCAAGTTTCTTTGCACGCTTTGAAATCCACAGCGGGATTTCCATTGGTAGACCAGCCTCGATGTCATTGACCATTTGTCCATTTTCGTCCCACATATGGCACGTGTTCAAGTTCATTGCATAGGAGCGCTTGCGTTGTTCTGCAGTGGTTGCACTGTCGGATTCCTGAGTGCCGAGAGCATTGCCCATTCGCATTGACCAACCACTTTGAATAGCTACCGGCGCCATGGCGGCGAGCAATGCGCCAATATGCGTGCAACCGCGAGGGCCACCAAAGAGGTCCTTCACTTGTTTGTTGAA
>CAIYTS010000149.1 GCA_903929185.1 uncultured Acidimicrobiaceae bacterium
CATAACAGTCATGAGCGAAGGTGAACTAAATGTCCCACGCCTTGGTCGCGTGGTGGCTACACATGGTTTCCGCATGGTGGCCGCAATGAACCCATTTGATGCAGTCGGTACCGCGCGTATCTCAAGCGCGGTGTATGACCGAGTGTGTCGAGTGTCGATGTCGTATCAGTCTGCAGAAGACGAGATCGCAATTGTCCGCCGTAACACAGAAGGCTCCGGCGTATCAGATGCATGGCTCGAAAAGGCCGTTGCAGTTGTGCGGCGTACGCGCTCGCATGCTGATTTGCGTGTCGGTTCTTCAGTTCGCGGCGCTGTCGATTTTGCAAAAGTTGCAGTGTCGTTGGCAGAACTTCGTGAAGCAAATATCGAAAACCCCAGTGTCGGAGTTGATTCAGCGTTAGTTGCATTATCTGGTCGCGTGCGAGTACGCGAAGGAAGCGTGCGCACCGCTGAAGAAATCGTTACGGAAATCTGGCAAGACGTGTTTGGACGAACCGAAGGGGACGCCAACGGGGGAAAAGTGACGGCCCCGACAGGGGCGGACACGACCTCCCGCTAACGAAAGAGGGCGACGAAGCAGATCAAGCTGTCGCCGAAGCAGGGAAACGCACCACGTCACGTCGGGACCTGTCACGTCACGAAAATTTTGAGAACATCTCGCCTGAAGTTGGCGAACTTGATGAAGTAGCTGTTGATGAAGCGATGCAGAACAGCCCTGATGAAATGTTGGGCATGCTTGCCGACCTAACTGGTGCAACTGACCCTGCACTACGCGCTCTCGCGCAACAACTTGCGGGACGCCTGATGCTTGATATTGGCAACCGCGGCCGCACGCGTCCGCATGGCGTAGGAAAGATGGAAGAGCAGGCGTATCGACCTGATGCTGGTGACATTGATATTGATGCAAGTCTTGATGCCATCAGTGAGGCGCGCAACGGAATTGCGCTAGACCCAGAACGGCTGCGTATTCGTGGATGGCGCAAGCCCGGAACAGCTTTTTGTCTGTTGCTTGATCGCAGTGGGTCAATGGGCGGCAAGCCACTCGCCACGTCCGCGGTCGCCACTGGCGCCATCGCAAGTCGGTGCCCAGAGGACTACAGCGTTATTGCATTCGGAAAAGATGTTGTTGTTGCGAAATCACAAGATGTTCCGAAATCAAGTGAGCGCGTTATTAATGATGTGTTGACCTTGCGTGGTCATGGCACCACAGATCTAGCTGGTGCGCTACTTGCTGGTCAACAACAACTGTCTCGCTCGCGTGCTGGCCGACGCGTAGCAATATTGCTCTCTGATTGTCGGGCCACTGTTGATGGTGACGCCGAAGCCGCCGCTATGAGCATGGATGAAGTGATCGTGATTGCACCGGCAGAAGATCATGATGAAGCACAAGCTTTTGCGGACCGCATTGGTGCACGCATTGCATTGGTGAACGGGCCGAGCGAAATACCCGAAGTCCTCGCGCGAGTTCTTGAATAACTAGAACTGGCAGTTGGAATCGTTCGCTGGAACGATTCCTTTTGTTTC
>CAIYTS010000150.1 GCA_903929185.1 uncultured Acidimicrobiaceae bacterium
AAGAACAGTCTGTGCTTCTGCTTCAGTTTTCACAAGGATGTGGCTGAGGCACAGAACGCCGGCAGATGCTGGTGACTGTGAATACAGTTTTTCAATAGCTCCGATTGCTGGTGGGGCCATTTTCCGCAAAGTGACATCAGCGACGTTGAAGTTGATGAGAACGTCTTGAAGTTCCTTGGGATAGGTAGGGAACTTTGAGTCAGCACTTGCATTCTTGATGACGGTTGCTTTGTCTTCTTCAAGAATTGCGATTTTGTTTTCTTTCGTGAATTGAAGGAAAGCTTCATAACGGATGAGGGTGCGCAATACGACAATTGCATCTGACGACTTGATCTTGCCGTTCACCGCCGTGAATTGTCCGGCTGTAATAAGAACTTCTGACAACTTGTTGAAGTCGTCTTGTGAGTATCTGGTGCCATTGACACTGAATGCATCAGACGTTGATGACACACTTCCGCAGGCGGACAGCCCAAGGAGGCAGATTGCTGCAAGTGCAGCGGCGAAACGGGAAGTACGGGGGCTCTTAATCACAGAGAAACCCTAGTCGTCTGAGGGGTCAAAAAGGCCCTGTAACAGCGCGATGACTGTGACGGCGGGGTTTGCGCCTCGAGGGACAGGTAAGGAAATGAAACCTGGCTCCTCTTTATAGACGGCCACGGATGCAAGGCGGCGCAGTGTCATGGTTTGGCTGGCGCGCAGTTTTAATGGGGAAATTCGGATGGTGTTTCCGTTTGTCACAATCTCTGTGATCCCGAGACGAAGACATTCAACGCGCAGAGCACCCACCGAAATAAGAGCTTGGGCTGGTTCTGGCAATGGACCAAAACGGTCGCGCCATTCAGTTTCGATGTCGGCCAATTCTTCAGAGGTGCGCACAGTTGCGAGGCGTCGGTATGCCTCAAGGCGCAGGTCTTGGCTGGGGACGTAGTCATCAGGAAGATGCGCATCCATAGTGATGTCAACTTTGATTTCGACATCGTCGGCAACAGCTTCGCCCTTCATTTCAGAGACAGCTTCCGTGACAAGTTGGCAATACAGGTCGTAGCCCACTGCTGCGATGTGTCCGCTTTGTGATTCTCCGAGAAGATTTCCGGCGCCACGAATTTCAAGGTCGCGCATTGCGATTTTAAATCCACTTCCCAGATCAGTTGATTCACCAATAGTGCGCAAACGTTCGTATGCCTCGTGTGACAACACTTTGTCGCGAGGATGGAATAGGTATGCATATGCACGGTGTCCGCTACGGCCAACGCGTCCGCGCAACTGATGCATTTGTCCGAGACCAAGGAGATCTGCTCGTTCAACAACAAGTGTGTTCACGGTGGGCATGTCAATGCCGCTTTCAATGATGGTGGTGCAAACCAACACATCGAAGTTGCCTTCCCAGAAGTCGAGAACAATTTGTTCGAGTGTTCCTTCATCCATTTGTCCGTGAGCAACTGCGACTCGTGCTTCTGGCACCCATTCGCGAATCTCTGCTGCACGCTCTTCAATAGATTGCACTCGGTTGTGAACCCAAAAGACTTGACCTTCACGAAGTAGTTCGCGTCGGATGGCTTCAATGGCAACTTGTTCGCTTTGCTCGCCCACAAAAGTAAGAATCGGCTGTCGATCTGCTGGTGGAGTTTGCAGTAGTGACAAATCACGAATTCCAACAAGACTCATTTCAAGTGTTCGCGGAATAGGAGTTGCAGACATTGACAACACATCCACGTTTGTCTTCATGCGCTTCATTGCTTCTTTATGTTGCACACCGAAACGTTGTTCTTCGTCAACGATGAGCAAACCGAGATTCTTGAACTCAATGCTGTCTTGTAAGAGGCGATGAGTTCCGATGACGCAATCAATGTCCCCAGACTTCAAGCCAGCAACAACTTTCTTTGCCTCAGCATTGGTGAGAAAGCGAGACAACACTTCAACCTTGATGGGGTATCCAGCAAATCGTTCAGAAAATGTATTGCCGTGCTGTGTGGCAAGAAGAGTGGTGGGCACAAGTACGGCTACTTGTTTGCCATCTTGAATTGCTTTAAATGTCGCACGCACAGCAACTTCGGTTTTTCCGAAGCCAACGTCACCGCACAACAGGCGGTCCATTGGTACTTCGCTCTCCATGTCGGTCTTGATTGCCGCAATTGCATCTAACTGATCGGGGGTTTCAATGAATGGGAAAGAGTTCTCCATCTCTGATTGCCATGGGGTGTCAGGTGGAAACGCATGACCCACTGCAGAAACGCGTCGCTGATACAGCAACACCAATTCCTGAGCCACTTCACGAACAGCAGAACGCACCCGAGACTTGGCGCGGGCAAAGTCAGAACCACCCATGCGATGCAATGTGGGTGCTTCGCCACCGACGTATTGACGAATGACTCCGATTTGTTCGGTTGGTACGTAGAGCTTGTCGCCGCCCTTGTATGCAATAAGTAAGTAGTCACGTTCGACGCCACCAATGGAACGCTTGACCATGCCTTCGTACTTACCGACACCATGATGCGCGTGCACTACATAGCCACCGGGCTGCAAGTCTTCAAAGACTGTGCCAGATGAACGTGCTTGTGTGTGTCGCGAAGAACGGGTGCGGCGACGTCCGCTGAGATCGGCTTCACAAATAATTGCGACACGAGAATTCGGAAGTGATGCGCCACGTGATTGAGGAGCAAACGTCACCCATGCGCCTGGTGTTGCAATCTTCTTCGGGTCATTAGTAGCCGTGAAGTCGATTCCGTGGCCACGCATCATGTCGACTAATCGTGGAATTGATTCCGGAGTTTCTGCGGTAACAACAATGCTCCACTTTTCACTGAGCATTTCGTTGATGCGGCGAACAAACGATGCAGGGTCATGAACGATGGGTCCCCAGCCAGATGCCGGCACTGCGGGACCATCAACTGATTCGGCTGTAGGAATCAACGAGATGGTGGGGGTGCGGTTGCTACTAGAGAAGATGCGGTCTGCTTCAACATGTAGTCGTGGGAACGACACGTTCTCATCGCGTGCCCATGAAGCAGCCAATGCCTTTGCAAGATCATCTTCTTCAGCCAGAAGATCACGCGCACGTTCTCCCATGCGTCGTGGTTCCACCATGATGACCAATGCGTCATCGCCTAGGTGATCTGTCAGTAAGTCGTCAGACTCGGTAAGCCACGGGAGCCAACTTTCCATGCCGTCAAATATTTGACCTTCAGACAGACGTTCCCATTGTTCGCGGCCCCATGGCTCGGCTGCAATCAGTTCACGTGCACGTTCTTGCACACCATCGACATACAGCAATTCTCGTGCAGGGAAAATTTCAACCGACGTGATGTCGTCTGTACTGCGCTGATCAGCCACAGTGAAGTGAGTGAGTCGTTCAACATCGTCTCCCCACATGTCGACACGGATTGGTTCATCGTCTGTGCTGGGGAAAATGTCAACAATGGCACCACGCCGAGCAAACTCACCGCGATGTTCCACAATTGTTTCTCGGCGATATCCACAATGCACCAACTGCTCGCATAGTGCATCAATATCCAGAGTGCTGCCCACTGAAATCTGAACGGGCTCAAGTGTTGTGGAACCCGGAGCAAGTTTTTGTAACAGTGCGCGCGTACCCGCAACGATGACAGTCGGTGCGTTCGTGCCTTGGCGCATTCGCCACATGGTGCGCATACGCGTACCCATGGTGAGAACTGCTGGACTGACTCGTTCGAAGGGGAGTGTTTCCCATGAAGGGAAAAATTCAATTGTCTCGGAACCAAGAAACGCCGCGAGATCTTCTGCAATTGACTGCGCCATTGTGCCTGTCGGAGTTGCAATGACGATGGG
>CAIYTS010000151.1 GCA_903929185.1 uncultured Acidimicrobiaceae bacterium
TGTGAAACGAGTCAGCATCATTCCCATGTGGTGTGCATTAGCGCGCGCGACACGAATAGTGCCTCCACACATGCCAACAGCAGCAATGTACGTGGCTGACTGCACACGATCGGTTACCACTTCATGAGTAACCGCCTGCAATGACGAGGGGGAAACACCCGTAATAGTCAATGTTGCTGTGCCAATTCCGTCGATGCGGCAGCCCATTTTTCGTAACATATTGCACAAGTCGGCGATCTCTGGTTCACGTGCTGCATTACGAATAGTTGTAACTCCATCTGCAACAACTGCAGCCATGAGAACATTTTCCGTTGCACCCACACTTGGGAAATCAAAAACAACTTCAGCACCAACAAGACGTGCACATCGTCCAACGATTCCTTCAGATGATGTTTCAAATTCTGCACCCATCGATTCAAGTCCGCGTAAGTGCATGTCGATCGGTCGACCACCAAAGTCATCACCGCCCGGAAGTGCAATATCAATCTGGCCAAAGCGTCCGAGTAGTGGGCCAACAAGATTCACCGACGAACGAATGCGATCCGCTAATTCAAACGGAGCAACCGGAGTAATCGCGCCAGAGTTATAAATAGACACATGCTGACCGGTCTCTCCCGCAGGTGCCGGCGACATTGTGATCTCAAGCCCAACTGCGCGCAACAAGTCCGCCATGATGACGACATCTTCGATAACCGGAACATTGGTCAGCGTGTATCTGCCATCAGCCAACAGCGCAGCAGCCATCAGTTTGAGAACTGAGTTTTTGGCTCCCGGTACAACTACTTCGCCAGTCAATGGCCCGCTCTGAGCAACAACGATGACATCGCCCGCGCGCTGATTCGAACCAATGGACATGACTATCAGTATGCTCCCGCGGTGGCCTTGAACGGAAAACCTCTGCTGAGACGCCTACCCCGATGGGCAAAGCCGACCGAAGATTTGTCCCCTCGCCAACGTCGAATTCTCATTTTGGTGGGCCTGGCATCGATGTCGGCAGCGTTCATCAACACTCTGTTCACCCAGACAGTTGCATTTGCCGCTGATGAATTTCACGTCTCACAATCGGGACAAGGAATTGGTGCGTCGGTGGTACGACTCGGCATCGTGATCTGTTTGCCACTTGTTGCAATGGCCGACCGATACGGACGTCGCCCCGTGATGATTGCAATGGCGTGGGCAGCACCGTTGGTGTCTGCGCTCGGAGCGATCGCCCCTTCATATGTTTTTCTTGTCGGCACGCAAGCAATCGGACGGCCTCTTGGTCTCACGCTTGACATCTTGATTGCAGTTGTTGCGCTTGAAGAGATGCCACGCGATACACGTGCCTATGCAACGGGGTTACTCGCAGTCATAAGCGGAATAGGCGGAGGCATTGCTGTCGCTTCATTGCCCTTGGCAGATCGCGGTCCCACATCGTGGAGACTGATTTACCTCGTGGCTCTTGTGTGGGTACTTGTGGCAATCGCACTCACGAAGTGGTTACCCGAATCAGAACGATTCACAAAACACCAAAAACAAGCCGAGGTGTTGCGCATAAAACTGTCTTCTGCATTTCGCGGGCATCTCGGACGTATTTGTTCTGTTGTCTTCCTGACAAACATGTACATCGCCACCGTGTCAATTTTTCAGAATAGATATCTGAAAGATGACCGCGGGTATTCAGCTGCCCTTGTTGCGCTCTTCACCGTTGCAACATCATCACCGGCATCGCTCGGACTGATTATCGGTGGACATATCGCCGATGAAAAAGGTCGTCGCATTGTGGGTGCCACGTTGGTCCCTATCGGTGCATTTTTATTAGCACTTTCCTTCTGCACATCAGGCGCAACCATGTGGCTATTCGCCATCGCAGGGGGCCTTGCCTTTGGAATTTCGTACCCTGCACTCGCTGTCTACCGTGGCGAACTCTTTCCCACCGGGTCTCGCGGAATGGCAGGTGGAATCATCATGACATCTGCCCTGTTTGGCGGAATTGTCGGATTAGTCGGCGCCGGATTCGTCTTAGATAGTGGTTTGTCATACGGCACTGTGATGTTGTGCCTTGTTGCAGGCCCTGTCATTGCTTCTCTCATCGTGTGGTTTCGCTACCCCGAAACAGCTCACCGCGATCTTGATGAGATCTCGCACGATTCCTAGAGTGCAGACACCCATGTCGCAATACGTTGCGCAACTTCAGCATCAGCCTTTGCTAATTCATGGCGACCATTGTCAATCCAACTCCATGTGACGTCACCAGGAACCACAGAGAAAGCAACTTCTAGTTCCTCAGGTGTTCCGAAATTATCTTTTGTTCCACTGACACACAAAGTGGGAACAGTAACTCGAGGCAAATGTTCAATGCGCAAAGTGTCTGGCTTCTTTGGCGGATGTAGCGGATACGACACCAGTACTAATCCGGCGACATCGAGTGGATCATTCTCATCTGCAACAGCCATCGAGCACATGCGGCCTCCCATCGAACGGCCGCCAATGACAATTTTCGAAGCGGAAACTCCTAATGACTCAGCAAAAGCACGTACATGGTCCTTCACGCTTGCGATAAGGACAGGTGCCTTATCGGGAAATGGTTTTCCCGCAAGACGATAAGGAAAATCATGCCGAGCAACGGGAATCGGCGACAGTGCATCTTCCATTGCCACAAGAGATGTGTGCGTTGATGAAGACCCAGCGCCGGGAAATAGAACAACTCCGGCAACTGATGTCATAACGACTCAAGCAACACACGACGAGCTTCAGTAATATCAATAATCAATTTGCTTGCATCGGCTTCATTGCCGCCGTGGTCAGGATGCGCACGACGCACACTGTCGCGATACCTCGACATGATGTCTCGTTTGCCTGGCTTTACAGTGCCACCGGGAAAACCAAGAATTTCTAATGCCCATGCACGTGGGTCTGCCAGTGCAGAGACTGATGACACCTTTGATCCGGCTAAGTACTCAATAAAAGAAGCACCAATTGGCCCACGCCATTTCATTGCTCGCAACATAACCGGAACTAATTGATGGCGAATGGCGATGTCGAGACGTTCAAGTGCATAGATAGCGCCAAGGGCTTGCTGCAGTGGCGTTCCGTTGTTGTGAAATTCAAACTGAATCGAATCATTCTCGCTAGTCATGCGGTGAGTGCTGTACGACAGGCCGTGTCGATCCACTTGAAAACGATGACGTAGCCGTGGCTGCACCACGCGCGAGTCGCGTTCAATTTCTAGTAACAAACGCTGAAGATCCGGGATGAAATCTTCGTCTACTTCCGCTGCATGCACTGCGAGAACAGCCCCAAGCAAGATGCCGCCAAATCCGGGAGCAGGTTCAACTGGCAACAGAAGTCGCCCAAGCGCCAAACGTCGCGTGGGAGCAAAAGGTCGCGAGAGAAAGATCTCAAACACCGCGAGCAGCATGTTGTAAACGCTATCTGGCGTTCATCATGAGGGTGTGAAGGAA
>CAIYTS010000152.1 GCA_903929185.1 uncultured Acidimicrobiaceae bacterium
GGGTAAAACCGTGCGCAAGATGCGAAAGGGATATGCAACACTTGCAATTTCCGCAGATGGCACAAGCACAGTTGGTGTCTGGGGAGACACAATCAACGATGATGGTTCGTGGGTGTCATTGCGACAAAACCTGCCGCCACTGGTACATAACGGAAAATCTGTTTATGCCAATTACCCCAAAGTTGATTGGGGTAACGATTTCGGTAACAAGGTCTACAACTTTCGTTCGGCTGTTTGTCTTCGTACAGATGGGCTCATGATGTTTGTCGCGGTTGGCAAAGTAAACATCGGCATGTTGGCAGACACGCTTGTAGTACTTGGCTGCAAGACCGGTATGGAACTAGACATCAATGGTGAGTGGCCATATTTTGCGGTGTACAGCGACTTCGGAAAGCCGATTCGTTGGGGAAAAATCATTGACAATCGAATGGGTGATCCGAATCGTCACCTCAATGGTTCGACGAAGGATTTCTTTGCTCTCTTTGACCCAGAGACGTTGTCGGCTGGCGCTGTCAAGTAACCATTCTGTAATTGAATACAGTGTGAAGTAACCACAAAGGACAATTCACATGACCGACGATGACACCCCTAAAAAGACAACTAATCAAGGTCTTGGGCTCGGAACTGTATTTGCCATTATTGGTGCGTTCATAATCGGTGCGTTAGTTACGGCTAACACTTCGAGTATCGATATCAACTTCATTGTGTATAAAGCTCACAATATTCCGTTGTGGTGGTACACCCTTATTGTCGTAATTCTCGCAGTTATCACTGACCGCATCATCGGATTCGTAATGCGTCGACGCAAGGCTCACAAAAACAAGAAAGAGCGTTAGCGAACTAAATGGTACGAACCGAGCAGTCGCGGTTCTCCACCATCGTCAGTCGCAACCACACCATCATCTACCAATTTGCGTAAATGAGACCACACACTGCGTCGTGCTGGCCTGTGCAGTTTCTTGTCAATAGCCGCATACAGCACTTTCACTATTCCCGGAATTGTGTTGTTGCCACTAGCAATTTGCACAACTATCTGACGTTCACGTTCTAAGCGATGTTCGTGATACGCCACAAGAAACGGTTGTGGGTCTGTAACCGGGCCACCATGTGTTGGCCACAAAATACGGTCATCGCGCGCGATGACCTTGCGCATTGAATCCATGTACTGACGCATGTCTCCATCAGGCGGCGACACGATTGTGGTTGACCAGCCCATCACGTGGTCACCTGTAAACAGGGCACCTTCTGTATCCATGGATACGCACAGATGATTCGATGTGTGACCAGGAGTAGCAACCGCAGTTAGTCCGAACTCTTTAGTCGCCAGAAACTTCTCTCCATCAACAACGGCAGCATCGGGAGAGAACGCGAGGTCAGTAGTTTCCTTCTCTTCATCAGACTCAACAGCAACTGCTGGGTCGTCTTCCGATGCGTCATGATCATCTTCTTCAACAAAACCTTCGTACACACGATGAGGCCCAATGGCGTACCGAGTAGCACCCGTCTCTCCGTACAGCCATTCGGTCAATGGTGAATGGTCTGAATGACAATGCGTCACCACAATTCCAACAACGTTTCTACCGTCTAGTGCTGCACGTAACGCATCACGGTGACTATCAAGTTTTGGACCTGGGTCAATCACAACAACATCGTTGGTACCCAAAATGTACGTACCTGTTCCGTGATAACTGAACTTCGATGGATTCTTCGCAATCACCCTCTGAATCAGCGGTGATACCTGAGTGATTTCTGCATATGGTGCATCATCAATGCGAGGAACAAACGGAATAGCCATGTTCAATCAAACCCAATTGCTCGGACTGAACCAACTGGTTTCCCATGTCCGTACACAGTTTCTACGATGCTGTTATCAACATGGCTGATATCAACCCCAAGCTTTTGCAGGGCCGCAAGCAACACGGTCTGGGAGCCGCGTCCAAACCCATCAGATATTTTCAATGCAACAGCTCGGCCGTCTGGTAGTGCTGCTGCATACACAGCATCAGCACCATCTTTCGCAAACAAACCTTCAATGCCCGACACAATTGTCGTAACATCGCGACCCTTGCCACCAACCATGTATGGGAATTGCGACATTGCGTTATATACCTGTGTGCCAGATTCTCCGGCAGCACCTGTTGCCATTGCGCGCATTGCACGAGCGAGTCCAACCAGTTCAACAACATGTGCCGGAGCACCACAGCCATCTATGCCTATTGCAAACGCATCTTGACCAGTTACTTCGGCAACAGTACGAGTGATTGCTTGTTGCAAAGGATGATCTTGCTCAAGGTAATTCTCAATTGACCAACCATTAATGACACACGTGGCGACCATGCCTGAATGTTTCCCGCTACAACCCATCTGTAACGCAGAAGTAGGAAGGCCTGCACGAATTGCTTCATGAGCAGACTTAGTGTGCATTGGGTACGCATGTGTATTGCCTAATGCGGTTTCATCAAGTCCGAATTCAGCCAGTATTGCAAGTGCGGTCTCTTGGTGAATTGCTTCGCCGTTGTGGCTAGAGCACACCAGGGCCAGTTTTTCTGCCGGAAGAGACAACCCGGCGCGCACCATGGCAAGTGCCTGCATTGGTTTCGTAGATGAACGCGGGAAGATTTGAGCATGAGGATCGCCGAGCGAAAACTCAATGTCACCATTTCGCCCTAAACACACCACTGCACCAAAATGCACGCTTTCATCGACTTCACTTCGAGAGACGACTGCGACTGGCACAAACTGCGACGGCGAAACACCTGTCATGCTGATGGTTTCTTTCGGGAACCGCGTTTAGCTCGAGGCGGTTTTGCTGCTTGCAAGTAAGTCAGTGGATCATCAATCACCTCGTGACGGGTTCCCCAAGACGACGCCAGCGCCTGCCCCATTGCAACTGCAGGTAAGGCAAGAATTGCACCTACTGGACCAAGAACAGCGCCACCAACAAGTGCGCCACCAAATGCCAAAGCAGGGTGTAGTTCCAATGTTCGTGCAGTCACCTTCGGTGCGAACAAGTAATTCTCGAGTTGCTGATACACCGCAATAAATCCAACAACTACGAGTGCCTTGACTGGTGACTCAACAAAGGTCAGCACCAATGGCAATACTCCTGCAATGTACGTACCAATGACAGGCAAGAACTGCGAAACGAAACCAACCCACAGTGCCATCGCAATTGGTGCGGGAATTCCGATCGCCTGGAATGCAATCCAATGGAAGAACGAAGAGATAACTGCCAGCAGAGCGCGCGAGTACAGGTACCCACCTGTTTTGGTTATTGCTAGCTCCCATGCATTCAGAACTTGTCGCTGTTTATCAGGTCGCAATCGAGAACAAATAGATCGACGTAACTTCGGCCCATCTGCAACCAAGTAATAGGAGAACAGAAGCACAGTAAACATCTGAAAGAGGACGCCAAGTGCTTGCACGGAAAGGTTAAAAACCTTGTCTTGCTGAGAATCAATGAATTTCTGAACTGGCCCCTTCGGATCGCTAATTCTCTCGTTCACAGATGCGGCGTCAATTTGGGAACCGAAAGTGTCATTCAGGATCTTTACGGTGTCATTCACGTACTGTTCACTGTTCGACAATACGTCTGCCAATTGCTGACCAACAATGGTGCCGACTGCCCCAACGAACGTGAACAAGATAACGACAAGCCCAAGTAGTAACAGCCCTGTCGATGAACGTCTTCCCCTGCCTTTAGCAACAAGTTTGTTTACAGCCGGTTCAAGCGCCAATGCAATGAACAACGACACCAACATAAGAATGAGGAAGTTGTTCAAGCGATGGAATGTGAAGCGCAATACAAGGGTGCCAATGAACCCCATCCAAAAAATCACTACTGCGCGAGGTACCCACCGTGGCATCCGTGAAGTTTGGCTTGCTGGGACTGGTGCATCGGTCACATGGCAAAGCGTATAGGTACCGCATCCTGTGACGCATTCGCCGTGCAATTCGAACCTATAGATGGCACGATAGAGACGTGCCCGCAGTCCCCACAGCCCTTACTGACCGTGTCGAATCAGTTCGCCTCGCAATTGCAGCCGCCCTACGGGACCGTGTGATTGGCGACAACGCTGAGGAAAAACGCGACGCCATCATGAATGCGACTGGTCCCCGATGGTTTTCAGAGTCATCTCCCCTCTACACCGTTCATTCAGACTCATCGATGTTCATTGGCGGTATGCGAGCTCTTTTGTTTCAATCCCTTCACCCGTTAGCAATGGCTGGTGTTGCTCAACATTCTGATTATCGCCGAGACCCGTGGGGGCGTCTGCAACGCACTGCAGATTTCGTTGCTGCTACGTCGTTTGCACCTGCTGACGTTGCGCAACGCGCAGTCGACATCGTGGTGAACGTACACAAGCGCGTAACCGGTGTTGCTAGCGATGGTCGCCCATATTCTGCTTCAGACCCTCACCTACTTCGTTGGGTACATGTTGCAGAAGTTGACAGTTTCATGCGCGCACATCAGGCGTACGGTGCTACACCGTTAGATACTGCCGGCTACGACGCGTACGTTGCAGACATGGCAGTTATTGCACGCAAGTTGGGCGTACCAGCGCCACCAACATCAGTGCAAGGTCTCAAAGATCAGATTGCACAGTTTCGCCCAGAACTTCATGGCACTACAGAATCACGTGATGCAGCAAAATATTTGTTACTCACTCCGCCACTCGACCTTGCTGCACGCGTTCCCTACTCATTAATCGCAGCATCTGCA
>CAIYTS010000153.1 GCA_903929185.1 uncultured Acidimicrobiaceae bacterium
ATCGCAGTTGAAATTGGGAAATTCAACGCAAGAAAATTCCTGATATCCGAGGCTTACAAGTTCACTTTTCTTTCAAAATATGAGAGACTGGGAACTGCTTGCTCGTTCCGATGGTGGAGTCGCATGCAACTTTTTCTCAGGGGGAATGATGGACGAACTTCGCAAAGGTTTTCACCAGCAACTAGATGGCGTTCGTACTGAACTTGTGCGATTGGCTGCATCTGTTATTGAAGCTATTCCTCGTGCCACAGCAGTGATCCTTAATGGTGATCTCGAAGGCGCTGATGCCTTGATTCAGTTTGATGATGAGATTGATTCGCTTTCATTGGAACTTGAAGAACGTTGTTATCAGATCCTTGCGTTGCAAGCTCCGGTAGCTGGTGACCTCCGCCAGGTCGTGTCAGTCGTAAAAATGATTGCTGAAATTGAACGTTCTGCGGACCTAGCAGTGAACATTTGTAAAGCTGCGCGCCGTATCTATGGCCATGACCTCGACCCTCGCCTTCGTGGGTTGATTGCCCGCATGGGTGAGCAGGCCGAACAGTTGTGGGAATCAGCTCTCGAGTCTTTCGAAGAAAATGATGCTGCAAAGGCTGCAGCTATTGACGACATGGACTCATACCTCGACAGCTTGCAGCGTGAGTTTGTTCAGGCAATTCTTGAGAGCCACTCAGAAAATGCAATCGACCTGCAAGTTGCAATTCAGCTCGCTGTTGTTGCTCGTTTCTATGAGCGTATTGGTGACCACGCAGTGAACATTGGTGAGCGCGTGCGTTACTTGGTTACAGGTTGGTTGCCAGAGCACAAAGGCGCAGCTCGCTTCCGTCAGAAATCTGGCGAAGACGACACCGATGGCATTCCTTTCTTCCCCAACAAAGAAAGTTAAATTCGCTAGTTCGGCATTGATATGTGGTGGTTGATTGTCGGCGCTGTTTGTGGGGTAGGTGCCGGTTTTTTCATTCGTGATCGCACTCGTAGCCCCCACATTGTCTCGTTTCCTGATGTCGCCGAATCAGTATTGGTGCCAGATTCAGAAGCAGAGATAAAAGTTCTTCTTGATGCACTTCCGATGGGCGTCGTAGTTCTCCTTCCCGAAGGGCAAGAACGATTTCGAAATACGGTTGCTATGTCGATTGCTGGTGCTCGCCATGCCGACGTACTGGTTGAAGCCGCTGCAGAGCGATTGCTTGTGTTGGCATTGAGGGGACTTGAAAGTCGCGAACAAATTCAATTGGCTGGCCCTCCACAGCGTGTTATTGAAGTGCGCGCAATTCCCCTTACAGATGGTGGAGCAATTGCAATCATGGACGATGTCACCGAGCGGTGGCGTATTGATCAAGTCCGTACTGACTTTGTTGCAAACGTCAGTCATGAACTTAAGACTCCCATCGGCGCAATTTCTGTTTTGGCAGAGACCATTGAAGGGGAGACCGACGATGAATTGGTACTACGTCTCACTGGACGCATGGTGATTGAAGCACAACGTATGTCACGCACTATTGATGACCTTCTTGAATTGTCACGCATCGAATTAGGTGGCGAGATGCTTACGACCGACATTGATTTGGCTGACGTGGCGGCTGAGGCAATTGAGCGGGTCAGTCCTATTGCAATGCGCAAAGGTGTGCCGTTGCTACTCAACTCCGAGAAAGGCGTCGCAATAGTTTCCGGCGATTTCTTTCAGTTGGTGTCAGCTCTTGCAAACTTGGTGGAGAACGCCGTGAAGTACAGCGATCAGACACATCAAGTTGATGTTCGAGTTCTGACCACAGACACCACCGTGTCAGTGGAAGTGGAAGATAGGGGTATCGGAATCCCCGCAGACAGCATTGATCGGATTTTTGAACGCTTCTACAGAGTCGATCGCGCCCGCAATAGAGCCACTGGCGGCACAGGCCTCGGGCTGTCAATTGTGCGTCATGTGGCCACCAATCATGGCGGGGAGGTGAACGTACGGTCTCGGGAAGGTGAAGGTTCGACGTTTATTCTCCAGATACCTCGTGTTTTGAGGCCAACATGAGCCACTATGGGAGGGCATGGTGAACGCACGGACAGCAGTAGGTATCCCAACGGTGTTGGTAGTGGAAGACGAAGAGTCATTCATTGAGGCATTGCAGGTCGGATTAAAGCGCGAAGGATTCCGTGTAGAGGTTGCCCGAGACGGTTTGCAAGCTCTTGAAATGTTCGATCTTGTTCAGCCAGATCTTGTTCTACTTGATGTCATGCTGCCGAAAATGTCTGGCATTGATGTGTGTCGCCAATTGCGTAAGAAGACCACTACGCCAATCATCATGGTCACTGCCAAGGGCGCAGAGATCGACACCGTTGTTGGTCTAGAAGTCGGAGCAGATGATTACGTCACAAAGCCGTACCGTCTTCGTGAATTAACAGCACGTATGCGCGCGGTAATGCGTCGCGTGCCAAATGATCGTGGTGGAGAACTTTCCGGAGCTTCAATCGAAGTTGGCGATGTTGCGCTTGACCCCGATCAACACGAAGTAATTATTCGCGGAGAAGCACAAGCATTGCCGTTGAAGGAATTTGAGTTGCTGCATATTTTGCTTGCAAATG
>CAIYTS010000154.1 GCA_903929185.1 uncultured Acidimicrobiaceae bacterium
AGGTATCCCGGTGCAGCATGCGATGTTGAGTCGTACATCTATCTGCCGCTGTTGGAAGAGACAGGTTTCATTCCTGCATCGAAGTACACCCCAGCCCCGGAAATTTTGGCGCACTGTCATCGCATTGCAGAACACTTCAATATGTATTCGCGTGCAATGTTGCAAACGGAAGTCACTGACGTGCGTTGGGATGAATCATCTCGCCGTTGGATTATTCGCACCAATCGTGGTGACGAAGTTCGTGCGCGTTTCATCAGCATGGCTAATGGCCCACTGCATCGGCCAAAACTGCCTGGCATCGAGGGTGTTGGCACATTTGCAGGTCATTCATTTCACACCAGTCGTTGGGATTACGCCTACACAGGCGGAACCAGCAAGGGAAATCTCACAGGCTTGAAAGACAAAGTGGTCGGCATCATTGGCACCGGTGCAACTGCAGTGCAAGCAGTGCCGCATCTTGGTACAGGTGCAAAACAATTGTTTGTCTTCCAACGCACACCGTCTTCTATTGACGTACGTAACGACACACCGACTGATCCGGACTGGGCTAATTCATTAGAGCCTGGTTGGCAGCGTCGGCGTAATGAGAACTTTACAAATCTCACGTCTGGTGTATTTGATACTGAAGACCTTGTGCACGACGGCTGGACTGAAATTGTTGGCAACCTCATGTTGCGCGCACGCAAAGAAGGCGGCCTCGGAACAAGCCCAGAACAAATTGGCACCATTGTTGAAAATGCAGACTTTGAAAAAATGAATCAAGTGCGTAATCGTGTTGATGAAATTGTCACCGATCCGAAAACTGCAGAAGCACTGAAACCGTGGTATCGCCAGTTCTGCAAACGTCCGTGCTTCCACGATGATTACTTGCCAACGTTCAACCGGCCCAATGTGACTTTGGTAGATACTGGCGGTCTCGGAGTTGAGCGCATCACGCCGAAGGGTGTTGTGGCCAACGGTGTTGAATACGAACTTGATTGCCTTATATATGCAACTGGTTTTGAAGTCGGAACTGATTACGCCCGCCGTTCAGGGTATGAAGTACATGGTTCGGACGACCTCACAATTACGAGCAAGTGGGCAGAAGGCGTCGAAACGTTCCACGGATTCTTCTCTCGCGGGTTTCCCAACTGCTTCATTGTGTCCACCGCACAATCAGGATTCTCTGTGAACTTCCCGCACATGTTGAACGAACAGGCCATTCACATTGCTCACATCGTGAAGCACGCCACTGAAGATGGCATTACGCGAATCGAAGCTAGTGCTCAGGCAGAGCACGACTGGGTGGAAGACATCAAATCAAATTCAACGATGAACCTGAAGTTTCTTGAAGCCTGCACTCCCGGCTACTACAACAACGAAGGCAAACCTGCCGAACGTGCCGCCCAGAATGGCAGTTACGGCAAAGGCCCCGTCGCCTTTGTCCGACTCCTTGAAGCGTGGCGGGCTGCTGGTGATTTTGCTGGCTTAGAGATGTCCAAATAGATCGTTTCGGCGGCTCGGATACGGAGCCTGGGTACAGCCATTACTAGGGTAGGAACATGGATTTTGTTTACCCACCCCAAGCCGACACGTACCGCACAAAGGTGCGCGCCTTCCTCGACGCCAACCTTCCGAAAGATTGGAAGGGCATCGGTGCGCTGAATCATAAAGATGCAGCTGCATGGACCGAAGAGTGGCGCGAGAAGTTGTCAAAGAATGATTTCCTTGCGGTCACATGGCCAAAGGAATACGGCGGCGCCGGACTGACCGCGATTGAGTCATTAGTACTCGCAGAAGAATTTGCACTCTCTGGTGTTCCTGGTGGCGGACCAAACGATGGTTTCGGAATTGGCATGTTGGGTAACACCATCATCGCAGTTGGTACTGAAGAACAAAAGAAGCATTATCTTCCTCGCGTTCTTTCGGGTGAAGATCGTTGGTGCCAGGGTTACAGCGAGCCATCGGCCGGTAGTGACCTCGGAAACTTGGGATGTCGTGCAGTTCTTGACGGTGATGAGTGGGTCATCAATGGTCAGAAGATTTGGACATCAGCTGGTCACCTTGCAAACCATATTTTCGTTCTTGCTCGTACGTCACCAGACGATGTGAAGCATCGCGGTATTACGTTCCTCCTTGTTGACATGCGCCAAAAAGGTGTGGAAGTACGACCCATCAAGATGATGTCAGGTGATTCTGAATTCAACGAAGTGTTCTTTACAGATGCACGTTGTCCGAAAGAAAACGTTGTTGGTGAAATCAATGGCGGCTGGATGGTTGCAATGACACTTCTCGGTAACGAGCGTGGTGCTGGCGCAGTTGTTTCGGGTATTTCATTCCGTGGCGAACTCGACAAGCTCACTCGTTTGGCAACAGACAAGGGACTCACCAAAGACCCTCATATTCGCCAGCGTCTCGCTCAGGCACATATCAAAGTTGAGATCATGCGTTTCCTCGGATACCGCGCACTCACTGCATTCCTTAATGGCAATCAGCCTGGACCAGAAGCGTCAATCGGCAAATTGTGGTGGAGCGAATACCACAAGGAAGCAACAGAACTTGCTGTTGACATTCTTGGCGCCGATGCATTGGTGCCAGTTGGGCAAACACCTCACACTGCTTTCACCACTGACTCAGTGGGTTCACCAAACGACAGTGCAAACTGGGTTGGCGTGTTCTTGAACGCACGTGCCGGAACCATTTACGCAGGTACCAGCCAGGTGCAGCGTGGCATTGTGGGCGAACAAGTTCTCGGTCTTCCGAAAGAGCCTCGTGCTGACGGTGGTCCATGGAAGAACATTCCCGGCCACGGCTGATACTGCCTAAATAATGCAGTGGATTATGACTCGATGACGCGTCGACCCCACAGACGCCCTAGCGTTTCAGTAGAACAAAGGAACACTCATGGCTGATAATCAGAACTCCCCAACAGATTTCGAAACAGTGGTGCATGAGCGCCGCAGTATCCGTGGCTACAAGAAGCAGCCGGTTCCTCGCGAACTACTTGAAGAAGTGATTGAACTCGCCAAGCGTGCCCCATCATCAATGAATACTCAACCGTGGCATTACCACGTCGTCACTGGTGAACCGCTCGAGCACATTCGCAAAGGCAACACCGAGCGCATGATGTCTGGTTCAAAAGTTGATCGTGAAATCAAAATGAACCACGGCTATGAAGGGCCGCATCGTGATCGTCAAGTTGAAATTGCAGTTCAGCTGTTTGAAGCAATGGGGATTGAACGCGACGATAAAGCTCGTCGTCAAGACTGGGTGATGCGCGGCTTCCGTCAGTTTGATGCGCCAGTATCAATTGTGATCACACTTGATAAGGCTCTGGAACACGACACCATTGCGCACTTCGATTGCGGTGCAGCTACCTATGGTCTGGTTCTCGCAGCATGGTCCAAGGGTCTTGGTTCCGTCATCAATGGTCAAGGCATCATGCAGTCACAAGTTGTTCGCGAACACGCAAACATCCCTGAAGATCAAGTCATTATGACTTGTGTTGCAATGGGTTTCCCTGATGAAGAGTTCGTAGCAAACGACGTACGTTCACGTCGCGCACCAAATGATGCAATGGCATCATTTGTCGGTTTCGACTAACTA
>CAIYTS010000155.1 GCA_903929185.1 uncultured Acidimicrobiaceae bacterium
CGGTCGCTTGGCGCCACCACAATTCAGATCGTTGGTACGGCTGCATGTCGTCGAGCACGAAACACTGCAGCCTTCATTGAATTACTGCGAGACAAGACTCAACTCACTCTCGACGTGTTGTCCGAGTCAGACGAAGCCGCATTGACATTTTCTGGCGCACTCATCGGACTACCCAACATTGATACGCCAACATTGGTGATCGATATCGGTGGAGGCAGCACTGAATACACAGTCGGAACACAATCGATTGATGTGTTCGCCAGCATTCCATTTGGCGCAGTCACTTCAACTGACTCTCACATTTCCTCAGACCCGCCACGCCCCGAAGATCTCACGAACCTCATTGGTGCAGTGGCTGACGAAATTGAAGACGTCACTCGTGACCACCCCATCGTCAGCACTCCCATGCGCACAGTGGGTGTTGCCGGCACCATCGTCACCATTGCAGCTGTCGAGTTAGGGCTGCACGAATTTGATGATGCCGCGCTGCACGCAATGACATTGTCTCGCGACGCTGTAGAAGACGTGTTTCGTACGATGGCAACTGAACCACTGACACTACGAGTGCAGAACCCAGGCCTTGGCCCAGACCGTGCAGACATCATTGTGGCCGGCTGTTGCATTCTCGTTGCCACCATGCGTCGCCTGCATCTCGCAGAGATCACCGTGTCAACCCGCGGACTTCTCGATGGGGTTGCTCATCGTGTCAGACTGAACCCATGACCGCGGTCCATCCAGCACGACCTTCCAACGTTGGTCTTCGTTTGTATGGCCGACGCGTGGTGTTGCGTCCGTTAGTGCCTCAAGATTTCAATGGCTGGAGCGAAGTGCGACGCCGCAACGGTGAGTGGCTCACTGTGTGGGAGCCAATGCGATTGGTGCATCATCCAGACCCTGAACAAAATCGTGACGTCTTTGCAGCTCGGTGTGGTGCACGCGACCGTGAACGTCTTGCTGGTTCACAATATGCATTCGGCATTTTTGTCGATGGTGCGTTTGCCGGAGAAATAAACCTGAATAATGTTGTTCGCGGCGCATTTCAATCGGCCACTATCGGCTACTGGATCGACAAGTCACGCGCAGGTCGTTCACTGATGTCAGAGGCCTTAGTAGTTCTTGCACAATATGCATTTGAAAATCTTCATTTGCATCGACTTGAGATTTGCATCATTCCGCGCAATAGCAATTCACGTCGCGTAATGGAAAAGCTAGATATCCGCACCGAAGGCGTAGCCGAACGATTCCTTGAAATTAACGGCACATGGGAAGACCATGTGCGATACGGCATCACCATCGAAGAATGGAACGAACGGCGTGATGAATTTCTTGAAGGTTGGATTACTTCTTAGAGCGGAGAATTGAGCGCAATTGCGCGCTCGCGACGAACAGTTTTTCGACGCTTCCATTCCTTCGTCTTCCAATGCTTCAACACATGCTTGCGGCTTTTTTCAATGCCAACAAGTGGATCGTGGTGATGAAGTGGTTTCCATTCAGGACCTGGCTCTTCCACATCTAGTGGTTCGACACCATGACGTAACGCTTCTTCAGCTAAGTGAAGTTCGCTATGTACGCGGTGACGTTCATTGTGGGCATGTGCCCGCAATTCCTGACGCGGCGCTGGTGCACGATCCTGGTTGCGATTTCGATTACTCACCGCTGCCTCCTTAAGGAGTCCAAGAGGGAATCACTGTGGTTCCCTATTGGCAATGTACTCCTCGCCAGAGGTACGAGATACCACTTTTGTCCCTATTTGTTCACGGGATAATTAGCCAATACGTAAGGTTCGGATTACAGGATCTTGGCCGGCAATACCCCGCAGCCCCACGCGACACGCACCCTTGCGTAGCGCAACTAAACGGAACGGCATAACTTGCAAGCGGCATACTTTCTTCGATGCTTGAGATACCGACCAAAGAAGCGGTAAATCACTTGTTAATGAGCCTAAAGCTGAAGGTTCGACAGACTGACCAGGAAGTATCTTTCGAATCACCGGTGTCGTAATTCGTGAGGTTGCAATACCGGCGCCAATTGCATTTTTTGCCTTGATGACAACCTGATATCTGCTTCCGAGCGCAAGACCTAAGAACCGAACAGCATTGGTTCCCGCTGGAACATCCATTCGCTTCACTACTTTTCCATTTCGTAACAAAGAAACTCTTGTCCCTGTCAAAACAGAACCGCCGTCACATGGTGAATCCCAACTCACGACTAATGACTGTGAATCTGTTGTAACAATGACATGTGATGCCTCACCTGGAGTAGTTGTAACTATCGGTGCTGTATCAATAAACAGCAATCTGTTAGGGGAATCAGCAGTCATTCCTGTGATAACCCCTTTGGTGGAACGATCGACAATGGCCCGAGAAATCGAGGTGGCGCACATACCAGGTTGTTGTTGTGCAAGCAGTGCCGCATAGCCGGCGACTAGTGGCGATGCCATTGACGTCCCGACATCAAATTCATAATTAGTATCGCTGTTCTTCCACGCTGATAGAAGACCCTTTGTTCGATCCCCACCCGGTGCATATAAGTCAACGCAAGGGCCGTTGTTCGCGTAATACGACACGGCATCTGAAATTCCCACCGCTCCAATTGTCAATGCATCAGGCACATCAGCTGGGGCAATTTTGCATGCGTCAATTGGACGTCCTGCTGCATCGCCATTGCCTGAAGCCACAGTCACAACCACGCCTTCATCGATCAATGCTTGTACTTCATGATCAATCGACGTTCCGTCATCTCCCAGGTCGACGCCAAAACTCAAATTCACCACTGCAGCAATTCCAGATCGATGATGCGCGCGCACCCATTGCAATGCATCGACAACGTCTGCAACTTCACCATCACCATTGCAGTCAAGAACTCGCACTGCAATCACTCGAGCTTGAGTTGCGACACCGACCGTAGATCCTGCAGCCAATGCTGCGACATGAGTTCCGTGTCCATCACAATCCGACGAGACAGGGTCCACTTTCGAGGTTTCATTCTCAGTGGGGATATCGATACCTGGCACGACTCGACCAGTTAGTTGTTCGTGGGTAGACCTAACGCCAGTATCGACGATGTAGATATCAATACCTGCTCCTGTTAGTGGGCCGCGGGCATTGACCCCGTCTAGGGGCAATAGCGCCTGATTGATGCGGTCCAGGTGCCACTCAGTCCCTACAGGGGCGGCGAAAGTGGCCGTTGAGGCGGCAAGAACTGCTCCGGCAGCGACGATGCCCATGGCGATCATTCGCTTCCCATTCACAAGAGGAAATGCTACCGTTGAGAAAGTTTCAAGGTTTCACGACCGATGAATTAAGGAAGTAGAAATGAACGTCGTTTCGCGCAAATTCAACTCTGTTATTGCTGCCACAGCACTTACTGCATCCATGGCACTGGCTTCACCCGTTGCAGCAGCTGTGCATTCATTCGGAAAGACCTACACAGTGTCTGCCACCGTGAAAGGCGGAAAGAACCTCACGGTTCTTCTGATCTCTGGCAGCGGACGACTTCTTGCATCAAAGAAAGTCACTGGCTCAAATCAGAAGATCACTCTTAAGTCTCCTGCCACCGCATCAATTGGCGGAACATCACTTCAGTTAGTCAACAGTGCAGGCGCTTCAAAGGGCGCATATTTCGGACCCGTAACAATTGGCCATAAAGGTAAGAGCTCTGCATCTTCATCTCGTGTTTACACCCAACTTAAGCAATCAATTTCAACGTCAGTGAAACTTGGCACTCTCACAATTAAGAAAGTCGGAACCGGCAATCAAGGTTACGCCGCTGCTAGCGCGACTTCATCTAGCGCCGACACTTCTGTTGGCGCACAAGTGAGTGCATCAAAGGGACGCCCCACAGGAGTTGGCACATTCGGAAAAACTTCTGGAGTTGCAATTAAGTCATACGGCGTCAGTGCAACTGCAGTTGGTGATCCTTGTGCACCTGCCGGAACCCAAACCTGTGGTCCTGACGGAAAAGAAATCGGACCACCTAACGGACCTGCAGTAAACACACCGACTACGGGTCAACCAACCACGAATCAACCCACCACTGGCCAACCAACCACGAACCAACCCACCACTGGCCAACCAACCACTGGCCAACCAACCACGAACCAACCCACAGCGCAACAAGGCGCAGTCTTGAACAAGGAAGAGACTCTCGGTGGCGATGCAGACGATGATGGAATCCCGAATGCATTCGACGTAAACGACGATGGAGATGCGGTTCTCGACTCGGCTGACACTTCAACTCCTGCTCCAAAAGCAGCAGCTGACGACGGAACCTCAACCTGTGGAGCCGTTGATTTCAAAATCTTCACCAACTACAAAGCAACACAAGGTGGATACGCCGGAACAATCAACGCGTACGGCGTTGGTGCTTTCAAAGCTGACAGAACAAACATCGCAGCAACTATTACAAAGACAATGAGCATGGTCTTCTCCCCCATCGCTCAAGTCTGCGGTTCAGCAGTGACTCGTTCATACCTGAAGGGTGTTGATGTGTCGTATGCCCCAACGGAATACGTAGAGCTGTCGAAGCCATGTAACACCGGCGACTACCAATGGATAATTGGCGCAGGAAAGATGTGTGGAACTGATGGAAGCGGATTCAACTTCGGATCGCCGTACACATTTGGTGCAACAGATCTTCCGACTGGTCAAGACACCTTCTCAATGAAGGTAGAAACAGCTGACGGTAAGAGTTATGAATTCACATCAAGCCCTGGCTTTGTATTCGTCACTCACCCGATGTTTATTGCATACAGCAACGACGGAACTACATACAAGAACATTGATTACGCAACCACAATTACTAGCCCTGAAGGCGCTCGCATCAACGAGCCAATAATTAGTGTCACGCAATCTCAAACGCTGTATCTCAAGGTGTATCGCCCGCAACGTTTAGCAATGGACGGCGAGGCCGGCGAATTCTATGACCTCGGTGGTTTCAAGTTCACTCCCGATATACCGAACGGAAACCCATCAGTGGGCAAGTGTGATGCACTCACCAGCACGGACACGGTAATGACATCGGATACACCGATTGATACTGCAAACCCACCTGTGATGATCTTGCAGTGGGCAATCGGATCAAAGTGTTACGGCGTGCCACCAAAGAACATTGCGTGGGCACCAGCCCCGAGCGATTTTGATATCCAAGTTGAGCCATCAGGCCCAGGCGGAAACTCAGCTCAGAAGATTCGCATCACGCTTTCTTAGTGATCTTTGCCTGCATCGCGGCAATTTTCTCTGCGAACCACGGCTGCTTCGTGCTCCATAGTTGAGGCACGAGTTCACGCTCGACTGCTTCAGGATGTGTCTCTACATCTGCCATGTCTTGAATAGTTTTCTTCACGCTCTCGAGTAACGGGCGCGGAACACTTGCAGCACGAGCAGCCATCTTTTGTGCTTCGATCAGCAATTGATCATCGTCAACGCATTTCCAGACAAGACCAATACGTTCTGCTTCTGCACCATCAAGCACTTCGCCAAACACCACAGTGGCGAATGCATTTTGTGGCCCTGCAATACGACGCAACATCCATGTGTGTCCACCACCTGGGTGAATACCGATTTGCAAGAAACGCGTGTCAAACTTTGCGCGGCGTGCAGCAATACGCACATCGCAGCCAAGCGCCAAGTTCATTCCTGCACCAACGGCAGCACCATTGACGGCCGCGATGGTTGGCAGTGGACTGCGAGCAATGCGCAAGAACCCTTCGTAAATAGTTCCGAGGCTCTGTCCCGATGCAGTGGCGAGGTTGCCAAGGTTCGCGCCAGCACAGAATGCGGGGGCAGTTCCCGTGACAACAATGGCGCCAATGGAAGGGTCGCCTTCAATCGTGTCCATGGCAGCGAGAATTTCAGCCACCATCGGTGCTGTCAAAGTGTTTCGCTCATCAGGGTTGTTCAAGGTCAGGGTTGCGACGCCGTCGGTAACGGTCAGTAATACAAGGCTCATGGTTGCTAGTTTCGCACACCGGCCTAGGTATTTTCCCCTTCGGTCGCCTACGGTGAAGACATGACTACAGACGTTGTTTTATACGAGGTGAGCGAACGCATCGCCACCATCACCATCAATAGGCCTGCGGCCCGTAATGCCCTCAGCAGTGAAGTTCTCAAGATGCTGCCGGCACTCATGAAGACAGCCGACAAGGACGACTCAGTTGATGTCATCATCCTCACCGGCTCAGATCCGGCGTTTTGTGCGGGGCTCGACCTCAAAGAACTCGGCGACACCGGCGGCAACTTGCGCGGCACTGGCGCAGACGGATCTAAGAATTCATCGGGAGCTCGCGGTCCCTTCCCTCACGTAAAGAAGCCACTGATTGGCGCAATCAACGGCGTCGCAATTACTGGTGGCTTTGAACTTGCACTGAATTGCGACTTTCTCATTGCGTCAGAGAATGCAAAATTTGGTGACACGCATTCTCGCGTTGGCGTCATGCCTGGCTGGGGCCTCACTGTGTTGTTACCCCAAGCAATTGGTGTACGCCGTGCTCGCGAAATGAGTTTCACAGGCAACTTCATGTTGGCCGAAGAAGCATTGGCTTTCGGGCTTGTTAACCACGTAGTGCCACATGTTGATCTCATGCCATTTACACGTTCCATTGCTCTTGACATCATTGGTAATGAACAAGACGGCGTGCGTCAGATCCGTTCTACTTATGCAGGTCATGCAGCAGAGAAAAAGAAGTGGGAACGCGAATCAGAAGATGGTCGCGCGTGGCGCAAAGCTCAGTTTGATCCGAAAAAGGTCGAAGAGCGTCGCGCCAAGATTATGGAACGCGGACGCAAGCAATAATTGCTATTCGGCGTCGCTGAACATTTCAGCAACGGCACTCACTTCAATACCGCCACGTGGACGTTGTGTGAGATGCACGCGCACTGCGTACGGCTTGGCAGTTTCCATCACTTCAGCAGCAATTTCCGCCGCTAACGCTTCGGCAAAAACTGCACGATCACGGAAACCCCACAAGTACAACTTGAGGCTCTTTGACTCAATGCAGAATTCATTTGGTTCGTATTCAATAACAACCGTTGCAATATCTGGCTGTTGAGTCACAGGGCAGATTGACGACAATTCATCAGTGGTAAACGTGACAGAAGAAACATGTGCGGGCGCCGGGAAAACTTCCACGTGCGCAATGGCGTGGTGAACTGTTTGACCGAGAACGGTGAGTGCTGAGGTATCGCTCATGCCATAAAGGCTACGGGGGTTACTGCAAATCAGCTGGCAGCAATGTTGTCAGCGACACCAACGGCCGAGGCCCAACGTGTGAAATGACTTCTGCCGCCGCAATTGCCCCAATGCGAGCACAGCTGGTGAGGTCTTTGCCTTGCGTCAACCCTCGCAAGAAACCGGCAGCAAAGAGGTCGCCCGCTCCTGTGGTATCAACGACACTGGCAATAGGTACTGCAGGAACTGTGTGGATGTCGTCGCGTGTCACTACAACAGATCCCTTTTCGCTACGTGTCACCGCAGCAATGTGGCAATCGCGGCGCAAGAGTTCCACAGCCTCATCAAAGTCAGCTGTTTCATAGAGAGACTTCAATTCATCTTCGTTTGCAAAGAGGACGTCAATGTCATTGCGCACCAATGCCAGGAAATCTGCACGGTGGCGATCAACACAGAACGAATCAGACAATGTCAAAGACACCACTCGGCCATGGGCATGCGCAACAGCTGCTGCCTGACGGAATGCATCTTTTGCTTCGTCGCGGTCAAACAGGTATCCCTCGAGATACAGCACAGCGCCGGCAGAAATAATGTCGGCATCAAGGTCTGAAAACGACAACTGAGTAGAAATACCGAGAAACGTATTCATTGTGCGTTGGGCATCAGGCGTGACAGCAATGATGCAACGACCAGTTGGCACAGAAGAGTCAGGGGCGCCACTGCGGAAATCAACACCAACTGTTTTCATGTCAGCGGCAAAAACGTCTCCGAATTCATCGGTGGCAACTTTGCCGATAAATGCAACATCTCCACCAAGGCTTGCAATGCCAGCAATTGTATTTGCACCAGAGCCACCACTGGTTCGCGTGCTGGCACCAACTGCAGCAGATAACTGCACGGCGCGATCAGTCTCAATAAGTGCCATTGAACCTTTCACCATGTCGTGCGACGCGAGAAAAGCGTCATCGACCATGGCAATCATGTCAACGAGAGCATTGCCAACTCCGACAACGTCGTACAGAATTCCCTCCTTATTAGTGAGAGCAGGGATATGGGCGGTGAAAGGATGACTACGTGGCACGGTTCTCTACGGTAGTCGCAGTGCCCGCCCCACTAGCCTTTATTGGGTGAGCCACCTCGATAACCTCTTTCGCCTTCCCCGCACCGTTTTGCCTTCGCGCTACGAGGTGTCGCTGACCCCTGATCTCGATGCTGCATCCTTTACAGGCACAGTTCTCATCACAGCTGAAGCAACAGTGGCGGTATCAGAGATTGTTGTCAACGCAATTGAACTTGAGATTGCGTCGGTCGCTGTCAATGGCGTCACTGTTCCGTTCACACTGCATGAAGAGTCAGAGCGCCTCATCATCAATGCCGACGTAGCGCAAGGTCCATGCGACATCGCAATTGCATTCACCGGCATCCTGAACGACAAATTGCGCGGTTTTTATCGTTCTACCTTCACTGATGATTCGGGTGTTGTGCACACCATTGCCACCACACAAATGCAATCCACTGATTGCCGACGTGCATTCCCCTGCTTCGATGAACCTGATTTCAAAGCAGTCTTTGCAATTGACCTCACGATCAAGAGCGACTTTCTCGCAGTCTCGAACAGCAGAGAGACTCACCAAGAAGTAATCCCTGGCGGCCTCACGCGCATTTGGTTTGCAGACACAATGATCATGTCCACGTATTTGGTGGCATTTGTTGTCGGGCCACTCGAAGCAACAGAAACCGAAATGGTCGGCGACATCTCAGTGCGCATCATTCATGTGCCCGGAAAATCACACCTCACCGAATTCGGTATGCGTGCTGGCACCTTTGCTCTTGACTGGTTCCAGACCTATTACGGAGTTCCCTACCCAAGCGACAAAGTTGACCTTCTTGCATTGCCAGACTTTGCAGCAGGCGCAATGGAAAATGTCGGTTGCATCACGTTCCGCGAAGTGTTGCTTCTCGTTGATCCTGAGACATCAACACAAGTAGAACAAGAACTTGTTGCGCTTGTTGTTGCACATGAGCTTGCTCACATGTGGTTCGGAGACCTAGTCACCATGCGTTGGTGGAACGGCATCTGGCTGAACGAAGCGTTCGCAACATTTATGGAATACGCAGCGTGCGATGCCTTCATGCCGCAATGGAAATTGTGGACATCATTCGGACTTGACCGCAGTGCCGCATTCGATGTTGACTCCTTGCATTCAACGCGCACCATCGAGTTTCCTGTTAACTCCCCTGCTGATGCAGATGGCATGTTTGATGTGCTCACGTATCAAAAGGGTGGTGCCATCTTGCGCATGCTCGAGCAATACATCGGCCCTGATCGCTTCCGCGCAGGTGTCAGCCACTACTTAAAGACGCACGCCTACGGCAATACAGAAACCAATGACCTATGGGATGCAATTGAACACGTGGTCAGCACCGATGGTGGTCCTATCGTGCCCGTACGACGCCTGATGGACTCATGGATTTGGCAAGCCGGATATCCATTGATTTCAGTACGCATTGACGGAAAAGAATTGGTGCTGTCACAGCGTCAATTCACATTCGATAACAGCCCTGATGCCACGTTGTGGGTTGTGCCCATCCATGTGCGCATCGGAAAGACCTCAAGCAAGGTTCTGCTTGAGACGTACGAGATTCGTATTCCACTCACTGACACCGCAGCCACCATTGTGGTTAATGCCAACGGCCCTGGATTTTTCCGCGTTGAGTACTCTGCTGATCTGTTGTTGCGTATCACTGGTTCAACATTGTCAACACTTGACACGCTCGAGCGTTACAACTTGGTTGATGATGCCTGGAACGCCGTTGTCGCTGGTGCAATGAGCTCAGATGCATACATCGCATTCCTTCACGGCTTCACCGATGAACGCGATCTCGCTGTATGGCAAACAATTGCAGCCTCGCTCAAATCCTTGTCGCGCATCGTGCCAACAGAATCAGAGCAGGCGTTTGCATCATTCGTAAAAACGTTGGTTACTCCTGCGCTTGCGCACTTCGGATGGAAGCCGGTTGCTGGCGAAGAAGACTTGGTCGCAAAATTGCGTGGCCTCATTGTTCAACTTCTTGCCATCTACGGAAAAGATGCCGATGCTCAACGTCAGTGCCGTGACATCTTGTTCAACAACACTGTTACTGAACCAGAACTAGTCGCCGCAGCAACAAATGTGGTGGCAACTACTGGTGATGCCACTGATTATGAATGGTTCCTCGGTAAATACCGTGATCCATCAACTCCGCAAGAACAAATTCGCATGCTGTACGCGCTCGCAGAGTTCGACAATGCAGATCTGATTGCACGAACATGTGAGTTCGCACTTGCGGGTGAAGTAAAGACTCAGAATGCTCCGTTCTTGTTGAACCGTTGTATTGCAAACCGTAAGCACGGCGAACAGGCATGGAACTTCGTTCGCCAAAATTGGCAGCACGCCAATGATGCCTTCCCTGGTAACACAATCATTCGAATGGCAAGCGCAACCTCAACGTTGAACTCAGATGCAATGGAAGCAGACATCCAGTCGTTCTTCTCCGAACACCCCATTGCACAGGCCGGCAAGATGCTTGATCAAGTACTTGAACGTCAACGTGTGAACACAGACCTTCGCCGTCGTGAAGCAGGCATCGTGGCAGAAGCACTGAAGGCCTAACATCGCTTTTCTTCCCACCTCCGCAAGCTCTGATGCAAAGCTCATCATCGCTACGCGCGGTGTGCGTGCGTTTGTCGACGGTATTGCATATGTGGTGTTACCAGCATTCCTGCTGCACCTCGGGTTCTCGGGCGTTCAGGTGGGCGCCGTTGTTACTGCATCGCTCTTAGGTTCTGCTGCGCTCACATTGGCAGTAGGCGTGACATCACATCGCTTTTCCATTGAACGACTGTTGGCATATTCATCGTGGCTCATGGTGGTCACCGGAATCGCCTTTGGCCTCAGCACTCCGTTCATTGTGTTGCTCATCGTCGCTGCCATAGGCACCATGAACCCGAGCGCCGGCGATGTCAGCGTGTTCTTACCGCTTGAGCAGGCAACGTTGTCGAGCACCGTGTCTGACACTGATCGCACAGGTGTTTTTGCAGTCTTCAACTTGGTGGGGTCGCTTGTCGGTGCCGTCGGTGCATTGTGTGCCGGTATTCCGATCTGGCTTGCTACTTCGATGGGACATGATGCAGAAGTCGGCCGCCGTGCAGCATTTGTTCTGTATGGCATCGCAGGGCTGTTGCTCCTTGCCATCTACTCACGCCTCTCGCCAGCCAGTCGCTCACGCACCACAAAGGCAGACTCTGCTCTAGGCACTGAATCTCGCAAGACCGTTTACACACTTGCAGCACTTTTTAGTCTTGATTCGTTTGGCGGCGGGTTTGCAACGCAAGCAATTTTTGCATTGTGGGTGTATCGACGGTTTGATCTGACTCCCGGAACTCTTGGCGTCATCTTTTTCTCAGCGGGAATCCTGTCAGCGTTTTCATCGTTGCTTGCAGTACGAGTGTCTCGCCGTATTGGTCTCGTGCGTACCATGGTGTTTACACATATTCCAGCAAGTGTGCTGTTAGCCGCTGTTGTGCTCGCGCCAAACGTGTGGTGGGCAATGGGGCTGTTCATACTGCGCGGATTGCTGTCACAAATGGACGTACCGGTTCGCACTAGTTACGTAATGGCAGTTGTTCAACCACACGAACGTGCTGCAGCAGCCAGCATTACTAATGTTCCGCGCAGCCTCGCATCAGCATTGCCGCCGCTGGCAGCTGGTTGGATGCTTGATCAATCAAACTTTGCATGGCCACTTCTGATTTGTGCGGCATGCAAAATTACATACGACTTGCTGTTGTTGATGATGTTTCGCAACGTGCGGCCCCCAGAAGAGACCTCCAAAACCTAATTATTGCTTGACAAAGTGACAGACCCATTAGGTAAGGTACTCACATGGATCAGACATCGATTATCCACATGCAGCCAGGAGTGCGCGGCGGACAGCCTTGCTTCACCGGTACTCGCATCTCCGTCAAAGATGTCCTCGACTACCTTGCATCCGGAATGTCATCTGATGAAATCATCGTTGACTTTCCAGAACTCACTGAAGCTCACATTCGAGCCGCTCTTGAGTTTGCCGCGCTGCCTGAGCGTCACCTCGCCACCCCTGCGTGAGGCTCCTTCTCGACCAGAACCTGTCGTGGCGTTTAGCCCGTCTTCTTGAATCAAAGTTTCCTGTGCGGCCCCCTGAAGAGACCGCGAAGAGTTAGCGGGTCTCAGCTTTGAGAGTGCCCTTACCGACAAGGTCACGCAATTCGGTCTTCAAGAACTTTCCTGCAGCATTACGCGGCAATGGCTCATTCATGATGACAACGTGATTCGGAACCTTGAATGACGAAATCTTTCCGTCAAGGAACTTCCACAAATCATCAGCAGTCAGTGAAACGCCTTCCTTAGGAAAGATCGCTACGCCAACTTCTTCACCAAGACGCTCATGAGGAACACCGAAAACCGCAGCTTCATACACAGCTGGGTGCTCGTAGATTGCACCTTCAACCTCGACGCAGTAAATGTTTTCGCCACCGCGAAGAATCATGTCTTTGATGCGGTCCTTGATGAACAAGAAACCTTCATCATCGATGTATCCACCGTCTCCAGTGCGCAACCAACCGTCAACAATTGTCTCAGCAGTTGCATCAGGGCGATTCCAGTAACCACGAATCAACATTGGGCCGAACATGCAGATCTCGCCCATCTCGTTTGGTCCGAGAGTTTTGAAGGTTTCTGGGTCACGAATCTCTAAACGCATTGGCCATGTGGCACGGCCAGTACTCGTAGGACGATCGGTGTAGAACTTGCCAACGTTGCCAGGGCCATAGGCATTGGTTTCGGTCATGCCGTATCCCAACTGAGGACTTCCCTTTTTGATGGCCTTGTCAACCTTGTCAACGAGCGCTGCAGGTGCAGGTGCTCCGCCGCCGCCAACAGCACGAAGGCTGCTGGTGTCGTACTTGTCGAAATCAGGATGGTTCACGAGGTCCCACGATTGTGTTGGTACACCTACGAAGTTCGTGATGTTCTCTTCAGCAATGATTGGCAACGCCTTGCCTGCATCCCACTTGTACATGATGACGAGCTTGAGTCCGCCCATGAAGCAGCTGAGCATCACTGGCACACAACCGGTGACATGGAACAGAGGCACGATCAGAATGAACGATGGTGGGAATGGGTCTGCAGGAGCTTCTGGCTCATCAGATGCCAACTTCAATACTGCGTTACGCGCAGAGAACGCCATCAACGCACTAAGAACTGCGCGATGCGTTGAAACGGCACCCTTCGGGCGACCAGTAGTACCTGAGGTGTAGAGAATTGTTGCATCGTCATCAAGTGAGATATCTGCAACCAATGGTCCGAGTCCGGTTTTTACAACCGCGGCCCAGTCATCAACATCAGCACCAAGTTCACGCTCTGGGCGAACACACAACATCTTGATGCCGTGCTTGCTGCATGATGCGTGAGCTGTATCGATGCGCTGTTGGTCACCAATGAGAACTTTTGCGCCGGAGTCTTGCAATGCAAAGTCCATCTCGTCTTCGGTCCACCATGCATTGAATGACACGTTGATTGCGCCGATTGAAATGATGGCAGCAAATGCCATGATCCATTCTGGGAAGTTACGCATTGCAACTGCAACGCGATCGCCCTTTTTGATGCCATAGGTATTCACCAGCAAGTGACACAGGCCATCAACTTGATCCATGGTCTTAGCAAAGGTCCACTTCTCGCCTTCATAAATAATGAATGTGGCGTCACCGAAGTTGCGCGCATTTTGTAGCACCAGTGCAAGGTTCGGCGGGCTGTTCTTGAAGACGTCCATCTTCACGCCACCAACGACAGCATCCATTAATTCAAAAGGAGTACCTGACCCTGCGGCCAAAACTTTTGTTTGTGCGTCGATCCATGAAAGTGCCATGTGAAATTCCCCCGAGAGTTACGAAGAGGAAAGTCTATGGGCGCATGCGCCTTGCGTCACAGTCCGTTGCGGACGACGAAAATTAGGCTGCTTGGCGCTGGCCGTAATAACGGCGTAGGTATTCCTGGTTACGGATCTGCACAAGGATGTAGCAGTAGGCCGCAAGACCAAGGAATGAAACCGTGAACAGGTACAGCATGGCTGTACTGCCGGTGGTGAGACCAAGGAACAATGAGATGGCGTTAGCGGCCACCATTCCGTAGAGAACGTTGACGCGACGACGACGTACAACTTCACGAGATGACATAAAAGCTGTCTCGGCAGCAAAGTGCGTGCGTGGCAATTCTTCGGTGTGGTGAGTACGACGGTGACGAGGCTCGGCGGCAAGAACGCCGTCGCTAGCGATCAGGCGAGGTGCCTGTGCTTGCGGACGAGTCATTGGGGCTGAGAGACGAGGAGACGACGACAATGGTCGAGCCATGGCGCGCATAGGCGATTGAGTACCAGGAGCTTGAGAGCGCTGGAGCGTGTGGAGCTGACGACGAAAATCAGACACGGACGACACTGCGCCACCATCAAAGCGTGAGCGAAGAAGAGGAGGCAGCAACACTGCCATCCACATTGCGCCGACGATAAGAAGAACTAGTTGACTCATGTACGAGATAATCACCTTGATTAGGGAACAGAAATATTCGACCGTGGTCGCGGGCCGATGCTGGATGCATTGGCCAAGGGGTCCTAAGACACTTCTGAAAGCCTAGTGATGTTTTGTCAGCCATGCGACCCACGACGTCTCAGCGAGCATCAAAATGGGCTGTTTTGGCTCAAAAATGGGTGAAAAAGCCCAATTAGGACATTTTTCACATGAACTAATTGGATTTTATTCGGGGCGCTGAAAGGTGCCAGAGCGGCCGCCCGACTTCTCCCACAGAGCGAGTTCACCGATCACCATCGACTTGTCTGCGCTCTTGCACATGTCATAGATGGTGAGAGCAGCAACCGAGCACGCGGTGAGCGCTTCCATCTCGACGCCAGTCTGTCCTGAAGTCTCAACGATGGCTTCGATGGAAACAACGCCCTCGCCTACCGAAATGTTCACGGTGACCGCGCTGAGCATCAGAGGGTGGCAGAGAGGAATCAGATCACTTGTCTTTTTCGCAGCGTGAATGCCAGCGATGCGGGCAGTGGCAAGTACGTCGCCCTTTGGCAACGACGACGAGGTGATGGCAGCTGACGTGGCGGCCGACATGTGCACGTTGCACCGAGCAACTGCTCGGCGACTGGTGATGTCTTTGGCGCCCACGTTGACCATGTGCGCCTGGCCTGATTCATTGAGGTGGCTAAAGGTCGGCTCGCTCATCTCGTCAGGTTATGCCTAAATCTTGCACTCCCGCACACATCGCTTTTCAAACGACCCAGAAAGGATTTATTATGACAATTAGCGAAACAGCCCGGCTGGAAATGTTTGGCGGATTACAAAAAAGCCTCGGAGAAGCAGTGGCAAACACTTTGATCGAACACTTACCGCCAGGTGGTTGGTACGACGTTGCTCGCACAGGCGATTTTGATCGAATTGAAATCAGGCTCGACAAGCTTGATAACCGGATCGACAAACTCGAAGCAAGACTCGACGACCGAATCGACAAACTCGAAATCCGGATCGACAAACTCGAAGCAAGACTCGACGACCGAATCGATGGTCTTGAAGCAAGAATCGACAAGCTTGAAGCAAGGCTCGACGACCGAATCGACAAACTCGCTCAGAAAATCGACACCAACACCAAATGGATGATTGGTATTTCCATCACCTACGGCATTGGCATTCTTGGAGCACTTGTCACCTTTATGGTGGCGTCGCTCAACTAACGGCTCGCCGAACAGCGTGCGCTAGGCCAGTTTCAGAAAGAGCTTTTCTACTTCTTCAAGATCAAAGCCATCACGTTTGGCTTGTTTCGGGTCTTGCAAACACTGCTGAAGACCGGCGGACAATAAACGGAATCCCACTTGGTCAAGCGC
>CAIYTS010000156.1 GCA_903929185.1 uncultured Acidimicrobiaceae bacterium
AAAGACCCCGAGCCCCGTGATGGGGCGGCGTACCCAACTGGATTTCATATGGGAACCCTATTCCGCCACGCATCTCCCGCATGGAACCCAAGAACTTTATGGCTTTTAGTTTTACTTTTCGTATAAGTTGGTTCCAATGACCGATGTAGCCGACCAATCCACACGTGTCTCTTTTCGGGTCAATGGCCAGGACGTAACAGTCGCTTCAGACCATCCACATCTCCTTGCGGCTCTACGCGACGAACTCGACATCACGTCACCAAAAGACGGGTGCTCCCCCAGCGGTCAATGTGGCTGCTGCACCATCATGATTGACGGAAAAGCACAAGTCTCATGCCAGTACCCCGTTGCAAAGGCCGAAGGTCGCACGATCACCACTTTGGAAGGCGTCGATGAATCAGAACGCCAATCCTTTTCTGATGCGTTCGCAGCATGTGGTGGATTGCAATGCGGCTTTTGTATTCCCGGCATTGTCATGCGTGCGAAATCACAAATTGACAAAAAAGGCGCTGACTTACAGCGCGAAGATATGGCCCGTCATCTAGGTGCCCATCTGTGCCGCTGTACCGGGTACGTAAAAATCCTCGACGCAATTGATGTTGTCGCCAAAGGAACGCCTGTGTCAGTTTCTCTGCCAGGCGGCATCGGCTCTCGCGGTGCGAAATATGAAGCCGCAGAACTCGCTCTCGGCGATCGCGGGTATGTCGATGACATCAGAGTGCCCGGAATGCTTCATGCTGCTCTCCACCTCACTGCGCATGTTCGCGCAGATGTTCTCGCTATTGACACCTCTGCAGCCTTAGCTTCACCAGGCGTTGAGGCCGTATTCACTGCAGCCGATGTTCCTGGCGACATTCGAGTGGGAATTATCTATAAGGACTGGCCAGTCTTCATTGGCGTCGGAGAACGTACGTCATATGCCGGCGACGTTCTTGCCATTGTCGTTGCGCGCACACGTCGTGAAGCGCGTGCTGCTGCAGAACTAATCAAAGTCTCCTATTCCCCACTGAGACCAATCGTTGATCCAGTTGCTGCGATCACCGATACAGAAATTGCAGTATGGGGAACAGAAAACAATATGTTGTCGCGAAGCGAATACCAACGTGGCGACACGGCATCTGCTCTTTCAGCAAGCTCATTCACCGTCACAGAAACATTCCAAACGCAACGAATTGAACACGCTTTTCTAGAACCTGAATCGACTCTTGCGGTGCCGAATACAGCGGCCGGAACGATGCATGTGTACTCCGGTGGCCAGGGCGTGTGGGATGACCGCGATCAGATCTGTGACATCTTGAATATTCCAAAAGACAAAGTCACAGTTGAATTGGTGTCAAACGGCGGAGCCTTTGGCGGCAAAGAAGACATGTCGAATCAAGGACAAACTGCACTTGCAGCCTGGCTGTTACAACAACCAGTGAGTTGCACACTGTCGCGTGAAGAAAGCTTCCTGATGCATGCAAAGCGTCATCCGATTCGCATGGAGTACTCAGTGGGGTGCGATGCCGACGGAAAACTAACTGCAGTTCATGTACGAATGATTGGTGATTCGGGCTCGTACGCGTCTGTCGGCATGAAAGTTCTCGAGCGTGCAGCTGGCCATGCAACAGGGCCATATTTTGTTCCGAATGTTGACGTCGCCTCTGTGGCAGTTCGCACCAACAATCCTGTCTGCGGCGCATTCCGAGGTTTCGGAGCAAACCAGGCACAGTTCGCTATGGAAGGTTGCCTCGACCGCCTCGCTGAACAACTCGGTATTTCTGGTTGGGAAATACGTAAACGAAACGTTATTCATCCGGGACAAGTGTGGGGTCCTGGACAAATTATGGATGACGGATGCAAAGGCGCAGATATGTGTCTTGATGAAATCAAACCCGCCTACGACGCTGCAGTTGCTGCTGGTCGTGCAGTCGGACTTGGCCTTGGCCTCAAGAACTCCGGTTTAGGAAATGGTTTCCGCGAGGTCGCACGCGCCGTGGTTCACTTCCGCACTGATGGCATCGTAGAAGTTCGACACGGATGGACAGAGATGGGCCAAGGCGTACACACAGTGGCGCTTCAGGTTGCCGTCGAAGAACTTGGAATCGACGCATCATCAATTCGTGTATTCGTTGACACCACTCGCCAATTAGGTTTTGGTCAAACGACTGGAAGTCGTGGCACTCTCATGGCAGCAGCCAGTGTGCAACGCGCATGCGCCGCAGCCTTAGAAGACGGCTGCAAGACTGGTGTTGACTACACAGGTGAATACGTCATTGATTGGACTCACCACCTAGGTGAGCCTGGAATTGAAAATCCAATCATCCACTCTGCATTCGGATACGCGGCACAGATGGTGATCATGGATCCTGAGACTCAAAAGATTGACAAAGTTGTTGCTGTTCACGACGTGGGTCGCGCTGTAAACCCAACGCTGTGCGAAGGACAAATTGAAGGATCTGTGCACATGGGTCTTGGATATGCATTAACGGAAGAATTCCCTAGCGACGAAATGGGTTACCCCACAAACATGACACTGCGTTCGCTCGGAATCATTCGTCCAAAAGACATGCCGCCGGTCGATGTTGTCATGGTCGAATGCCCACAACCGCGCAGTCCGTACGGCATCAAGGGCGTCGGCGAGATTGGTCTCGTCCCGACTGCACCAGCTGTTGCCGCAGCACTTCATGCAGCAGACGGAATCTGGCGAACAAAATTACCGATGAAACCTAAGAACTCAGAATCAAACGAGGATCCAACATGACAAGCCCCGCAGCCCTCTACCTGCAAGATGCACACCCCATTGCTGAAGGAATGGAGTACACAAAGTACGCAGAGCAAAAAGGATTTGAAGCCGTTTGGCAAGCAGACAGCCGGCTCGTACGTGACGCCATTGTTCCGATGTCAGCTTTTGCTGCAGTAACAGACACAATCAAGATTGGATCTGGCGTCGTTGATTGCTGGACACGTAACCCTGCTCGCCTCGCAGCAACATTCTCAACACTTGATGACCTTGCACCCGGTCGTGTGATTCTCGGAATCGGTGCATGGTGGGATCCTCTTGCAGAAAAAGTCGGAATCTCTCGGGCCAAGCCACTTCGTGCGATGCGTGAAATCATCACTGCAGTTCGTGCCTTACTTGCAAATGAGACCGTGACAATGAATGGCGAGTTCGTGCATCTTGATGGTGTCGAACTTGACTACGTGTACCAAGAGCGTCGTCCGAAGGATGTCCCCATTTATCTCGGCGCTACTGGCATGCAGATGATGGAACTCGCTGGTGAAATCGCTGATGGAGTTGTCCTCAATTACCTCGTGTCTCCTGATTACAACAAAAAAGCACTCGAGCACTTGGCTATCGGTGCTGATAAGGCTGGTCGTTCGTGGGAGAAAATCGATCGTCCCCAACTTGTCGTGTGCAGCGTTCATGAAGATCGTAAAACTGCTCTTGACATGGCACGCATGATGGTTACGCAATACCTTGGCCAACAGCCACACATCATGAAGGCATCTGGAGTTCCACAATCACTGCTCGACAAAGTCGGTGAAGTTCTGACATGGCCTGCAACTCACGAACAAGTGGAAGCCGCTTCAAAACTTGTACCGGACGAAATTGTTCAGATGCTCACTGCATCAGGCACACCAGATGAAGCGCGTGCAAAAGTGCGCGAATACATCAAGGATGGCGCCACTTGCCCCATCTTGTACCCACTCGGCGATGTCACAGCAATGATTGATGCTTTCGCTGGCTGGACTGCCTAGTCCTGCTCTTCCATCACATACGATTGCAGCAGTGAATGCTCCATCGCCATTAACGAATCGCCTCCAGGGCTTTGGTGCGTCGATTTTCGCTGAGATGACAGCCCTTGCCGTATCAACAGGTTCCATCAATCTTGGTCAAGGCTTTCCCGATTACGACGGACCTGCAGATGTGCTTCGGATTGCGGGCGAACAAATTGCATCTGGCAATAACCAATATCCTCCTGGCATCGGAATGGCTGATCTTCGACTCGCTGTCAGTGGGCATCAAGATCGTTTCTGGGGTCTTACCTACGACCCTGCAACTGAAATTCTCATCACAATGGGAGCCACCGAAGCTCTCGCTGGTGCACTCCTTGGCATCTTGAACGATGGCGACGAAGTGATTGTTTTCGAGCCGCTATTCGACACATATGCGGGATGTATAGCTCTGTCTGGCGCAGTCACTGTGCCCATCACCCTGCGACCACAACAATCCGGCCGATACGAGTTCGACGCAGAGGAATTGCGTCGTTCAGTGACTCCGCGTACACGCATGATTTTGTTGAACTCGCCGCACAACCCCACCGGTACAGTATTTACTCTGGAAGAGCTTCAGACAATTGCTGGAATTGCAATCGAACACGACCTGATTGTTATCTCAGACGAGGTATACGAACATTTAGTGTTTGACAATAAGAAACATATTCCAATCGCAACTTTGCCGGGAATGTTCGAACGCACCATCACTATTTCGTCTGGTGGAAAATCGTTTAATACAACAGGTTGGAAGATCGGCTGGGCATGCGCGCCCGCTCCCCTCATTAATGCCACACGTATGGCCAAGCAATTGTTTACGTTCGCAGGGGGTTCACCTTTTCAGCCAGCAATCGCTGCAGGCCTTCGTCTTCCCGATTCATACTTTGTTGCTCTTGCTGCAGATTTGCAAAACAAGCGAGATGTTTTGATGAAAGCACTTGATGAGTGCGGACTACGACCCATCACTCCCGAAGGGACATATTTCATCACAGCCGATATTCGCGGCAGACGTCCCGATGGTGACGGTTTGGCGTTTTGTCGCGAGCTACCTGGACAAGCCGGAATCGTTGCTATCCCAGCCGCAGTTCTCTACGACCCACGACATGAAGCAGAAGGACGCCACTTGGTTCGCTTTGCCTTCTGTAAGCAGTTGTCCACTATCTCTCGCGCATCTGAGCAATTGCGAGCCTGGGAATGAAAATTGCTGTAGTACAAGTAGACACCGTATGGATGGACAGGGATACAAACTTTGCACAACTCGCTCCCCTCATTTCTGACGCAGCACAACACGGCGCATCGCTTGTCTTGCTGACAGAGATGTTCTCGACCGGGTTTGTTGTAGACCGAAGCGATATCGGTGAACCTGAAGGCGGCGCGTCTTCACAGTTTCTTTCGCGAATGGCAACAGAGCACAACATCTGGGTCGGTGGCAGTTGCCCCGAAGTGAGTTCCGATGATCTTCGCCCCTTCAACTCTTTTGTTTTAGTGAGCCCTCGTGGCGAGCAACACAGGTATCACAAGATTCACCCATTCACCTATGGCGCCGAAGACACCTATTTCCGTCCCGGAACTGATTTTGTGACAGTGGATGTCGACGGGGTCCGGGTCAGTCTCTTCGTGTGTTACGACCTTCGCTTTGCTGATGAATTTTGGAAAACTGCTGCCCATACAGATGTCTTTCTCGTACCAGGTAATTGGCCAGCAAGTCGCCGCGAACACTGGATGGCGCTGTTACGTGCACGAGCAATAGAGAATCAAGCTTTTGTAGTTGGCTGTAATCGCGTAGGCACAGGTGGCGGTCTGACATATGCGGGCGACAGCCGAGTGATTAATCCACTTGGCGAGGTTGTCGCAGATGCCGGCAACGCATCGACCATTTTGTATGCCGATGTCTCAACCGAAGAGGTGCAATTGACGCGCACAACGTTCCCGTTTATGCAGGACCGTCGCTAACCAATACTTCAGTTCAGTGAGTACGCAATCGGCAAGTGCTTGAGCCCTCCGACAAATGTCGTCTTCATCAGAGACGGTTCACCATTCAGTGAAATTGAGTTCAGGCGAGGAACCAATTCTCCGAAGAATGCCTTGATCTCCATACGCGCCAACATTGCACCGAGGCAATAATGCACACCAAAGCCAAAGGACAATTGTTTATTCGGCGAACGAGTGATGTCAAACCGTTGCGGATGATCGAATACTTCTTCATCTCGATTCGCCGATGGATATGAAAGCAAAACTGATTGCCCTTTTTTGATGGTGACACCACGAATGGTGTAATCCTCTGTTGCGGTCCGCATGAAATGTTTGACGGGAGTTACCCAACGAATAATTTCATCTGCAGCTGTGGCATACAGCGATGGGTCATTACGCAGAAGATCTAATTGATCAGGGTTTTCAATCAGAGCCTGCAAGCCACCCGCGATCGCTGACGCAGTCGTGTCATGACCTGCGGTAGCAGCTATCACGTAATAGGAAATTGTTTGAATCATGCTCAACTCTTCACCTCTAATTGTTCCGTTCGCGACAGCAGATGCAAGATCCGCAGTGGGATTCGCGCGACGATCCTCAGTCACTTGGGTGAAGTATGCAAAGAAATCAGTGATGACCGCAATGAGGTCTTCTGGCGATGTTCCGCGACTCATTTCTTCATCTGCTGCACCAAACAATTCCTGGGTTAACTTCAGCATGCGCGGGTAATCCGATTCAGGCAGTCCGAGAATGTCAAGAATGACATGTAAAGGCAATTGCATTGCAATATCTGTGGCGAAGTCAATGGATCCGCCAGCAGATGCCATCTTGTCGACAAAACGCTTTGACAACTCGGCTAAACGCGCATCCATCTTCGCAAGGTTCTTCGGCAAGAACCATTCGCTGGTGACACCACGAAGGTCTCGATGTTCAGGATCATCCACATGAATAAGAGTGCGCAACATGTGGCCATTCTCTTCATTATGGCGATCGCCTTCAGCTAGACCAAGAACTGGTCGAGGTTCGTTAATGAATATCTCATTGTGTAATTCAATTTCCAACACATCTGCATGCTTTGTTATTGCGTAAAACGGGTTAAAAAGGCCAGTTGGGTCTTCGTAGTAATGAATCGGAGATTCTTTACGCAAAACCGCACATGCTGCCTCAAAGCGAGGAACATCTGCGTATGCACTCGGATCTGTAAAGACCAAAATTGCTTCGTTCACGGAAATAGTCATTGGAACCCCCTGGTTGCAACCATTATTACCCAAATGAATTGTCTCGCCGTAGCCCTGCTGCGCGTTTAGTCTTGTCAGGTGCCTTCACCATCCTCTCGTCCAGCTCTTGCGCGCTTGATCTCGGTGTTAGGCATCGCTATCGGTGTTGCAGGTGTTGCATTTGTCATCAAAACTTTGGTGTC
>CAIYTS010000157.1 GCA_903929185.1 uncultured Acidimicrobiaceae bacterium
ATACGCAATGCCTGTTGGGCTGACTACCTCTGCGCTCGGCTCAACCCACTTCTTGAAATGTTCCCACTTCTCTCCAAATGGTGCGGCATTCAAAAATCCAGATCCGAGAGCAAGCGTTGCCAAGATAATGAGCGGAGCGGTGATGAGCCAACCGGATTCGTGTGGTCCGTGCGATGCATGAGCATCGTGTGAATCATGCGCGTCGTGACCATGATCTGCATGATCATCGTGTGCAGCGTGGGCGTCGTGGCTCTCTTCTTCATGATGTTCGCCAGCAGATGCACCACGTGGTTGACCAAAGAAGGTGAGATACGTCGCGCGCGTCATATACGCAGCTGTAAGGAATGCACCAGCGAGTCCGACAATCATGAACACGTTGTAGCCATTGTGGCCAACGTTGTCGATGATTTCATCTTTAGAAAAGAACCCGGAGAATGGGAACACTCCGCAGAGAGCAAGAGTTGAAATAATCCATGTACCAAAAGTGATTGGCATGAACTTGCGAAGCCCGCCCATGTCTTTCTTCATTTCAAACGAGTGATGAGAAGAACTATGACTGATTGATCCGGCACCAAGGAACAAGCAAGCTTTGAAGAATGCATGCGTGAAAATGTGGAAGACGGCTGGCAACCATGCACCGGCACCAAGGCCCATCATCATGTAGCCAAGCTGGCTGACTGTTGAGTACGCAAGAACCTTCTTGATGTCTGTCTGCACAAATGCGAGTAGTGCAGCAATGACGATGGTGATGCCACCGATGACAACGATGAAGTTGGCGCTGCTTCCCAAAATGTGCATGCCCTTGAAGAACACGGGGTACAAACGAGCAACGAGGAATACACCGGCAACAACCATGGTGGATGAATGCAACAGCGAACTCACTGGTGTTGGGCCAGCCATTGCGTCTGGCAACCACGTGTGAAGTGGGAACTGGCCACTCTTGCCGATTGCTGCAATAAAGAGGGCTACTGCGCCCATCGTGATTGCAGCATGTCCAGGGTCACCTGACAATGCCCACGATGAAAGACCGCGAATAGAGAAACCAGACACACCAAGTGTCTTTGTGGTCCAAGCATTTGCCGAGAAGAACAGAATGGCTGTTCCTGTGAGAAGACCAATATCACCGGTACGTGTGGTGAAGAACGCTTTGAGAGCTGCGCGACTGTTCGCACCTTCTTCCCACCAGTGACCAATAAGAAGGAACGAGCACAAGCCCATGATTTCCCAACCCAAGATGAGTTGGATCATGTTCTCTGCAACAACCATGTTGAGCATTCCGGCAGAGAACAATGTCAATGAAGCAAAGAAATGTGTGTAGCGACGATCTCCGCGCAGATATTCAAGCGAGTAGATCTGCACCAAAGTGGAGATGAATGCAACGACGAGAAGAATTGCGACAGTGAGTCCGTCTACATGTTGGCCAATGCCAAATGAGATGCCACCGTTTTGCCACCAAGTCCAGGTCTTGACTACGGGAGAAACAAACGCACCTTCAGATGCTCCGTTGACTCGTTGAATCCACTGATACGCAGCGCCACCAGCAAAGACCAATGCGCCAAGCATGGAAGCAACACCGAATTCGCTTCCCTTCTTTGGCATGCGCTTTCCGAAGAAAATAATGAGGAAGAAGGACAATGCAGGAATGACGGGGATGACCCATGCATGCTCGAGGAACCACCCCGAATTCAGTGCTACTTCTGTGGCTTCAGCGAACATCGGATCAGCCCTTCATCTCTGAGAGTTCATCGAGGTCAATAGAACGACGATTGCGATACATAAGGAGAACCATTGCAAGACCCACGCCAACTTCGGCAGCGGCAATTGCGATGATGTACAGCGCGAAGGTGTGGCCATCAAGTGAGCCGTTACGCATGGAGAATGCCAGCAAGTTGATATTGACCGAGTTCAAAATGAGCTCGATTGACATCAACACGAGAACTGCGTTCTTGCGAGCAATGACGCCATAGACACCGATGCAAAACAAAACAGCGGCAAGTATGAGGAATTGGTTGACCAACATAATTAGTCCCTCCTCGCGAGCACGATGGCTCCGACAACTGCTGCAAGCAACACGAACGACAGCGCCCAGAACGGCAAGAGGTACGGGCCAAAGATTTGGTCTGAAATCTCTTGGGTTGTTGCGACTGCAGGATTTGCTGGCATTTTCTGACTACCGAATCCGCTGTCTAGCGCCATTGCCATTGCAACGAACAAAGCAAGAGCAACGGGGATTCCGAAATACCAATTCTTATTGTTGAGATCTGACTCTGCACCTATGCGAGCACGCGTCAACATTGTTCCGAACAGGAACAACACCATCACAGCGCCGATGTACACAAGGACTTGAGTAATGGCCACAAACTCAGCTGCGAGCAAAATGTACTGCGCAGCTGCACCGGCAAGAACCACTACTAACCACAATGCAGCGTGGACGACGTTGCTGGTGGTAACGACGCGTAGAGCACCGATAACCATGATGGTGGCGATAATTGCAAAACCAATGTTCTGAGCAATAAGGACATCAGACGCGAACATTATTTCTTGCCCTTCTTGTCTGCGCCGGCTTCAAGTTCTGGCGCTTCAGGAACTGTTTCCATCCACTCACCAAGTTTTGTCTTGTCGTGCAAGAGATCTGCGATACGTGGCTCAGAGTATTCATACTCTGGGCTCCAGAACAAGGCGTCGAACGGGCACACATCAACGCAGATACCGCAATACATGCATAGTGCGTAGTCGATATCAAAGCGATCGAGTTTGTTGACCTTACGAGCAGCACCGCCGGCACGACGTGGTGGTGCCATCTCTTTGTGGCCTTCAATGTAAATGCACCAGTCGGGACATGAACGAACACACAACATGCATGAGGTGCAGTTACCTTCATGCAGAGCAATAACACCACGTGCACGAAGCGGAGGTGTTTCCTTTACATGTGGGTATTGAACTGTGTTTGAACCTTCTGTGAAGGTTTTCATCATGGTGCCGAATGTGACACCAAGACCTTTAACAAGACCAGGAACTTTTGGCATTAGAACGCCACCTTCAAAATTGCTGTGACCATGATGTTCGCAAGCGACACAGGGATGAGAACTTTCCAAGCAAACTTCTGTAGTTGGTCTTCACGGAAACGTGGGTACGAAAAGCGAATCCACATGATGAAGAAAACCACCACGATCATCTTGGTGAACAAGATGAGTGGTCCGACGATATTCATCCAGTTGTCAATGCTGTCGATGGTGGTCCAACCGAACCACGAGAACGGCACTGCCCAACCACCAAGGAAGAGAATGGAAGCGATCATTGAGAACACGCCAGCAGTGGCGAATTCACCAATGAAGAAAATAAGGAATCGGAAGCCCGAGTACTCAGTCATGTAACCGGACACGAGTTCAGATTCAGCAATTGGCATGTCGAACGGAGTCTGAGTGAGTTCAGCTTGTACTGCAATCATGAACACGATGAATCCGACGAACTGTGTGATGACGTACGGATTGCCGAGGCTGCTGAATCCGAACATTGAGCCTGCATTTTGCGCAACAACAATCTGTTGCAAGTTCATGGTGCCTGCCTGAATGACAACACCAACTACTGCAAGAACCATTGGAAGTTCATATGCAATCAGCTGACCAGCTGCGCGCAAACCACCAAGCAACGAGTACTTATTGGCGCTAGACCAACCAGCAATCAAAATTCCGAGAACTGATACGGAAGAAACAGCAAGTGAATAAAACACTCCGGTTTCAAAGTTTGTAAACAATGCATCAGGGCCAAACGGCACGACAACAACAAGAAGGAATGTGCTTGCCAAAACAATCAGCGGTGCCAATTTAAAGATGAACTTGTCAGCACGGGCTGGATAGATGTCTTCTTTCTGCAGCCACTTGCCTACTTCAGCGAAAAGCTGCATTGAACCCTGTGGGCCGGCCTCCATTGGACCGAGACGCGACTGCATGAATGACATCATCTTGAACAAGAACAGATACACGATTGTTCCGGCTGGAAGAAGGACGGCAACAAGGCCACCTAAAACACGAAGAAGGGACTGTGCCCAATACGGAAGGTCAGCAGAAAGAAGGGTTGCGAGATTCATCAGCGATCAATGTCTCCGAGGATGAAATACAACGACGCAAGAATGGTGATGATGTCTGGGACATACACACCTTTCAACAACCACGGAGTAATCGAGATGTTGTTGAATGACGCGCTGCGAATCTTGACGCGGAATGGCCCCATGTCGCCTTGCGAGACAACGTAGTAACCCATTTCGCCGAGAGGGTTCTCCGTTGAGACCCATGCTTCGCCTTCAGGAACCTTGATGATCTTTGGCACCTTGGCCATGATGGGGCCAGCTGGAATGGTGTCGAGCAGTTGATCAACAATGCGCGTTGATTCACGAACCTCTTGCAAACGAACCCAGCAACGTGCAAATGAGTCGCCATCTGGGTGTGTGATGACTTTGAAGTCAACCTTGTCGTAGGCAAGTGGCAATTTCTGGTCGCGACGAAGATCCCAATCAACACCACTTGCACGTAAGTTTGCGCCAGACAATCCGTACTGCAATGCAACATCTTTTGGAATAACACCAATGCCGCGAGTACGTGATTGGAAGATTTCGTTTCCGAACAATAGGTCTTCGATTTGATCGCAGAAGCCACGAAGTTTTTTCATGACATTGCGAGTCTCGTCAATGAAGCCGGCAGGAAGATCGTCTTTCAATCCGCCGATGCGGTCGAAGTTTGGATGGAAGCGTCCGCCGGTTGCACCTTCAATAAGGTTCAAAACATATTCACGGTCGCGGAACGCGAAGAACACTGGCGTTACAGCGCCAAGCTGTACACCAAGGTCACCGAGGAACAAGGTGACGTTCGCAATACGTGACAATTCAAACAAGATGGTGCGGATGTGTTGCGCACGTGATGGTGCTTCAACACCCATCAACTTTTCAGCAGCCAAAATAAATGGAACTTCGTTTGCAAATGATCCGAGCCAGTCAATGCGGTTGACCAATGCTGTGACTTGAGGATACGAACGAACTTCAGTGAGCTTTTCGTAACCACGATGCATGTAACCGCATGATGGGTCAGCCCACAGAACTTGTTCACCATCAAGGCGAGCAATGATGCGCAGAGTTCCGTGTGTTGCAGGATGCTGCGGCCCGATGTTGAGAGTCATGCCCTCAGTTTCAAGTTCTACGTTGACACGTGCGTCAGCAGCTTGCGCTGCGATATATGCAAGTTGTTGACGATCGCCGAGAAGACTCATGATGCGTCACCTTCCTCTTCACTGTCGTCACCAGGAAGTGGCTCGACATCAACAATTCCGGGCCAAGGCTTCACCATGCGTGCAAGCAGTGGGAAATCTTTACGAAGTGGGTGTCCTTCGAAATCTGTCGGCAGGTACATATTGCGCAGATCAGGATGGCCATTAAAACCAATGCCGAACATCTCATGTGTTTCGCGCTCATGCCAGTTAGCACCAGCAAAAACTTGCGTCCATGAATCAACAGCCATTAACGAATCATCAACATCAACTTTGATATTGATACCAAGTGTGGAGAACGGCTGCACAAGACGAGCGATTACTTGAAAACGTGTATCGCCACCTGCGTAGCCCTGTTTGATAACACTGCTGCGCTCAACTGGTGGCGCAGTTGGATCATCTTCACCACGACCGTAGGGCGATGGAAGCCAGTCGATTGCGGAGATAAATCCGAAATATGTGTAACCAAGACTCTTCAAAGTTTCAGCAGTTGAACGCCATGCGTCTGCGGTAACGCGAATCCACATGTCATCATTTGGTTTTACGAGTGAATCAACAACAGAACTTCCGAGCGCTGCACACACGCGCGCAATTTCTGCATCACGCACATCATCGCGTGGAGTTTCAGTTGGGGTATCAGTTGTTGACGACAACGGGGATACCTCCCTTTTCTGCAGATTCTCCATCGACGTACATTGACTTTGTACCTTCACCGCGCCAGCGTGCGCCCATGTCTTCGTGCTTAATGCGTTGTTGCAACAACACGATTCCTTCAAGCAAAGCTTCAGGACGTGGAGGACAACCAGGCACGTACACATCAACAGGAATGATTTGGTCAATTCCCTTTGTTACTGAATAGCTATCCCAATATGGTCCGCCGCAGTTTGCGCACGAACCCATTGAAATGACGTACTTCGGTTCAGGCATTTGTTCATACAAACGCTTGATGGCTGGTGCCATTTTGTCTGTCACAGTTCCGGAGATAACAACAAGGTCTGCTTGACGTGGTGATGCAGGAAGAGGAATAACGCCGAGACGCATGACGTCGTAACGTGGCGAACCAAACGCAGCACCCATCTCGATTGCACAACATGCAAGACCCCATTGGTACACCCACAGGCTGTACGAACGACCGAGGTTAAATAATTGTGTCAGCGGTTTGCCCAACCGACCACGATCTACAAGACCCATAATAAAACCCTTGTTCCTAGACCCAGCGCAGGACGCCTTTGCGCCACGCATAGACAAGACCAAGTAACAAGATGGCGACAAAGACACCCATCTCTACAAGGCCAAAACCTGCGTACCGCTCAAGTTGAGTAGCCCAGGGGAAAATAAAGACAGCTTCCACGTCAAAGATGACGAACAACAATGCAAAGACGTAATAACGAATTTGGCTTTGCGACCAACCGTCGCCAACAGGATCAACACCACTTTCGTAGGTCAGCAATTTTTCTGCGTTGGGGTTATTCGGACGAATGAGTGCCGAAATACCAAGCAGCAAGCCGGCAACAAGAAAGGAGGCCAGTCCAAACCACACAACAGTGAGATAGGACCGTAGGAAGGGGGACATCACGACCAAAACTACTACGGGGACTCACTATCGCCCCAACTTCCCACTAGGGCAACGTCCAGTTATGCCATGTGCCTTTGTGCGATATTTTCCAAAAACCATGCGACCAATTCATCGCACCGCGCCTCTGCTTCGGCGACACGGGAACTGGTTTCTTCGATTAATTCATCGGGGGTCATTCCGATTGCAGCGAGTTCATCGCCGCCCTGGCCACTCATCCACAATCGCACAATCGATTCCGACGCTTCGGGATGAAATTGAAGGCCAAGAGCCCTGCCACAGATCATGGCCTGGGGTCCAGCAGGCGAATCGGCCAGGGTCGTGGCCCCAGCGGGAACGCTGAATTGGTCGTAATGCCACTGCATCCAGTCACCTCGAGTCAGGCAATCAGGGGCAGAATTGGCCGCCTCTGAGACCGGAAACACTTGGTACCAACCGATTTCAGGGGTTTTTGCCGGGGTGACCTCTCCACCCAGGGTGACGGCCAATTGCTGGGCACCAAAGCAAATCCCGAGAATTCCGATGCCCCGAGCCACAGCATCGGCCAGCAAGGTTTGTTCGGCCCGAACGGGTTCGGCCACTTGGTCCCAGTAGGTGCTCCAGTTCGAACCCATTGCCACAACGAGGTCGAAGCCCTCGAGAGAGGGCCAATTCTGGTGGTCTTCTCGAAGAAACTCAGTGAAGGAGTACCCGCGTTGGCGCAAAGCACGTCCAACAAAACCAGGATCAGCATCCTCACTATTAGCGATGAGTACAGCGCGCATGCCCACTACGGTAGGGGCTGATGACTGCTATACCAATTGATTCTGACGTCATCGAAGCGGCCCGGCGTGCCGGAGTAGGCGTTGTCAAGCGCACCCCCATCACCGAGTCAGCCGCATTGTCCGAACGGTACGGCGGAAACGTTGTCTTCAAGGCTGAAAATTTGCAGCGCACGGGCTCTTTCAAAATTCGTGGCGCAATGAGCAAGCTCTCGTCTCTTGGCGATGCAGTGAAGAACGGTGTGGTGGCCGGAAGCGCTGGCAACCATGCACAAGCAATCGCGTTTGCAGCCCGACATCACAATGTTCCGTGTGAGATTTTTGTTCCCGCCGGCGCATCGTTGTCAAAGATGGAAGCTGTGCGATCGTACGGTGCAATTCTCAGTGAAGGTGGAGACACATTGTCTGATGCAGTTGCTGCAGCGCAACGACATGCAGATGCAACTGGAATGAATTTCTGTCATCCATACGATGACCCCATTGTTGTCGCAGGACAAGCAACTCTTGGTCTTGAATTGCTCGAAGACATTTCAGATTTATCGCTTGTCATCATTCCACTTGGTGGAGGCGGGTTAACTGGCGGTGTTGCAATGGCACTGAAAACTTTCAACCCAAAAATTCGAGTCATCGGTGTTCAAGTGCGTGCATGTGCGCCATACGCCGGGTCTCCTCCCCCAGACGGGCCTATCGTCACACTTGCAGACGGCATTGCAGTGAAATCTCCCGGTGCTTTCACGCGTCCGCTCATCGAACGATATGTCGACGAGATAGTTGTTGTTGAAGAAGATCTCGTTGCCGATGCAATGGTTCTTTTGATGGACCGCGGCAAGTTGTATGTCGAAGGTGGAGGTGCCGTTGGCGTTTCAGCACTGATGAGTGGACAAGTAAAACCAGCAAAAACAGGCACGACATGCGTTGTTCTTTCCGGTGGCAATGTTGATCTTGGTTTACTTCCAGGTCTCATTCGTCGCAATGAAACTAAAGCTGGTCGCAGACTCATTTTGTTCGTTCGCATCTCCGACAGACCGGGCGGTCTTGCTCGGCTACTCACATTGTTTGCTGAGACTGGTGCAAATCTGGTTGAAGTAGAACATGTTCGCGAAGGCGTCAGTTTGCATGTTCGCGAAACTGGTGTTCAAGCCGTTCTCGAAGTACGTGGCCGTGATCACGCTGATGAAGTGTTAGCTGCAGTACGCAATGTCGGGTACGAGGCCGACGAAGTAGAAGCCGGATGAGCAAACCGCTGATTGCCATTCCCGGTCGATTAAGCCCGGAAGCAACAGGACACCGCACGCCGGTAACAAGTTGTGGACAGAACTACATTGACGCCATCCATCGTGCCGGTGGTCTACCAGTCCTTGTTCCGCCCACAAGTGACATGTCGATTATTACTGAAACCATTGCTCGCTGCGATGGAATGCTCATGATTGGCGGCGGCGATGTCAGCCCATCTAAATACGGCGCCACTGAATGGGCGAGGTTGTTCGGTGTCAATGAACTAGTTGATGACTTTGAGATTGCAGCCCTACACCGAGCTATGGAATGCGACATTCCCGTGTTGGCAGTATGTCGTGGACAACAAGTTCTGAACGTTGCACTTGGCGGCACTCTTGTGCAACATCTGAAGACAACTCCTGACCACCGCGACACAATGCACGGCATTCAAGTTGTCACCGGATCACGCTTGGCGAAAGCAATGGGAACAAATGATCCGCTTATCCATTCACTTCATCATCAAGCCATTGAAAAAGTTGCACCTGGTCTTGTTGTTGTTGGCACTCATCAAGACGGCACTATCGAAGCAGTTGAGCACACGGGCTCAACATGGATTGTGGCAGTGCAATGGCATCCAGAAGACACCGCGCGCGATGATCCGTCACAACAGGGTTTGTTTAATACCCTGATTTCTCACGCCAGCTAAATCAGCGAGGCGCAAAACGCGCAAGGCGCGTGGCGTGAAGCAGCAGCTCAGGGAAGAACCCAACAATCAAAGTTGCAACAACAGCCACTGCAATAACAATGACGACTGCAGGATCTATTGAGATTTCAGTTTCTGAAGCAGGCTCTTCTAGCCACATGCTGACTGCAATACGAAGATACAAATACGCACCAATCACAGCTGCGACCATTGCGGCTACTGCAAGTACGTACGAGTTTGCTTCTACAGAGGACTTGATAACTGCAAATTTTGCAACGAACCCTGCAGTAAGCGGAACTCCTGCTTGAGCGAACAACAAGACAGTAAATGCAAGCGCCAATGCTGGGCGACGCTTCGCCAGGCCCTTGAAATCGGAAAGGTTTGTATCGCCATCGGTGTTGCCAGACATTGCAAGCACAATCGCAAATGAACCCATCACTAATACGGTGTAGATAGCGAGATAGTTCATCGAAGTAGCAATGCCGTCGTTACGCAAATGACCAGCAGCTTCGACTCCGACCAAGATAAATCCGGCGTGGCTAATAGACGAATACGCCAACATGCGTTTTACGTTTGTCTGAACCACGGCCAAAATTGAACCTGTAAACACAGTGAGGATTGCAAGAGCCCACACAACAGGACGCCAATCGTCAACGCGTTGTTCAAGACCAACTAACAGCACACGCATGAGAGCTGCAAACGCTGCAACTTTTCCGGCAGATGCCATAAAAGCGGTTACAGGCGTCGGAGCTCCTTCATATACGTCAGGAGTCCACACGTGGAACGGTGCGGCTGAGACTTTGAATCCAAGTCCTACAAGCAACATACCGATACCAACCAGCAACATCGCATCGGCGTTAATGATGGAGACACTGCCAGAGAGCGCTTCGCTGATGCCCGAGATCTTTGTGCTGCCTGTTGATCCGAAGATCAACGCAACTCCGTATAAGAAAAACGCAGATGAGAAACCACCAAGAATGAAGTACTTCAGACCAGACTCTTGGCTCTCTTCACGATCACGATTGCTTGCCGCTAAGAGGTACAGGGACAAACTGAGTGTTTCCAGTCCGAGGAACAACACAATCAGATCATTGGCGGACACCATTACTAATGCACCAATGGCCGCAGTCAAGAACAGTGCGTACAACTCTGGGCCGTCGGCATTCATTCGAGCCAGATACGCCGACACCAT
>CAIYTS010000158.1 GCA_903929185.1 uncultured Acidimicrobiaceae bacterium
ATTCCAGAGCATCATCTGCATGAAGTTCAACGGGACTCCTGCTATGTATGTATGACAGGTCATCAACGCTTTCACGAGTGATCAGCGAAAAAGTATGGCGACCATCTAACGCCGGCGACGGAGTCCAAATACCTGCCACCAACATGAGATGACCATCCTCCCGTGTCACGAAGAACGGAACCTTTCGTTTTGGATCTGATCTATCCCACTCGTAAAAACCACTCATCGGAATAATGCAACGGCGTCCAGGAACAGATTGACGGAATGAAGGTTTTTCGGTAATCGTCTCGGAACGAGCATTGATCATTTTTGAACCAACACTTGGATCCTTCGACCACGAGGGAACAAGCCCCCACTGCATCGGATCAACAACCACTACTGATTCTTCATGTCGCAGAATGGGCACGGTGTGAGTCGGTGCAGTGTTGAAATTCGGCGCAAACAAAGTGTTGTCTTCCATCAGAGAGAGCGTCAAGTTGGCCCCCGAGAGCGCTTCTGACATCTCATCCATCAGAACTTCGGCGCTAAATGCCCCTACAAAACGACCGCACATACAGGCGCAATCCTACGGGCGTGACGAAAAGTCAACCGAATTATTTGGTCGGGCTGGCGGGATTTGAACCCACGACCTCTTGTCCCCCAGACAAGCGCGCTACCAAGCTGCGCTACAGCCCGAATGGTTTAAGACTCTATCGGCGCGGCCAACATGTCTCCTAAAGGAATATCTGAACGAAACGCCAACCCAGATAGACACAGAGCAAACCGACCAATAACTTAAAGTGCCATGGCGTTTTGTCACCATCACTACCAGCAAGAGACTTCAAGTCGAGTGTGTCAACAGTGATTCGACCTGAAGCAGAAACCTTGTCCACCACAGTGTGGCATTCCGGACATTCGCCTTCACTGGTTAGAGCAGAGGGTGCAAAATATTTTGCACAGGGCTCACACCACGGCATTACTAGTCGCCCTTTTTGCGCACTCGAAGCTTGAGTGGAGTTGATCCGAATTCAAATGCTTCGCGAATAGAACGCTCAAGATAACGAATGTACGGAGCTGAAAGTTCACGGTTAACAAACAAAGTAAACGTTGGCGGATCATTTGCGCCTTGAACAGCAAACAACACGCGAGCACCACCTGGTGCAGGAGATTTCTGTTGCGCAGCTGAGATCACGCGGTTGACGTCGCGTGTAGGGATCTTGCGATGATATTGCTCAATGGCTTCTTGAAGAACTGGACGAAGTTTGTGAACACCCATACCAGTAAGTGCCGATAATTTCAGAACAGGCGCATCATCAATGAAATACAACATACGAGCGAGATCAAGTTCCACCTGACGGCGATTCTCTGAATCAAGTAGCTCCCATTTGTTGAGCACGATAAGGATCGGGCACCCCGCTACGTCAATTCGCTCAGCTAGACGTTGATCTTGGCTTGTGACTCCGACAGTTGAGTCAATGATAAGAATCGCAATATCTGCTTCATCGATTGCCTTCAACGCACGAACGAGAGAATAGAACTCTGTTGACTCATCAATCTTGCTGCGCTTACGCATTCCGGCAGTATCAATAAAAACCAAAGGACCGTCGGGAGTTTCCACCAGCGTGTCAACAGCATCTCGAGTAGTTCCGGGCATGTCATGCACGACTGATCTCTCTTCGCCAACCAATCGGTTGAACAAAGTGCTCTTGCCCACATTGGGACGACCAACTAATGCGACACGAGGAACACCGTCAGGCTTAATCGCATCTAGTTCTCGAACAGGAAGTTCCACATGAGGAATGCGCGCAACAACTTCATCGAGGAAGTCACCTGATCGCCGTCCGTGCAGCGCAGAGACTGCCATCGGTTCGCCGAATCCGAGGGACATAAAAATCCATTTCTCTTGTTCGCGACGATCATTGTCGGACTTGTTCGCTGCAAGAAGAACCGGTACTCCAGTCTTACGAAGCCATTGCGAGATGTGTTCGTCATCGTCAGTGACACCAACAGATGCATCGACCATGAAGATAACTAGATCTGCCTCGCGGACAGCCTCTTCAACCTGACGACTTACTTTGTCGTCTAGCTCCGTACCGCTTGGCATCCAGCCGCCCGTATCGACAATCCAGAATTCAATACCGAGCCATGAAGCCATCCGAGGATGTCTGTCTCGAGTGATTCCAGGGCGATCTTCAACGATTGCTGCCTGCTCACCAATCACGCGGTTGAACCACGTGCTTTTACCCACGTTTGGCCGACCGACAATAACAACTGTAGGAAATATGACTTTCTCTTCGTCAGACATGAGAAACCTCTCTTTTTGCTGATTCAAGCCGATCTCGTAGTGAACTTCCACTAGTCGGCAAAACTTCAACGTCGAACTTTTGAACTAAGCCGTCAAGTGTCCCGCCATCAAGGAACACTCCGTCATTGAGACAAACGTCAGGCAATAAATATAGGTGGGATCCGTTGTCGTCAGACAACACTCGTTCAATATCCTCAAATGTCATCAATCCGGCGACAGCTGTGTTGCCACCGAAATAAAGATTTTCCACTTCAAGAACAGTGACCTCGTCAAAGTTCTCGGCTCGCAGTGCACTACGCATGACTTCGGCACCATATGCACCTGTGACAATTGCTATCGGCTTATTCGATGTTTGCTTTCGTACCCGCAATGAAACAGGCACAGATACAGATGACCGCAAACCGGTGTCGGCAGCTGGATTCACGACACGCACATAATCAGTAGGCGAAGCGATGTCGACAGACGCAAAGAAGCCAGATTGTTTACCCATCAAGTCAGGACCAGTACCTGCAAATGCATCAAGGAAGGAACGCACGAGCCCTACCCCATCTTCCAACATAGGGAAATCGTCATAGTGCGAAGCTTCTGGTACAACTTTTTGCGCAACCAAGAAGAACTCATCAGCGAGATGAATCGGTTGCCGACCAATTGCGCGAACATAACGAGCCTGCCATTTGCCGACGGTCTCGATGACAAGTTCTGCTTCGGCTTTGGTGTGAACTCGCATTCGGTCTTCTGTATTAAACTTCGACAGACCAAGAGGAACGATTGCAATTGATTCAAGGGTTGGGTACTGCTCTAACAAACCCGCAAGAGTCGACTCGAGAACTTCACCATCGTTAACACCTGGGCAAAGAACAATCTGTGCTCGAATCTGGATGTCATTATCAAGCAATACTTTCATCCAACGCAAGCTGAACCCACCTCGAACGTTACGCAACATGTCTGAGCGGACATGTGGTTCAGGAGAATGGATACTGACGTACAGAGGCGAAAGGCGTTCGTCGATGACACGCTCGAGATCTGCTTCCGTGAAACGAGTCATCGTGGTGAAATTTCCGAACAGGAAACTCAGTCGGTAGTCGTCGTCTTTCATGTACAAACTGCGGCGCATGCCTTTTGGCAATTGATAAATGAAGCAAAATTCACAGTGGTTGTCGCACGTATGAATACGGTCAAACACAGCGCTCGAGATCGATACTCCCAATGGCTCACCAGGCAGTCGCGTCAGTTCCAATTCGAGGGTCTCTCGTCCACGTACGACAGTGATGTCGACCTCGTCAGCGTCAACTAACCGTTGCCATTCCAAAATGTCTCGCGGAACCACTCCGTTTACCGACATCACACGGTCACCAACCATGAGACCCACCCGAGATGCCGCAGAAGAGAGGTCAATGGCCGCAATCTGTGGAAGGGAGTCGGTTGTCGAATTCACCCCTGCAGGCTACCGCTGGGCTCTCTCGGTAGTCTGTGGAGGTTATATGGCCGTCAACAAGGTACTTCTCGCCTCTCCCAGAGGTTTCTGCGCTGGTGTCGAAATGGCCATCAAGGCCTTGGCATGGATGGTCCGTTCATTTGATGAACCTGTGTACTGCTACCACGAAATCGTGCATAACAAAATTGTGGTTGATCGTTTCGTTGCCCAAGGTGTGGTGTTTGTCGACTCCATCGATGACGTTCCGGTCGGAGCTCCCATCATGCTGTCGGCGCATGGGTCTGCTCCGGAAATTGTCGCTGCTGCACGTTCACGCGGCAGTTATGTGGTCGATGCTGTGTGCCCGCTTGTCACCAAGGTTCACCACGAGGTAAAAACTCGAGCCGCTAAGGGATACCACATTGTCTACATAGGACATGAAGGTCATGAAGAAGCAGTTGGCACGATGGCCGTTGCCCCGGCCTCCATCTCGCGAGTGGAATCACTAGAAGAAGTAGAAGCGTTGCCACGATTTGACTCGAACGTTGCAATGCTTGCCCAGACAACTTTGTCACATAGAGAATGGAACGAAATCGCTGTTCATGTTCGCGAAAGATTTCCAGATGTATGGACACCCGGTAAAAGCGATTTATGTTTCGCTACCACTAACAGACAAACAGCATTGATATCAATCGCAAGCACAGTTGATGCTTTTGTCATTATTGGTTCTTCGAACAGTTCAAACACACGGGCTCTCGAACGACTTGCTATCGAAGCAGGATGCTCTCAAGTTTTTCGTATCAACTCTTTCGAAGAACTACCGAACGATTTGTACGGCACAGTCGGCGTCACCGCGGGTGCATCTGCTCCGGAAGAGTTAGTACAAGGAGTCCTTCAATTTCTTGCACCATCTCAGGGCGTTGAAGAGATTTTTGTGACAGAAGAAGACGAATACTTCCCACCACCGCGAAATATTCGAGATCTGCAAATGGCAATTGACACCGCAATCACCGCTATGGCTGGCGCACCATTGCTAACAACAGCAAGCATGGATGACCGCGCACTTGCAGCGAGTGCTGTTCTTGAGACACTCTTACTGCCATGATCCAGCCCACACTTAATTCACTTCGTACCTATCTCCATATTCTTGCTGTCTGTGTTTGGCTAGGCGGACAAATTGTGCTTGCTGGTGTTGTGCCGAAACTACGCAAAACAAATCCTGATGCTTTATCAAATATTGCAAAGGGCTATGCGTCCATTGCGTGGCCAGCAATGATTTTGATTGTCTTCACTGGTGCATGGGGTTTAGCAGCCACGGATGCCGCCGATAAATCAAGTGCCTACATGGTTACGTTTGGAATAAAAATGCTGCTGGTTGCCAGCGCAGTTATTGCGACATTGATTCATTCCAACGGAACGTCCAAGCTTGCAAAAGGTCTTGGCGGAGCAATTGGTCTACTCGCAACACTGTTCGCGGCGTACTGCGGAGTCTTACTTGCCCATGTGGGCTAATACGCAGTATTAGTTACGAGCGACTTTATTCCAAGCAATTTCACGATCAACACGTACATCGCCAGGTAGTCCTAGTACTCGTTCTCCAAGAATGTTCTTCATTACCTCGGTGGTTCCACCTTCAATGGTGTTCGCGCGTGAACGAAGGAATGCTTTCTGAACGCCATCAAATGCCATTGCAGTTTCAGGTCGCGTCATTGCGTACGAGCCGTACAGCATTCCGTTTGCACCTTGCAGATTGACTGCAAACGCGTAGGTTTCTTTGTTCAAATCTGCGCCGGCCATCTTGCCGATTGATCCTTCCGGACCAGGTGTACCCATCTTGCGAGTGGTGTTCGCGCGAATGTTTGTCAATCGCAGAACTTCCGCACGGATCCACAATTTCATCAATTCATCACGGGTTGCACTGTCTTGCTGATCAGGTGACAAAGCTTTCCAAGCATTAACTGCCGATGCAATCGAACCCGACCCACGTTGAGGCATTGAACCACCGATGGACACACGCTCATTCATCAAAGTTGTGAGACTGACTCGCCAGCCATCACCAGGAGATCCGAGCATCTCGGCTTCAGAAATGCGAACGTCAGTGAAGTAGACCTCGTTGAACTCGGCTTCGCCGGTCATTTGACGTAGCGGACGAACTTCAACACCTGGTGCTTGCATGTCAACAACAAAAGCTGTGAGACCTGCGTGCTTTACTGCTTCAGGATCTGTGCGAACTACCAGAAGACCAAAACGTGACAAGTGAGCAAGAGTGGTCCACACTTTTTGACCGTTAGCGATCCATTCTTCGCCGTCTTTCGTACCCTTTGAAGAAAGGCCTGCAAAGTCTGAACCAGAGCCAGGCTCAGAGAACAACTGGCACCAAATTTCTTCACCTGTAAACAACGGACGCAGGTAACGCTTTTTTTGAGCATCGCTACCCCACTCGGCAACAGTTGGTCCACACATTCCATGGCCAATCGGATTGCGATACATCGGGTTCGGCGCGCCTGCCGGATACAAAACTTCATTCACCGCTTTTTGAAACTTTGGCGAGATCCCAAGTCCACCAAGTCCGACGGGGAAATGAACCCAAGCAAGCCCCATGTCATATTGCGCCCCAAGGAAGTCAACAACTGAGGTCTTTGACGGTGGGCATTTCTTCAGGAGTTCCTCTGCGAGTTGAACAACTTTGGTTTCGTCTTTACTAATGACTTCTGCTGTGCTCATTTTGGCCCTTTCCCGTGACTTGGAAGCAACAGTAATAGCAACGGAATACCCCTTGCGAGCCAGAGACTCAGCGGACTGCGATGTGACAGCCGTCATTCAATTAGTTTGGAGGCATGTATCCAGGAATCACAGCTGCCACCCATCCGCAACGACCAGCGGTCATTCAAGCCGAGACGGGGAAAGTCACAACTTTCCTAGAACTGCATGAGGCCGCCATTCGGCTCAGCAATGTTCTGCGCGCAGCGGGCCTCGAGCCCGGTGACCATGTCGCCATCTGCATGGAGAACCACAGCAAATATTTCGAAGTCATCTGGGGATGCCACTACGCAGGTGTCGTGTACACCGCATGTTCTAGTCGTCTCACCAAAGCAGAACTCACGTACATCGTCAACGACTGCCAAGCAAAGGCATTCATCACTTCCAAATATAAAGCTGATCAGGCAATTGAGATCTCGAACGAGATACCTAAGGTTCAACTGCGCTTGATGCTTGACGGAACAGTTGCTGGATATGACTCATTCGAATCGACCGTTGATGCAGCGTCAACCCTTCCTCTCGCTGACATGGTCGATGGCACAGACATGTTGTACTCCAGTGGAACAACTGGAATGCCGAAGGGCGTGTCGCGCCCGTTTCCTGGCACACCATTAGGAACGTCAGCTGGTCTTGCAGCCGCCCTCACTGTTGGGCTCTATCAATTTCACGAAGGCATGATTTATTTGTCACCAGCACCGCTGTATCACGCAGCTCCTTTGCGCTTCAATATGTCAGTTCATGCATCTGGTGGAACAACTGTTGTGATGGAACATTTCGACGCAGAGATGTACTTGAAATATGCAGAACAATACAAAGCAACGCATACGCAACTAGTGCCAACAATGTTCATTCGAATGTTGAAACTAGATACAGACATACGCAATAAGTACGACGTGTCAAATTTCAAGGTAGCCATTCACGCTGCTGCTCCATGCCCAATTGAAACCAAAAAGGCCATGATCGCGTGGTGGGGGCCAATCATTCACGAGTACTACGCAGGCACAGAAGGCAATGGCTTTGTGTATTGCAACAGCGAAATGTGGCTTGCACATCCAGGCTCTGTCGGCACAGCCATTCAAGGGATCGTTCATATTTGTGACGAGAACGGAAACGAAGTTCCTCAGGGTGAATCGGGAACAATTTTCTTCGAAGGAAGCGCAAGTTTCGAATACCACAACGATCCTGAAAAGACGAAGGCCTCCCGTGATCCGAAAGGACGAGGATGGTCAACTCTCGGCGACGTTGGGTATCTCGATGTCGACAATTTCCTGTATCTCACTGACAGAAAAGCCTTCATGATTATTTCGGGCGGTGTAAATATTTATCCGCAAGAGTCAGAAAACATTCTTGTCAATCACCCCAAAGTTATTGATATTGCAGTCTTCGGAGTACCGAATGATGATTTCGGCGAAGAAGTGAAAGCGGTTGTACAACCAGTCACAATGCCAGCAACTCCCGAAGAGGCGGACGCGCTCGCAAAAGAACTCATTGCTTTCTGCAAAACACATCTTGCAGATATCAAATGCCCTCGCACCATCGACTTCCGGCCCGACTTGCCACGTCATCCCACGGGCAAGTTGTACAAGCGTTTGTTGAAGGATGAATATTGGAAGGCTGCCGGTCGATCCATCTAATGGTCGCTCGACATCCATACCTCGACAACACGTCACCCATTGCTTTTGCCCATCGTGGCGGAACGTCGGCAGCACCCGAGAACACTCTTCGAGCTTTTGCCGACGCCGTCAGTCTTGGTTATCGCTATGTAGAAACTGATGTTCATTCAACGCGTGATGGCAAATTGGTTGCATTTCATGACAACGATCTACAGCGCACGTGTGGAAAGCCATGGCGTATAGAAGAGACTGACTGGTCAATGCTTGCAACAGCGCGTATTGACGGCACTGACCCCATCCCCCTACTAGACGACCTGTTGGCCACATGGCCCGATCTTCGTATCAATATTGACTGCAAATCTGATGCCGCAATGCAGCCACTCATTGACACCATTCGGCGCACCAAATGCCTTGACCGTATTTGTGTCGGAAGTTTCAGCGACAAGCGACTGCGTCATATTCGATCAGAACTTGGTGAAGGGCTATGCACATCAATGGGGCCACAAGAAGTGGTACGCCTCGTGCTGGGCAGCGGAACAGGGTTGCCAATCAACCCTTCTCGCCACGCACTCATTGCTCAGGTACCGGTTCGCCAAGGGCCAATTCCAGTAGTTACGCGCAAAAGCATTGCACGAGCACATCGCCTAGGTCTTCAAGTTCACGTATGGACCATTGATGACCCACTTCACATCGGCCAATTGTTGGACTTGGGTGTTGATGGCGTAATGAGCGACGACACACGCGCCCTCAAGGACGTCTTTGTGGCTCGACATGTGTGGTGAACATTTAACAAGTAGTTAACGGGTCAAGTGGGAAGACTTACTTCCAGTGGGCTAATTTGGGTCCATGAGAGTTGACACAAATTTTTTCTGCACAGTTCCAATGCCTGATGCAGGAAGCGACTCCGTAACCCCAACATCTCGACGCTATGACAACAATGCCGTCATTGAGTGCTACAGAAATCTCGTGGAGTGGGCACGGACTGCCGACTCCCTTGGCTATGACACCATGTGGCTAACAGAACACCATTTTCAGTATGAAGGATACGAAGTACTCCCTAACTTGATTCTTTTTGGTCAGCACCTCGCAAGTCAGACTAAGAATTTGCGCCTGGGTCAAATGTTCAATGTGGTTCCACAGTGGAACCCATTACGTCTTGCTGAAGACTTCGCCATCGCTGACATCATTACTGGTGGTCGCATGGAATTTGGTGTAGGCCGTGGCACTGTTCCGCGCGAAGCATGGCCACTCGGAACAGTTGTTGCTTCTGGCGATAACGACATGTCCGCCGAGCATGACCGCATCAATAGGCAAATCTTCGAAGAGTCAATGGAAATCATCAAGCGTGCATGGACAAACGAGCGTTTTTCATTCCGCGGTGAACATTTCACATTGCCTGCTGATGACATCCCAGACCGTGGTTCAAATGTCGATGACCTCACCCTAATTCCGCGCCCTCAGCGTGTCGTCGATGTCTACCAACCCGTCACGTCGCCCGAGACAATCGAATACGTACCTCGCGCCGGACATAAGGCCGTCTACTGGCTTCAGAATGCAGACAGTCAATTAGATAAGTGGAATAGATTCGCAAAGATTCGCGACGACATGGGTACACCAGTTGCACCAGGCGATGATCGTTGTCTCGTACTCAACGTTCATGTTGGAAAAACACGAGAAGCTGCAATGAAAAAGGGCAAACCCGGCCACGATGAGTTCTGTCGATTCCTTGCTCCCTACGGTCGATTCTCTAGCTATCGCAATCCAGATGGATCAAAGGTTGCATTCGACCATTGCCCAACCGTTCAAGAGTCAATTGACCAGAAGATTCAAGCAATCGGATCCGTCGCTGACGTTGTTGACACAATCGGTTTTTGGCGTGAGCTTCTTGACCTCAAACACCTCACGATCTTTTTCGATTTTCCCGGACTCACACGCCAAGAGATGAACGAACAATTACATATGGTGGCTGAAGAAGTTATGCCCCAATTAGGAGAATCAATGGAACGTCGTCCGTTGCCGCAGCTCTCCCCATTGGTATAAATCTTCAGTGACTGATTGCACTCTTTTCACTGGCGCCCAGTTAACTGATGGCTCAATTGTTGACTTATTGGTCAACGATTCGCGTATCTCATGGATCGGACCTATGGGTCAATGCCCCACATCTCATTCGTCAATAATTTCGCTGGCTGGTCATGTCGTTACATCTTCTTTCGTCGAGCCCCATGCGCATCTTGACAAAGCCTTCCTTGCGGACCGCATAACAAATCCTTCTGGCGATCTCATGGGCGCCATTCGTGGACTTGAGGCAGTACGTTCCACAATTACTCACGACGACATAGTCGATCGCGCGATGCGAGCTGTCCAGTTGATGTCACGAAATGGTGTGACATCTATTAGAACTCACGCCGATACAACAATTTCAGGTGGTCTCTCTTCAGTGCTTGCGTTACTTGATGTGAAGAATAGATGTTCACATTTCATGGACCTTCAGGTTGCCATGTTGCTCGAGTGGCCAGTAACAGGCCCCGCAGGAAAAGAACACCAAGCCCTGGCGCGCGATGCGATCAGCGCAGGCATTGATGTTGTCGGAGGATGTCCACACTTAGACCCTGACCCGCGAGGTGCGGTTGAATTCTTGTTAGGTCTTGCAACGGATACAGGTCTACCACTCGATTTACATGCCGATGAAAATATGCGATCAGATTCAAGTGACCTAGAGCACCTTGCCGACATAGTCATCACAGAGAATCTCTCCCACCAGATGAACGCGAGCCACTGTGTCGCGCTATCGACCAAGTCCGAGATAGATATCGATCGAGTCTCTGAGAAAGTCGCCGCTGCCGGAATCACCGTCACTGCATTGCCACAGACCAATCTATTTCTGCAGGAACGCGGTGTCTCATCAAATCCAGCGCGTGCCATCACCCCTATCCACAGGCTCCAACACGCCGGAGTCGTTGTTGCCGCCGGAGCGGACAACTTGCAGGACCCTTTCAATTTGGTAGGTCGTGGCGATCCCCTTGAAATCGCGTCACTTCTTATGGTTTCTGCTCACGTCACTGCCCCTGAGGCACTACAGATGATCTCTACCAACGCACATCAAGCAGTACATGGCGCCACTAATTCCCTCTCCGTTGGCGCGCCCGCAAATTTCGTAGCTTTGCCAGCGGCTAATCTTCGAGAGTCGATTGCGATGGGGCCCCCCGACAGAATTGTTGTATATGGCGGCGTCGTTCTCGATAATCAAATTCGTAACAGAAAGTAAACCTTTTCGTGACACAGGTGACCCTAACAATGCCCTATCTTGTTTCTAGTGAGTGCGACGGAGACAATGATCATGAGTGAAGTTCCAGCTTCTTCCTCCGCCCTCCTGTCTTTTAACAACGTTTCAATGACGTTTGATGAAGGAACAAAAGCACTCGACAACGTATCGCTCTCTATCAACGCAGGTGAATTCGTCACCGTTGTAGGGCCCTCAGGTTGCGGAAAGTCAACACTTCTGCGCATTGCTTCTAACCTTGAAGCAAACACCGGTGGCACCTGCACAATCGACCGCAACAGCATTGGGTATGTCTTTCAAGATGCAACACTCATGCCATGGCGAACTGTTGCTCGAAACGTAGAACTCATTGCTGAACTTCACAAGCTTCCTAAGTCAGATCGACAGAAGTTGGCAGCTGAAGCAATCGAACTAGTCGGCCTCAACGGTTTCGAAGACAAATACCCTCGCCAGCTCTCAGGCGGAATGCGTATGCGTGCTTCCCTCGCTCGTTCATTGGTCATGAAGCCGAAAGTCTTCTTATTTGACGAACCCTTTGGTGCTCTCGATGAAATCACTCGCGAACGTTTGAACGACGAACTACTTCGTCTATTTCAACACGAGGGATTTGCCGGACTCTTCATCACACACTCGATTACCGAAGCTGTTTATATGTCTACGAAAGTTCTCGTCATGTCAGCGCGACCTGGAAAAATCATCGCTTCTTTTGATGTTCCTTTCGCATATCCACGCTCTCACGACCTTCGGTATGAACCAGAATTTGGAGAATTGTGCGGGAAGATTTCGCACGCGTTGCGAGGAGCCCACGAATGAGCACCACTAACGTCACTTCATCATCTATAGAAGAAGTAATTCCCGACAAACGGGATCAGTTCTCACTGACTGACTACATCGGGCCTGCAATTGTCTTTATGGCCTTCATCGGTATTTGGTATCTGTTTTCAACCGTTGTTCTTCCAGAACAAAAACGATTCTTGCTTCCAACGCCGCACAAGGTGATCTCAGAGGGATTCTTTGTATGGCGTTCGGGCGAACGACGCGGTCTTCAACCAATTCTGTTGTCCTTGTGGGACTCGGCCAAGATCGCCCTCATGGGGCTATCGATAACGATCGTTGTCGGCATGAGCCTGGCAGTTCTCATGAGTTCCAGTCGCTGGCTTGAGCGGGCAACATGGCCATATTTAGTAGCAGTGCAAAGTGCACCCGTCCTTGCGCTTACTCCCCTCATTCGTGCACTGATTGATGGCACACAAACACAACGATTGCTGGTCGTTGTATTGATTGCCATGTTTCCCATCGTTAGCAACACTCTGTTTGGTCTTCTGTCGGCCGATAAGAGCCAACATGAATTATTCACATTGCAAGGCGCTTCTAAATGGACTCGACTAGTAAAATTGCAGTTTCCTGCAGCGCTGCCGAATATTTTCGTAGGGCTACGCATCTCAGCTGGTCTTGCCGTTATCGGAGCAGTTGTCGGTGACTTTTATTTTCGTCAAGGCGGCGTTGTCGGTATTGGTGCACAAATCGACGTGTACCGAAATCGCTTGTGGGGAGCAGAACTCATCACAGCAATCATTCTTGCCAGCTCACTCGGTCTGGTGGTGTTCCTCTTTTTTGGATGGGTCTCTCGTAGAGCCATCGGAAAATGGCACATCATCAATAGGGGTCATTGACCCGCACATCACCAACTACCAGGAGAACAACCAACCATGAAAAAAAGACCACTACTAGCAACAGCAGTCATAGCTGCACTCGCTCTTGCAGCGTGTGGCGGCAGTGATACTGCTGCTCCAGACACAACTGCAGCAGCAGCAACTGGCGTCGACCTCGTCGCAGCCGGTTGCCCAGCCACAGTGTCAATCCAGACCGACTGGAACCCAGAAGCTGAACACGGCAACTTGTACCAACTTGTTGGTCCTGGTTACACAGTAGACAAGGCCAAGCTCCGCGTCACTGGTGACCTCATGGCCGGCGGCAAGACCACTGGAGTCAAGGTTGAAATTCGCGCTGGTGGTCCAGCAATCGGATACAGCCAAGTAACAGCAGAGCTCTACAAGGATCCAAGCATCCTTCTTGGTTTCACCAGCACTGACGAAGCCGTTGCACACTCAACCGACTTCCCAACACAGGCTGTTGTTGCACCGTTCAACATCAACCCACAAATCATCATGTGGGACCCAAATACATATCCAGACGTTAAGACAATCGGCGACTTGAAGGCCACTGGTGCAAAGGTTCGCTATTTCGATGGCGCTGCGTACATGGATTACTTCACAAGCACCGGAATCTTGGACAAGAAGCAAGTTGACGGAACATATGACGGTGCACCTGCTTCGTTCATCGCTGCAGGCGGAAAAGACACCCAACAGGGTTTCGGTACTGCTGAGCCATACGCCTACAAGAATTTGTTCAAGGACTGGATGAAGGATGTTGCGTACCAGTACATCCATGATGCAGGCTGGACCGCTTACGCTCAGTCACTTGGTGGAACACCAGCGAATATCGCGAAGTACGACACCTGCCTGAAGGCACTCGTTCCAGTTATCCAGCAAGCAGCAGTTGATTATGTTGCTGCACCAGATACAGCAAACGCCATCATCGTCGATGCCGTAACCCAATACAACAATGGTTGGACATATGACGCAGGTCAGGGTAAAGCTGCAGTAGCGAAGATGCAAGAAGACAAGCTCATTGCAAATAGTCCAGACGGAACACTCGGTTCTTTCGACATGGATCGCATAACTGCATTCATCACGACCGCAACTCCAGTGTTCACCTCAACTGGCGCAAAGGTTAAAGATGGCCTTGTGGCTGAAGACATCGTCACAAACAAGTACATCAACCCAGCAATCAAGCTCGGTTAAATAATCACAACATATTGGGGAGGGGCAGAAATGCTCCTCCCCTTTTGTGTTTATCGGCCGAAGTCGAACCGGCTGATTTCCTTCATCGCTATACCGAGCGAATCAACTGCACCGCTAAACATGCGAGCACCCAGTTCTACGCTTGCACCGGTTGGATCACCGATATGGCCCTCTGGGAAGAAATCATTCGATAACCAACCAAAAGCCACACGACCACCGAACTTCACTTGTTCGTTCTTTGCAAGACCTTCAGGTACACGTCGCACAGCAAGCGACATATCCACGAGATCAGGGCGCAGATGCAACATGACAGAGGTTTCATCGACTCCACCATGAACACCCATCCCGAGCTCAGATTCAGCAGACGAACCGCCCTGGTCTGCAGGCATATGCGGATGCGCGAGGAAGGTCTGTAGTCCGTACTTCAATCGAAGTTCACGGTTCATCATTGCCATCAATGCACTATTGCCGCCGTGGCCATTAATAAACATGATCTTCTTTGCTGGAGTCGATGCAACACATCGACCAATATCATCAATCACCGCCATCATGGTTGTCGCCGATAGCCACATTGTTCCTGCTGCCCATGCATGCTCGTTTGATTTTGTAAAAGGAAGAGTCGGCAACAGCCAAGCATTGGTCTCAGCGCCAAACTTCTCTACTGCAGCCCGAGACACGGCGTCGGCCACTACGAAGTCCGTATTCAATGGCAAGTGGGGACCGTGTTGTTCAATTGCGCCCAACGGTAAGACAACTATCGAATCCTTTGATAATTCGGCCGATAATTGCAATGCGGAAAGGTCACCCAGTAATCGTGAAGAAGCCATGCGTCAAACCTATCTGAGTGCTTGAATAGAGACCATGACTAAGCGCGCAGAAACTGATTTTGACGCCATTGTTATTGGGGCGGGCCACAACGGACTTGTCACAGCGGCCTACCTTGCACGCCACGGATTATCGACTTTGCTCATTGAGGCACGCTCGGACGTTGGTGGCACCGCCGCCAGCGAGCAATACGCAGGGGCAACGGTCAATATCTGTAACTGTGACCACCTCACATTTCGTACAACCCCGATTGCAGAAGAACTCAACCTCTCTGCGCACGGTCTTGAGTACATCGATGTCGAACCGCCACAAATCAACGGCGACTGGACAACAGAAAAGTTCTGGCCGTTATGGCATGACGTCGATAGAACACTTGACGAACTGGCCATTGCGCATCCTGGCTCAGTTGATGGATACAGACAGTTCGCCCAGACTGCCATTCCGGTCGCTCGTCTTATCCTTGAAGCCGCCGCTAATCCACCAACGCGCGGCTCATTATTGTCCACCGTCATTCGTCGAGGCGGTCGCGGAGTTGCCTCAATGCTTCGCATGAGTCGCATGTCAGCAGCTGACGTGATGCGGCAGTTTTTTGACGACGAGGCTGTCATTGGACCAGCGATGGTGGAAGGTCCTGTTGTGTGGGGAATCTCACCCGAGACTCCAGGCACCGGCCTCGGTGCTATTTCCTATGCCCTGCGTCATGTCGGGACACTCGGACGTCCGGTCGGCGGAAGTGGCATGTTGCCAGAAGCGCTGAAACAATCTTTCCTTGCAGCTGGCGGTTACTTACGAACGAGCACACGAGTGGTCGGAATCATTTGCGAGGGATCTCGTGTCAGCGCAGTGCAAACCGGTGATGGCGCAACAGTAACCGCCCGCATTGTCGTCTCTGCGTGCGACCCTCAACGCACATTCGTTCAGTGGCTAAAGAATCCCCCAGCCAAAGCCAATTCACTCATTAATCGCTGGAAGAGCCACACACCTGGCGAAGGATACGAATCAAAGATTGACGCGATCACAAACACTCCTCCATCATTCAACGCATTTACAGATTCGCTAACCAACCTTCAATCCACTGGCTCAACTGTCATCGTTAGTCCGTCGTTAGCGGAACTCCATCGCGGTTCTCAATTAATGCGCGAAGGAAAAACAATGCCCCGCATGGCGTTACTTGCTAATACTCCGTCGAACATCGACAACACCCTTGCACCCGCAGGTAAAAGTGTCTTCAGTCTCGAAGCGTTGTACACGCCGTATTCATTCGTTGACGGTTGGGAATCACGTGATGAACCCGAACGCTGGCTCCGTCAATTTGGATCATTGGTTCAACCAAGCTTCATGGATTCGATTGAAACATGGAGAGTTTTAACTCCAGCAGATTATGAATCTCAATTCCATCTTCCCAAAGGTCACGCACTCAGCTTTGGAGGTGGACCATTGGCCGCCTTTATGGGTTCCACGCCAGAACTCACTAGATATCACACGCCAATTAAGGGCTTGTATCTCACCGGGGCAGCAACTTTTCCTGGTGCCGGAGTTTGGGGGTCGAGTGGCCGCAATGCGGCACTGACCATCATTAAAGAAATGGGATGACGCTCAGGCGTCTTTGACAATCCCAGAACGCTTCACAACTGGGTCCTTGTCGCTCCACGGGAAGTTAATCCACAAGTCAGTGTGCTTCCATACGTATTCACATTGAACAACTGAGTGCGACTTTTCGTACAACACTGCGGAACGAACTTCTTTCACCCGACCTTTGAAAAAGTCTTGAACTATTTTGAGTGTGTGACCAGTATCAGCGACGTCATCAACGATAAGAACTCGCGCGAACCGCAATTCAACAAGGTCTGGCACTGGAGGAAGAATCATCGGAACAGGAAGACGCTCGTCAACACCCGTGTAGAACTCAACATTCATTGTGTAAAGGTTCTTTACGGCAAGTGCATAACCAAGTGCTCCAGCTGCAAGCAAACCGCCACGCGCAATAGCCAAAATGATGTCTGGCTCGTATCCCCCCTCGGCGACACTGGTTGCTAGCTCTCGGCTCGCTTCACCAAATATTTCCCAGGACATGATTTCACGTTCGCTCACGTCACAAAACTAGTCGCAACTGCTCGCCGCCACCGATTCCGTGTGAATTTCAAACAAAAAGTTAAGAACCGTCACGCACGATATTGAGGAGGCCTACCCTCTCGCTTTGCTCGCTGTGTCTCTCGAGCGTCATCTGAGAAACTTGCCATTATCTGTTGACGGTTCTCCATGTCGATAGCTGCCTGCAAGCCAGGGATCTCGAGAGATGCCCACATGCCCTCTTTTGTGAGAGCGACACCTATCGGACTGTTCAACATGATTTCTTGAGCCTTGATATATGCCGCATCAAGCAATACTTCAGATGGCAGAACCTCGGTCACTAGTCCAATGCGAAGTGCTTCCTCAGAATCAAAAAGACGACCAGTCAACATAATCTCGTGGGCACGGGCCGCTCCGATGAGTCGTGGAAGCAACCAACTTGTTCCGATATCGCAGGCTGACAGCCCAATGCGGATGAAGGCTGCATTAAAACGAGCTGTCTCTGCACACAAGCGCAGGTCTGATCCGAGGACAAGTGCAAATCCACCTCCAGCGGCTGGACCATTCACAGCCGCAATAATCGGCTGAGGAATTGATCGCATCTTCGGGATGAGCGAGGCAATGTGTTTCTGAACCGCAAATCCCTTTTCAACACTGCCTGTCCATTCGAACCCTGGTGCCTGTCCGTATCCTCCGAGATCTAGTCCGGCACAGAACCCACGACCACTACCAGTAAGAACAGCCACGCGGATATCACGCGACCGACCGATGAGGGAAAAGGTCTCGTGTAGTGCCTCAACCATCGTTGACGTCATTGCATTCAACTTGTCGGGGCGATTCATCGTGACCAGAGCGATGCCGTCACGGGGATACGTCAGTTCAATTTCAGCCATGTGTAATCGTGTCACTTTTTCGGGCCTAGTACCCATACGGGCCGTTCTGTAATGCACACTGGCCCACATCCCTATGGGCAATAATGGATTCATTCGTTTTTAGGACTCTATGACAACCACTTCTCTCTCTCGCCGCCTCCATATCCCGCCGTCATCTGATCCGTGGGGAAAGACACTTCGCCGAGCTGGTCTTATCTACGTACTGTCTCGTTTATTCGTCGTAATGGGCGCAGCGATTGCCGTCGCAGCGCAAGCTGTTGTTGATCGTTCAAATGATGTAGTACCGGCCAACGGTCTCAGTGGTCTTGCGGCAATTCTCGATAGTTGGGACGGACATTGGTACCTCGATGTTGTGCGAGAGGGATATCCGCATCACATCATGCCGAATGTGACCTACTTCGTATCCGATGCACGCGCTGCGTTCTTTCCTCTGTATCCCCGACTTGTCCACTACATCGATGTGGTCATACCTGGTGGTCCCGTCAGCGTTGCACTAGCAATCAACGTCGTGCTCGGAGCATTTTTTGTATTCCTTGCTGGTTACTTATGTCGGGGTCTCTTTGACATAAAGACTGCAGAGAAGGCGATGATTCTCATCGCTCTGTTCCCCGGAAGTTTCGTGCTCAGCATGGCCTACTCAGAAGCTCTCATGCTCACAATTGTTGCACTGTGTTTCATCGCTTTGCGAGACAAACATTGGCTGTGGGCCGGAGTACTGGCAGCTATGGCCACTGCTACTCGGCCCAATGGTGTTGCCCTAGTAGCAGCGTGTGCCGTGGCTTCACTTATCGCTCTACGAAACGATCGCGAATGGCGTTCGTTGATTGCGCCCATACTCTCCCCGCTCGGATTCTTCGGCTTTATGTGGTTCCTACGCATGCACACAGGCGAGAACATGGCTTGGTTCCGTGTTCAACGTGAGGCGTGGCAGGAAGGCACGAGTTTCGGAGCCACCGCAGTGCAGCGAACCTACGACTTCTTCTTACATCCCGTGAGTTCACCAACATCAGTTCTTACCGCAGCAAGCGTGGCTGCCATGTTGATATCTCTCTATATGGCACGCAAGTACAAGATGAACCTCATCTACTGGTCCTACACCGCTGTGGTTCTTGCATTGATGCTCATCCCTGCAACTGTGACAGCCCGGCCGCGCTTCTTGTTCACTGCGTTCCCATTGTTTTTCCCAGTGGCACGAGCATTGCGTGACGAAGATGAAAAATGGTGGCCGCTTGTCGTGATGGTGATGATTGGCGGACTAGTGACCGTGACCGGTATCTACGGCGTTAGAGGCGCCATACCGTAAACGTCACAGCGGAAGACGACGCCACACAGCTGTGGGCAAGTTCTTCAAAATCAAAAACATGTACTGCAGTAATCCTGGAACCCAGATAACTGTCCGAGACGAACCAATCGCCTTTTCTACAGCAGATGCCACAGTTTCTGCATCGGTCGAGAACGGAGCTTTATCCATTCCCTTCGTCATTTTCGTCGTCACGAATCCAGGTCGAACCACAAGCACTGAAACACCAGAACCCACGAGTTCGTGGTCTAATGCCAAGGCGAATCCGTCAACTCCGGCCTTTGTAGCGCCGTACACCGGATTACCTTTACGCACGCGCTCACCCGCAACCGAAGACATCAAGACCATTTTGCCGTATCCCTGAGAACGCATCTGGGCTGCGAGTGCATACATCAACACCATGGTGCCCGTGAAATTCACATCGGCAACACTCTGTAATGCAGCAGGATCTGCGTAATAGTCAACTCCTTCTTGCAACACACCTTGAGCAATGACTGCTACGTCTATATCGCCTACCTGCTGAACAACCTCGGCAACTACATGAACCATTGATGCCGAGTCGTCAGCATTAAAACGGACATGATGCACTTCAAGATCTGGGTAACGATCCGCAACGTCGGCTATCTGAACGTCTGCTGCATCAATATCGCGACTCACCAGAACAACATGCGACACACCAGGCTTGACCAATTTTTGAATGATCGCTTGACCTATTTCGCTAGTTCCTCCGAACAAGACAATATTTTGCGCTACGCCTACACCGTTTTTCATAACAATCTCCTGTGATCTACTAATCCCAATCGGCGTGACAAATCACTTCGCCACAAACCAATGGGATCCATTTCTTCTTGAGTGCTCATCCACTCATCGATACGTGCATATCCGCGTCGCACCGCTGCAGCTGATACATGGGAATCTTTTGCCAAGTAGTGACGACCACCCGCATCCAACACCAGAGTGTCAACTTCTGACAGCAACTCTGCCAAACCTGAAATCCCTGCGGCCATATCAAGAGTCAATGTCCAGCCCTCGGTGGGAAACGACATTGGGGCCTTATTCTGTGGTCCCATTCTCTTCAGCACTGCCAAGAATGACGCAACCCCTGCGGCAGAGAACTTCTCAATCACTTTACGCAACACGTCCGTACGGTCGAGAGGAACAATGAATTGATACTGGATGAATCCCTGTTTGCCATAAAGACGATTCCAACGATTGACGCCATCGAGTGGATGGAAAAACGCAGGTATCGACTCAAGACCAATATGACTCTTTGATGGAGCCTTCCGATACCACGCTTCGTTAAAAGCCTTGATCGACCACTTGTTCAATAAGCCATTCGGTACCCAACCTGGCGCCGATACTGTCAAGCGAGGGTCATATGCCAGCGGATCCTTATTGTCGACTTTGTTGGCTGCAGCATGATCACCACGTGTCAATACACCGCGACCCATTGATGCACCGGTCGCCAATAGATCTACCCAACACACTGAATAGCGATAATCATCATCAGACCCGTCGGCACTCATTGCAGCACACACAGCATCAAAATTGTCCAGACGAACAGTCTCCACTTCTACTCGAGAGCTTTCGATCTTCAACATCGCGATAGTGGCACGAAGAATGACCCCGGTGAGGCCCATTCCGCCAATGGTTGCCCAAAACCAAACAGAGTTCTGTTCGGGAGACAACTCAACAACTTCTCCACTCGACAACATCAATGTCACTGATCGAACATGTTGTCCAAAACTTCCGTCGAGGTGATGGTTCTTACCGTGGACGTCGGAAGCAATGGCTCCACCAACAGTGACAAATCTGGTGCCGGGAGTTACGGGAATAAACCAACCCTGCGGAACACACATTCGCAAAATTGCATCGATACTGACACTTGAAGCAACAGTGAGCAAACCAGTCAATGGATCAAAATCTGCGTCAATACCCATGGGGTCATTTTCCGCGGTCATTTCAAGAACGATGCCCCCAGCGTTTTGTGCAGCAGCACCATACGAACGGCCAAGTCCACGAGAAATGACACCACGTTCTCCCGCTGTGCTGATCGTTGACCGAACAACATCGACATCAGTCGTATGGACCAGGTCTGCAACGGTCCACGCAGTACGACCCCACCCCGATAAACGCTGCATCACCATGGGTCAAATTCTAGACGCTGCCCTCAATAAACAGAGGTCAATGCAGAATCACTTATGAGGCGTACACCGCAAGCCCATAGACGATGACCCACACTGCGCCATACGCCTGAATCCATCGATCGTTGAAGAAAACTTCTTCTGGTGCTCCACCGCCGCCATTTTCCAGCACCAACAAATATCGCAACAAGGCAAGCACCATTGGAACAATTGAAAGACCATGGAATGGGATCGACTCATGCGCTATTGCTGCATTTTCAAAAGCCCACATGCAATATGTCACAACAGTTGCTGTACACGACACACCAAGTAGTTGACGCAAATACACGAGCGAATACGACTTCAACGAAGTGCGAGTGACTACTGCCTGTTCTCCAAGTTCCAACAACTCTGCAAAACGTTTTCCGGTCACTATGAAAAAAGAACCGAACGTGATGCACAAAACAAACCACATTGACATTGGAGTCTGAGTTGCTGCGGCGCCCACCATGGCGCGAAGAACAAACCCACTAGCCACCAAGGAAAGATCAAGCAACGGTACATGTTTCCACCAGGTGCTGTAACCAATGGTAAGACAGGCATAGAGCGCAATAATTCCGCCAGCAGCTGGTCGAACTAAGTAACCCAACACTGGTCCGCATAGCAAAAGCACTGTGCCAATGATGCGAGCGACAGAGAGCGGCACAGCACCGCTTGCGATGGGGCGATTGCGTTTCTTTGGGTGCTGTCGATCTTGTTCAACATCCATGATGTCGTTCCAGTAATAGGTGCCGCTTGCAACCATGCAGAAAGCAGCGAAAACCACCAAGGTCTTTCCGAGGGACGACCATTCATTCAGCACACCAAGTGCTGCGGGAGCCGCAAAGACAAGAACATTTTTGGACCATTGAGTTGGTCGTGCTTCTTTGATACACGCGCGGATCATGCTGCACTCTCCTCAAGATCGATTTTGTTCACCCATGTTGGATGAGAAAATAGTTCTAGCAATTGCACATCACCAGACGAATCACCATATGCATAGACAAGATCCTTAGGAGTCATTCCAGAATCTTGGCACCACTTTTGAATGCGCACTGCTTTCTCTACTCCGCGGCAGTTCTGGCCGATCAACTTGCCGGTCAAGATGCCAGAGCTCTCTTCCAGTTCCGTACACAACACTGCGTCCACCTCTAGCAGATCGCCAAGAGGGTGCAGATAAACCCCCAACGAGGCAGATACAAGAACCACAACATGGCCTTGATCTTGGTGCCATCGCATGCGTGCGGCAACGTCACCGCGCAACCATCCGTCAGCAACCTTTGATGCGAATTGGATGCCGAGAGCTTCAACCTCGCGAGCGTTTCTGCCAGCGAACACGCCTTCAACAAACTTGATCTTTAACGAATCCCTGTCGCGCTTCTTAAAACTGCGAATCGTTTGTCCAAGATCCGAAAAAACAACTTTCAAAAGTCTCCTGAAACCTGCCACCGAACGCATAAAGGGAACGACACAGTCGCACACGGTCAACGTGTTGTCGACATCAAAGGCAGCAACCGAAATGCTCATCGTCACAGGTTAGTTGTCCATGTCTTTATCGCCGAGTATTGGTGCCATATCAGAGAAATAGTTAGGCCAACTCTTTGTCACAACCTCCGGGTCGGCGACTTTCATCCCAGCCGTGCACAACGTCAAGAGAGAAAGCGCCATCGCCATTCTGTGGTCATGATGACTATCAAAAGTGACGGGAATCCATGCGCACGGACCAACTATGCGCAGGCCGTCTTCTTCTACAGTCACGGTTCCTCCGGCACGATTCAATTCATTTGCCAAATCACCAAGACGATCACTTTCCTTATTGCGAATAAATCCGATCCCCGAGAGCACACTTTCGCCCGCCGCCATGCAGCACGCAACTGCAACTGCTGGCACCAAATCAGAACAATCCGACATGTCCATCACAAGAGGTTGCACTGGCGTTGTCACCTCTCGAGTGACCACGACATCAGCACCATCAACATCACACGACAGTCCCATCTTTTGCAATATGGGAAGAATCTGTGCATCGCCCTGTAACGACGATGTCGCTAAACCCGGAATGACAACTCGCCCTTCACGTACAGCCGCTGCAACAAGGGGAAATGCTGCTGATGAATAGTCGGGCTCGATGAGATACTCCCGACCGCCATAAGGCCCGTGAAGAATGGAAATAGTGGAGTCCTCGACGTTCACGGTGACACCAAATGACCTCATTACGTGAGCAGTCATCTCTACATACGATCGCGAAACGAGTGGTCCATCAACATGGACAACGAGACCCTCTTCCAACATCGGTCCAATCAACATCAGCGCAGAAATGAACTGGCTAGACACGTTTCCGGCAATGTGAATCTCGCCGCCTGACAAAGACCCACGCGAAACAGAGACGGGCAAATGGCCTACTTCACCAAGATGAGTGACCTCAGCCCCTAAAGCATCGAGAGCGTCATGCAAATCAGCCATCGGCCGACCACGTAGCGCAGCCTCACCATCAATGATTGTTGTTGTTTCAAACAGGGACGCAACAGCTGTAAGAAAGCGAGAAGACGTGCCTGCCAAAACAGCATCAACAATTCCAGGAAACTTGAGTACTGACGTCTCCCCTATTACTACCTCGTCATTGAGTATCTGTATAGACCGTCCTGAATTTCGAATTACGTTCAGCACCACACGTGCATCGTCTCCTGATGGAATTCCAGAAATTCGCGAGGACTCTTTTGACAACATGGCACATACCAGCGCACGGTTCGCAACGCTTTTTGATCCTGGAACTGACACCACCGCATCAAGCGGACCCACTGGTGGATGCAATTCGATAGATGTCACGACAACGGCTGGATAGCCGGACGAAATCCACGGGCCAGCAACCCGCCTCTAAACATCTCTGCATGCTCTGCCCGTACGACTGTGACCATGATTCCGCGGTCGCCTTCAGCTGAGTGCACCACTTCAAAGTCATAGATATTGACACCGAGTTCACCGGACAGCGTAAAGACATCTGCAGCTGCACCTGGCCGGTCTGGTATCGGGATACGCACTTCAGCGAGATCTTCAACCGCTCCAGCACCCGTCGGCAAATTCATACGTGCGCGTCGAGCCTGTTCGAGACGCGACAACAAACCTTCTCGGTCAGAAGCAGCAACGACATCACGCATGTCTGTCAGTCCAAGAATTAGGGCGTCTAAACCGCGCACGATCGAAGCCTTGTTCTGTTCACAGATATCGAGCCAAATTCCTGGACGACCAGATGCAATACGTGTCATGTCGCGAAATCCACCAGCGGCGAGACGAAGCAACGCCATGTGTTCTTCAGAACGATTATCAGCAATGCGCATCAATGTGGCTGCAGTTAGATGAGGAACGTGACTCACCACAGCTACCAAATCATCATGCTGTTCAGCATCCATCGCAACAATTTCCGCTCCGAATTTTGCAACTAGACCGGCCACAACAGCAAAAGCTGCGTCGGAAGAATTCAGTGTTGGGGTAAGCACCCACACAGCTCCGGCGAACATCGAAGCATCTGCTCCGTCTAAGCCGTCCAATTCTGATCCCGCCATCGGGTGACCCGGAACAAAACGCGGGTCAGTTATATGAAGAGAGATGGAAGTCTTAACGGAACCAACATCTGTAACAACTCCGGTTGTGAGTGACAAAGATTCGGCTACCGCTTCTGCCACGATGCCGACAGGAGTAGCCACGAAGGTCACTTCAGCATCGGAGTACAAACCGGGAAACGAAATAATTTCTCGTTCAAGAGCAGTATCAATTTTCGACCTATCAGAGTCATGTCCGCCGACGTCGTAACCAGCGTCGGCTAAAGCGAGCGCGAGCGAACCACCAATCAATCCAAGGCCGAATACGTTCGCCTTTTTCTTCGTTGTCGCATCTGCGCTCATTCCCACACCGTATCCGTACCGTCTAAGTCAACTGCGCTAGATAATTGGCGAACCTCTTCAATGGTCAATTCCCGCCATTGTCCCGGCGCCAATTTGGTGTCGCGCAGTGGCCCAATTCGGGTACGCACTAGACGAATCACTGGGTGGCCTACTTCTTCACACATGCGACGTACCTGACGATTGCGTCCTTCATGAATCACAATTCGCAATACACCTGGCTCGGGCTGACCAACCACTGCGGGCGCTGTGATGCCATCTTCCAGTTCAACGCCATCGCGCAGATGCCGCAGAGCGCCATTCGGAACACCATTAGTGCCGCACTCAACTTCAGCTATGTATTCCTTTTCAACACCGTGACTCGGGTGAGTCAGAAACTGAGTCAGTTGCCCATCATTGGTCAAAATCAAAAGCCCTGTTGTGTCAATATCCAATCGCCCAACAGAGAACACGCGAGGCTCTGATGGCACGTAGTCCAGAACAGTTTCACGACCATGCGTGTCAACCATTGTGGTGACCACACCCTCTGGTTTATTCAACAAGTAATACACCAAACCAGGAAGCACGCCAACCGGAGCGCCGTCAACCTCAATAATGTCGGAATCTACGTTGACTCGCCGACCAAGGACGGCAACATCACCATTGACATCAACACGACCATCTTCAATCAGGTTCTCGCATACACGACGAGAACCAAATCCGGCTCTCGCAAGTACTTTCTGTAAACGCTCACCATCAGCAAGACGAGCTTCGTCTGCTATTTGTTCCCATAACGGTGGCTCAGGAACCGCGCCTCCCGGCGGGGTGAACGAAGACACTATGCCCCGTCACTTGATTCGCTAATGACATCAGCTTCTAGCAACAATGTTTTTTCAAGAGCCTCAACGAGTGATGCATCAGGCACGAACGAAGCGATTGCAGGGAGGTCTTTCAGCGACGCAATCCCCAACTTCTCTAGGAACAATTGCGTAGTACCCCACAACACGGCCTGACCCGGACCATTGTCACGCGATACTGGTGCCACATATGCACGACCATGCAATGTGCGTAGCACCGAATCGGGATCTACACCACGGATAGACGCGATCTGCAGTCGTGAAATTGGTTGTTTGTAAGCAATGATTGCCAGAGTCTCAAGTGCTGCGCCAGATAAACGTGCACGCTGACCATCCAAAATAAATCGTTCAACATATGGCGCCAAGTCTGGATGAGTTTGAAAACGCCATCCACCAGCAACCTTTGCCAATTGAAAACCATGACCTGCTTCTTCATATGTTTCAGCAAGACGGCCACATACTTCGTCAACGGTTGTAGCGGGAATCTCTAACAATTGCGCAATGAGGTCAGTAGGCACTGGCTCATGAGCGACAAGAACTATTGCTTCAATCGCTCTCACTGTCTCTGTGGTTACATCATCCTTCATAAGAATCGATCTCCGCCATACTTTCGTTTCCCGTACCAATACCAGTCCACAGCACCGTGATGTCTCCAAAACGATCAACTTGATCTAGCTCAATAAAACCTTGTTTATACATTTCAAGAATCGCCAAGAACCGCACAACAATTTCAAGACGCTCAACAAGCCCAGTAGTCAATGTACGAAACGAGGTGCTCCCCACGCGAGCGATATCTTCCATCAATTCTTCGACTGCTTCAGCAACCGTAAATCGAATGGGAGAGATGTGATACAGGCTTAATTCATCGCGCTTGCGCGGAGTAATAGCGCTAATAAACCCGCGCTCAAGTTTTTCGATAGTGAGACCCTCGAGCAGATCAGGTGCGACATCTGAGAAACGCTCATCAGGTCCCACCGCACGTCCGTACACTCTGTCGGCGTCATCAACGAACGTGGCAAGAATCTTGGCGACATCCTTAAATGTCTTGCACTCAAGAAGACGAGCAAGCAATAAATCGCGCTCTTCCCACAGTGCCAATTCGTCATCGAGATCAACAGCTTCGCGCCCTGGCAATAGTCTGCGAGTCTTCAATTCAATCAACGTGGCCGCAATCAGAAGGAACTCAGTAGCGACTTCTAGGTCGAGCTCTTGCATCTTCAATAGTTCTGCCAAATAGGCGTCCACAATGGTGGAAAGACTGATCTCGTGGATATCCACCTCTTCGCGCAAAATGAGATGGAGCAAAAGGTCGAAAGGGCCCTCATACACGGGGGTTGCTACGTCAATTGCCACCATCCCATCGTACTTGCCAAGAGCACCTAGGTCGGCAATTGACCACGTAGATTCCATGCGTAGCAACTAGATTTTGTTCGTGCCACGCGTTCTGTCTTGTATCCAGCCCACCGGATCCGTGCACCTCGGCAACTATTTGGGCGCCCTCGTCAATTGGGTCTCAGGCCAACACGACGGAGACGTATTTCACGGAATCGTCGATCTACATGCCCTGACCGTCATTGACACCCCCGGGCTCATTGGAACACAAACCCTCGAACTTGCCGCACTTCTCTTTGCCTGCGGTCTCGACCCTGCCGTTGCAACTGTCTTTGTTCAGAGCCATATTCACGAGCACACAGAATTGGCCTGGATCATGGAGTGCACCGTGTCCTACGGCGAACTCAGCAGAATGACGCAATTCAAAGATAAGTCAGCGCGTCGTGAAGCTGAATTTGTCTCAGCCGGACTCTTCACATATCCCGCCCTTCAAGCAGCAGACATTTTGTTGTACGACGCAGATGAAGTGCCAGTTGGCGATGACCAGCGCCAACATATTGAAATCACACGTGATATCGCTGTTCGATTCAATCATCGATTCGGTGACACGTTTGTCTTGCCCAAGGCTGTTCACCCCAAAGCCGGTGCTCGGGTAATGGATCTTCAAGACCCCTCATCCAAAATGTCGAAATCGGCCACCAGTGACAGCGGTCTTGTCTATTTACTTGATGACAACGCATCTATTTCTAAGAAGTTCAAACGAGCCGTTACAGATTCTGACGGAGAAGTGAAATACGACGTCGCCAACAAGCCCGGCGTTTCCAACCTTCTCGACATTTTGTCTGCCTCGACCGGAAAACCTGTTGATCAACTTGTCAGTCAGTATTCACAATATGGTGCGCTGAAATCAGACACCGGCGATGCAGTAATCGCAGTTGTTGAACCAATACGGGCTCGTTTCCAAGAACTCATGCAAGACAAGGGCGAGCTTGCTCGTCTTCTCTCGATCGGAAACGAACGAGCACGCAATGTTGCTGCAGTCACACTCCAAAGAGCCCATTCGGCAATTGGTCTATTACCGCGGATCTAAATGTCGTCAGCTGCTTTCAGCAGTAGCGAGACCTTATCCACTGCTGTTCCGCCGACAAGCTCAATTGTTCGGGCTTCACTAACAGAACGCAACAATTCCGCCCCAAGATTTTCATGATTGTGATAATCGGCAAATCGTCGACTTCGTGGTCCCACAACAGTTGCTACCACTCGAGACGTGAAGCCCAACCCTGACACGTTTTTACCCACATCATGCAGTAGCGCAGCGGCTCTCTCTTCTCGAATCGCGTCAGGCACCATTTCAACAAATCGACGAAATACAACAATGCTGTGTCGCTGATCGCGAAACTGCATTTTCGACCACACGGAAAATTCAGCGCTATTCAAAATACCTGACACAAGCTCGACGTCTTCATCACTTGGTGGCGTTTGCAACAACGAACTCACTGCCCTCTTCACTAGATGCTTCCCGTTCATCCTGTGGCTCTCGGATGCGCATTGCGATAGACAGCCCACAATCGATCATTGGAAACTTTGGTATATATCTGAGTAGTGGAGATCGTTGCATGTCCCAGCATTTCCTGAACGATTCGCAGATCAGCTCCATGTTCAAGCATGTGCGTTGCACAGGTATGGCGAAGGACATGAGGCGAAAGGTCGCGAGTAATTCCGGCTCGCAGTCCTGCGTCTCGCACTATGTGCCACGCTTTTTGTCGATTCAATCTCTTGCCCCGATTAGTCAAAAAAACCGCATCGCGGTCAGTGCCACGTGACCACACATCAGGTACCAATTGAGCTCGACCGGCACTACCGATGTATTCCCGAAGTCGTTTTTCAGCAATTCGTCCGAACGGCACCACACGCTCCTTTGAACCTTTCCCAAACAAACGCACCACTCGAGACGACAAATCCACATCATCAAGATTCAGATCGCATGCTTCGGAGATTCGCGCGCCGGTGGCGTAGAGGAATTCAACAAGCGCCCTGTCGCGCATCTCGGCGGCTGAATCCCCCACCATTGCTTCCAGCAGTGCATTGACCTCATCCATGCTCAAAGGTTTGGGCACACCACCAGGAACCTTTACTCCCTCAATTCGTGCTGTCGGATTATCTCTTCGTCTTTCCTCAGCAAGTAAAAAACTGTGCATCATCCGTATTGCTGCAAGCCTGCGTGCCGTACTTGCATTGGCATCTCCTGACGCCTGCAATACACGTACGTATTCCTCGACTTCTACTTCACGAACGGTGAGGAGACTCTTCTTTGATTCAGAGAGAAATTCCACGTACCGATTCAAGTCGCGACGATAATTCGAGATGGTGTTCACTGCGCGTCCGCGTTCAACGGCCATCCATCGAAGGAACTCCTCGACGAGTTCGATATCTCGTTCAGACGTGGAGTTCTTTGACATCGTTCACAATCCGAGATCATGAAAACGTCGAGCAGCCAACAATATTCCGACCGAACTCTTGGCATCTGTCAGTTCTCCTCGATCCACCATGGACAATGCCTCAGAAAATGGGATTACCAACACTTTCATATCCAATTCTTCGGGCCCTTCAGGCGCTGAGCCTCCTGCGACAACATCACGAGCGATGAACAATTCAAGAACAGAATCAGTTACACCGGGAGATGACAAGCAGGAACCCAAATACTCAACAGTTCGTGGCACGTACCCGGTTTCTTCTGCAAGTTCTCTCCACGCAGTTCGCGCTGGGTCCTCTCCCTCGACATCTCGCATTCCCGCAGGAATTTCCAGTACATAATCATCAAACGAGGAGCGGTACTGAGACACAAGAATGATCTGATTGTCAGGGGTTAAGGCAACAACGCCAACGGCTCCCGGCGTACTGACATACGTACGATCAAACTCATCGCCTCGTGGTCCGATAATGGTGCGACGCAAAAGACGAAACATCGCCCATGAATGAACCACTTCCAGAGCGGTAGTTGCAAAACCTTTATGGTCGCTTTGGTTCACGTTCTCATTCAGGCTGATTGAGCAACAGTGGTACTTGCGCTACGAGCAAGGCGCTTCTCGCGATGCACCAAAGAAGCAGCAATCAGTTCTCTGAACAATGGATGCGGACGATCTGGACGACTCTTGAACTCGGGATGAGCCTGTGTACCAACCCAGTACGGATGGTTCTCCATCTCAATGAACTCAACGAGACGTTTGTCAGGAGACGTACCACTGCACAAAAATCCACTTTCCTCAAAACGTGAATGGAAGTTGTAGTTGAACTCATAACGATGACGATGACGCTCACTCACCACAGTTTCACCGTACGCTTCTGCAACTTTTGTTCCTGGCTGTAGAACTGCGTAATACGCACCAAGACGCATCGTGCCGCCCTTCATGGTGACGTCACGCTGATCCACCATTAAGTCGATAACGGGATGTGTGGTTGATGGATCAAATTCAGTGCTGTTTGCATCAGCCATGCCAAGAACATGTCGGGCATATTCAATTGTCATCACTTGCATACCGAGGCAAAGGCCCAAACATGGAACGAGATTTTCACGCGAGTACGCAGCTGCTGCAATCTTTCCTTCAATTCCGCGAGGACCAAAACCTCCGGGAATCACCATTCCGTCGAGCGAGTCCAGACGACCAGATGCCAGAAGACCTTCAACATCTTCTGCTTGAATCCAATCAATCTCCACTTTGGCTCCGTGATGGAAACCAGCATGCTTCAAACTCTCAACAACAGAGAGATACGCATCTTGTAGCTCTACATATTTTCCGATGAGACCAATCTTTACTGGCTTCACTGAGGCGTCAACTTGTGCAACCAGTTTTTCCCATGAAGACAAATCAACTGCGCTATCGAGACGAAGAATGTCACAGACAACAGTGTCGAGACCTTCATCATGAAGAACAAGTGGAAGTTCGTAAATGTTTCCAACATCCGCAGCATTGATCACTGCATTCGTGTCAACGTCACACATGTGTGAAATCTTTCGCTTCAGACCACTACTGAGCGGCTCTTCGCTTCGGCACACGATGACATCAGGCTGGATACCCCGTGAACGCAATTCAGTAACGCTGTGCTGAGTTGGCTTCGTCTTTTGCTCACCGCTCGGACCGATAAATGGCACAAGAGTGACGTGCAAGTAACAGACATTATCTCGGCCAGCCTCGTTGCGAAACTGTCGAATTGCCTCAAGAAAGGGCAGAATCTCGATGTCTCCCACTGTTCCGCCGACTTCTGTAATCACTACATCGGTGTCATCAGTAGCGATGCGGCGAATTCGTCGTTTGATTTCATCGGTGATGTGAGGAATTACTTGAACAGTTTTTCCCAAGTAATCACCGCGGCGTTCTGCAGCGAGGACAGCCTGATAAATAGAACCAGTTGTCGCGTTCGAACTGCGGGTGAGATTTTCATCAATGAATCGTTCATAGTGACCAAGGTCAAGGTCAGTCTCGCCGCCATCATCTGTGACAAACACTTCACCATGTTCGAATGGGTTCATCGTGCCTGGGTCAACGTTGATGTACGGATCAAGTTTTTGCATAGTGACGCGAAGGCCACGCATCTTGAGCAAACGACCAAGAGAAGAAGCAGTGAGACCCTTACCGAGGGAACTTGCAACGCCACCTGTCACGAATATGTGCTTTGGCATTGAGACTCCCGCCGACGTAATTGCTAACGGAAGAACAGCCTAATCGGTCAGAGCCACCCAGAGTGAAACCGCTACGACGAACGTTGAGATCGCTTCTTTTGCCCGCCAAGTTTCTCCAGCAAATCGCGAGCATGGGCAGTGGCTGAGTCATCGGCCACTCCGCCTGACAACATTCGGGCAATTTCCGATGCTCGCTCATTTTCTGCCACTCGAATGGCTGAACCGAAAGTTTTCCCGCCTTTGACAGACTTAGAGACAGCCACTTGGCCATGAGCTGATGCGGCGACCTGAGCCAAGTGAGTCACGGCGATGACTTGATGATCACTACCGAGTTCACGCAATGCAGTAGCGACGGCTACAGCAGCTTCTCCGCCAATCCCAGCATCAACTTCGTCAAAGACCATGGTGGCAGGGTCTCCGGTCAGAACCAGACGCAAGGCCAGCATGACTCTGGCCAATTCTCCGCCACTGGCGACCTTTGCAATCGGCTGCGGCGCACTGCCTGGGTTTGCTGCAAGCATGAAGACAACTGACTCACCTGCCGGATCAGACTCGATATCTCCCACCGCTACCTGAACAGTGGCATTGGGCAGAGCCAACTGACGCAGTCGCTTCTGCACAGCAGTTGCCAGCTTCGGCGCCACTGCCCGACGTGCATTGCCCACTTCTTTTTGACAGACCACCAAGTGACGCAAGGCCACTGCCTTTGCTTTTTCCAGTTCAGTGACGCGTTCGGCGTAACCGGTGAGTTCATCAAGCCTCTCGCGAGCTTCGGCCCCAAAGGCAATGACATCAGATAACGAGTCGCCGTATTTGCGCATCAAATCACGAAGTGATTGACGACGTACACGAATTTCTTCAAGTCGTGCTGGGTCGTGTTCAGACCCCTCTGCTGCGTCGCGCACGGTGTCGGATACATCTTTTGCCTCGGCAGCCAATGAGCGTATTCGTTCTGCCACAGCAGGCAACGACGTAACGGGCGCAATGGCCGAGACTGCTTCACCGAGCAAATCAACTATTGCTCCATCGTCTGACAACAGAGAAACGATTTTTTGCAAAGATTCCTGATGACGAACGACGTCAGTCAACATGTCTTCTTCTTGAGACAACTGCGCGTCTTCAGCGGGATTTGTTATCTGACTAGATTCAATTTCATCGCATTGGAACTGCAGAAGGTCGATCTCGCGAACTCTCGATTTCTCATCACCACCGAGTGCTGCCAAATTTGCGTCAATGTGAGTAACTGCTTCACGAGCCGTCTGCAATTCAGTAATGCTGACATTTCCAAATTGGTCAAGAGAATTGCGTTGTGTTGCCAATGACAACAGACGCTGATGGGCGTGTTGACCATGAATGTCAACCAATTCGTCGCCGATTTCAGCAAGCGACGCAACCGTGGCCATTCTGTCGTTGATGTACGCACGACTACGGCCTTCGCGGTGCAAAACTCGACACAAAATGGTTTCTACTTCACCAGAAGCAGTCTTCGTAATAAACCGTGCTTCGACACGAGCCTCTTCTGCCCCGTCACGAATGACGGACACATCAGCTCGCCGACCTACAACTAAGTTGATGGCCTCCACCAGCATGGTTTTACCTGCACCGGTTTCACCCGTGAATGCAGTGAATCCCTTGTCGAAAGAAACCCGGACATTTTCAATGATGCCCAAGTTCTCAATGGAAAGCTCAACAAGCATTATCGATCAGACAACCCAAATTTAGATTTCAACGTTTGATGAAATCGTTGTTCTTTAAATCTCACAAATCGAGCAACTTCCCGTGCGGCGCGCACTTCTACGACATCTCCTGGTCGAAGTGTGTGCACGAGTTCTCCGTCAGTGGCAACATTTACTGACCGATGACCCAAAATCTCGATTCGGACCAACTCTTGCGGATCAAGAACCATCGAACGATCAAACAACATGTGCGGAGACACCGGCGTCATCAAAATGGCGCGCAAACGAGGCGACAAGATTGGCCCTCGGGCAGACATTGAATAGGCGGTCGAACCAGTTGGTGTCGCAAGAATTAAGCCATCGGCTGCATACGTAGTGAACGACGCCTTATCTATGTCCACCCCGAGGCGCACCGTATGACCTGCCTCGGATTTCTCAATAACAACTTCATTCATGGCCAGGTGATTAGTAAGACGCGCACCTTTGGCCCACATTGACACTTCCAGCAGCATGCGATCGTCGTAGTGGAACTCAGTGCCTTCTGTGCCGTTATGCCACACATCTAGTGCTTCAATCACTTCATCAACTTCAACAACCGCTAAGTAACCCAACTGCCCCAAATTGACCCCGATTAAAGGAACCACTCGACCATTCAGTACATGAACTGATCGAAGCATGGTGCCGTCACCACCAATTGACACAACAACATCAACGTCACCTACATCACCGCTAGTGACAACCGAAGATCCAAGAGATGCGACATCAGATTCATCGACAATGACCTCATACCCATGAGAGCTGGCCCAACCAATGACGCGACCAGCGACTTCAAGAGCGTCCGGGCGAAAACGATGGACAGCTAAACCGAGGCGACTCATGACTCACAACTTACGTAACGGGTGGAGCATTCCACGTACATTAAGAATTCTGTGTTGCCTTCAGCGCCCTTTATGGGCGATTCAATGACCCCAATCACACTCCCACCTAGGCCCAACACAGCATCGCGCACGGTGTCGCAGGCTTCCTGGTGGATACCGGGGTCAGTAATGACTCCCTTACCGCGAGACACTTCGATGCGTCCGGCCTCGAATTGGGGCTTCACTAACAGCACCATTCCGGGGGTCTCAAAGCCAACTTCCTGTGACACAGAATCGAAAAAAGCTGGCAATACTTTTGTCAGAGAAATAAACGACAGATCTGCAACCACCAAAGAGCAGGGATACGGACAATCTTCTGCGACCAAGTCTCGAACATTGACTCCATCACGCCAGTCGACACGTGGGTCAGATTTCATGTGTTCATGTAGTTGATTACGACCAACATCGACTGCAAAAACTCGACGTGCACCGCGTTGTAAAACACAGTCAGTAAAACCGCCGGTGGAAACACCAGCATCAAGCACAGATCTGTTTTCAACCGAGATGCCAAATTTGTCGAGTGCATGTTCTAGTTTTTCTCCACCTCGACTTACGAACCGACGCTTGACCAAGACCTCAATGGGCTCCTCAGGGGCAACCATCCGTGATGTCTTTTCAGCAATGACTCCACCGACAGTGATGTTGCGTTCATCAATCATGCGCGCAGCATGAGATCGACTCTCTGCTAATCCCCTCTTCACAAGGGCGGCATCAAGTCGCATACGCATTCTTTGAGCGTACTGCTCGGCCCTTCACTCCTTGAGCAAGATTTCGGCAACCATAGACAAATCAGCTGCCACGATGTCAGCGTCGCTGCCATCAGCAGACGCCATCACTCCGCTAAGCACCATGGCAAATCGAGCGCCGATATTCCGAGCAAAGCCTCCATCGGTATCGGAACGATCGCCAACCATCACCATTTCTTCAGGCTGCACATCGCCACACAATTCACGAACAAGTTGCGCCATCGGTGCATACGGTTTACCCGTCACGGTCGGCGTTACTCCTGATGCTTTTTCAATTGCGGCAAGAATCGCACCTCCACCAGGTATCGGTCCGTTTGGTGTTGGGTACGTCGGATCATCATTCGACCCAATCAGAACTGCACCGCCACGAACTGCAGTGAGTGCATCTGTCAGGACCTGATAATCAAACTCTCGGTGAAAACCAACGACAACGGCATCAAACGGTCCGACAGCCATTGGTTCGCGATATGCCACGACTACGTCACGGGCAACACGAGACACTTCTTCAATTAACCCGGTCCCACCGCACACCAGTACTCGCCACTCAGACTTGATGGCTGTGGCTGCTGACATCGCTGAGGTCACAATGTCACCGGCTGCCTGGATTCCTATTGAGCCCAAGGCAGCGACTTGCTCGTCATAGGTGGAAAAAGAGTTGTTTGTTACAAACACAACACGAATGCCGGCTTCACGCAAAGATTCGATGGCTCTCACAGATCCAGGAATTGGTTGATGAGCGAGCCAAACCACCCCGTCGAGGTCACACAACACAACTTTTGGGGACACGGTTTTGCGCATAGTCGTTAATCCTGCCACGCTTTACCCCATGCCCCGCTTTGAACCTTTTGCTGCTCTTCGATATTCCACCAAAGGCTCGACCGATATCACGGCGCTGACTTCTGCCCCGTATGACGTTTTCGATGAAGATCAACGGGCCAACTACGCAGCTACAGACTCACACAACATCGTTCTTCTTGATTACCCCATTGATGCTGACGGTCTAGGGCGCTACCAGTTATCCGCTAATCGCTTAAAGGAATGGCGCAAGAGCGGACACATCATTTCTGATGATTCGCCGACCTTTTCTATCTATCGAATGACTTTCACAGATGAAGCGGGCACAACGCGCACAACAGTCGGGGTAATCGGCGCACTCGAAGTTGTGGATGAAGGGGCTGGCGGTGTTCTTCCCCATGAACGCACTACACCAAAAGCAAAGACTGATCGCCTTGATCTCACTATTGCTACTCATGCAAATCTCAGCCCAGTGTGGGGACTCTCACTGACTCACGGTCTCACCGCGGCGCTGATCGAACCGGGCGAAGTTGTAGCGCAATGCACTGACGAAGAAGGCGTGCATCACGTCCTCGAACGCGTTTCGGATCCTGCACGCATCGCAACCATTTCACGACTCGTCTCAGAAAATCCCGTGCTCATCGCAGACGGACATCATCGATACGCCATCAGTCGGACATTCAGAGACCAAAGCCGTACAGCGGGCAACCCTCCAGGTGCTGAGCTCACCATGACATACGTTGCTGAATTGGTTCAAGAGCAACTCAGTGTCGCTGCTATCCATCGCTTGTATGACATCGACAATGCAAAATTGCTGTCAGTTCTCGCAGCCCATTACGACACCACAGATGCAGGGCGCGTTGGTACGCACACCATCAGCGACATGGACACTCGCGGCTCACTGTGCCTGGTCTCACCAGATGGCAACGGCACGTTCCTCACGCCGCGATCCGAGACATTTGACGGAGTGCGCGACATGGACAGCGCACGCCTTGAGCACGCTCTTCGCAATACAGAACATTCCGTTACGTACCAACACGGAGTCACTGAAGTAGTCGGCAAGCTTGCAGCAGGCGTGGCCACTTCCGCCATTCTGATTCGGCCAGTTTCATTGACCGAAATCCGTCGCACTGCTGACACGGGCGAACTCATGCCACCAAAGTCAACGTTCTTTACGCCAAAATTGCGCACCGGGATGGTGATGCGCGACCTTAACTAGTTAGCTAATGGACGCTGCATAGATTGACGCAATCGAAGCACCAATCGCAGTATTGAATTCTGTTTCAGACTGTTGAGCATACAGACCTTCAGTCAATGCGCGAGAGAAACTCGCAATAACGCCTTTGTTGCGACTGAGGCGTGCGTTTGCATCGTCACGTGAGTATCCACCTGACAACGCAACAACACGAAGAACGCTCGGATGAGCAACTAGCTCGTCAAAAAATCCGTCAGTCTCTGGAAGAGTCAACTTAAGCATCACCGGCTGATCGGTTGGTTGTTTGTTCAGCTCAGCGAGAAGAGCAGCCTTGAGCAACACTTCGGCTTCTGCTTTCTGAGGGCTATTGATATCGACTTCGGGCTCAATTATCGGAATTAGACCAGCACGAAGGATTTGACGACCTACCTCGAATTGTTGAGCAACTACTGCTGTTATGCCATCGGCATTAGCCAGCTTGATCACTGAACGCATCTTGGTGCCAAATACGCCCTTCTTCAGCGCACGAGCAAGCAAGGCATCAAGATCGGGGTTTGGCTTCATGATTTGTACACCATGCGCTTCGTCAGCCAAGCCTTTATCAATCTTCAAAAACGGAATGACATGCTTTTTGTTCCACAGGAATTCGGCACTACCCATGCCGCCGATCTCGCGGTCCATAGTTCCTTCAAACAAGATTGCACCTAGAACGCGATCACCATTGAACTCTGGACTCTCCACCATGCGGCTACGCATTGCATGAATGACATCGAACATCTCTGCTTCATTTGAATACGCAGTTTCTTGTACCCCGTACAACAACAAAGCCTTTGGAGTGCTTCCACCGCTCTGATCGAGTGCGGCGATAAAACCTTTTCCGTTGCGCATTTGCGCGAGCTGCTCTTGATTCATTCGACAACACCTTTCATCGAGTCCCGACCGCAGTAATTGCGGATGCACAAGGCACATTCGGGGGCGATGTCAATAGTAGTCAGATTTCAAGATCTGCTGAAAGATTCTCCAGTATTCGAGACACGGTTTTGCGCACATTTGCTCTACGACGCATAGAAATCACTTGGTCAGCGAGCACTTCAGTTCTGCTGGTGACTCCGGCGCCGGACCGAAAAAAGCGACGTCGAACAATGCCCACAACGCAGACATTGTCACCGACGTGAGTTGTGTCACATTCTCCGGCACATGCAATAGGCACAGAAATTCGGCCCTCTTCCACATAAGTTGCCATATCGAAACTCGATACGACCTCACCGGTCTGAAGGGTGCGTTGAACGGGAGGCGATGTCACTTCGCCGATGAGTATGACCAGATTGACACCTTCGGTATCAATGCTCGTTGTTGTGGAAACCATGTACTTCTCCTAGTTGTTACTAGGAATGTGTGCATTACGCACCCAAAGTGGAAAGTCATTTGAATACCTATTAGGAATCGATGAATCCCCATGCGGTTAGTTCTTGGTTGTTCAGCACATACAGAGCGCGGAAATTGCTAATTGTTTCGAATCACATCTAGTAAGTTCAATCCAATGTCAGAAAAGCTTCACCCAACGGCCCAAGCCTTGGTTGACTTGGCAATCATCTCTCTTGAGAGCGGCGGCGAGAGTGCAGTCAGAGTGGACGCGATTGTCAAACAAGCGGGAGTATCAATAACGTCGCTCTATCACCACTTTGGGGACCGTCATGGACTTATTGAGGCGGCTCAAGCCCAGCGCTTTTTGCAAGTGTTTGCGCAAAACTCTGCATCAATGGTTCAGGTGCTTGATCAAGTCCAATCAAAAGACGACCTGGTCCAAGTTTTCCGCGATGCAGTGGCGCTCCTCCAAGGGCCTCGTAACCGGACGCTTCGTGCAACACGATCGTCGATTCTGGGAGCCGCTCTAGTAGACGAGTCATTATTGAAGCGCATTTCTGTCATTCAAAACGGACAAGTCAAAGAATTCGCTAGAACAATTTTGCGATTGCAGAATATCGATGTCATCCGAAAGGATGTTTCACCTGATGCAATTTCATTTTGGATAATCGGGACAATCTACGGTCGAATTCTGTCCGAAGTAGACGACTTCGGATTGGCCCTTGGTCCAGAATATGTGCAGTTGACCACCGAAGCTTTTATCAAGAATCTTCTGTAAGTAAACCAGGTAGAGCGTTGTGCGCCTTAAGGAATGAGGGCTATCACAACGCGACGATTTCTCACCTGAGCTTTTTCAGACGTGTCAGTAGATGCAGGGTTGCTAGCTCCAATACTTCTGGTTACGAACGGAGCTTTCACTCCAGTTAACTTCAACGCTTTCATTACTGCCTGTGCACGATCGTTGGCTACCTTTTGGTTCTCCGGGCTGTTTCCATTGATAATTCCCGAATGTCCCATCACCATGATTGATCCAGCCGTCATTGCTTGAGGGCGAATCGCGTTCAGGGTTTGACGCCCGTCAGAGTCGATTATTGCAGACATTTTCCTGAAGTAGATCGGGGCCAAGGTAACGATTTCATTTCCGACCAAGAGTTCTTCAATGCTGTCGCCCACAACTTTAGTTCGAAGCGTTCGAAGCACTGCACGAGTTCTCTGATTAACGACTTCTGCAACACACATTCCTTCACTGATGAAGACCAGATCATCATCATTCGGAAGACATACGGCAGGGGTTCGCGACTCAACATCGAGCGTACGCGTCTGCTGAGAGGTCAAAACCATGACTGCCGAGTTATCAGCAACCCGTTTGGGGGCCGTGCGATACACAACCGAGTCTGTCACCGTGATTCCCGGCACTGCATTGGCATACCTGGAGGCCAAAACTGACGGTGCGATTGTGGTTGACGTTGGTGCGATTGTGGTTGACGTTGGCGCGATTGTGGTCGAGGTTGGCGCAACAGTCGCAGCGGTTGGCTCAACGGTGGTCGAGGTTGGCTCAACGGTGGTCGAGGTTGGCGCAACAGTCACAGCGGTTGGTTCAACGGTGGTCGAGGTTGGCGCAACCGTAGTGGTTGTCGTCACAACTGCCACTGGTCGTGGTCGCGCGACAGAAACACTTGCGCGACCAACGAGATCCAAGCTTGAATATCTTGTCAATGGGACTCCACTGACACTGTTCGTGCCATCAGTCCAACTTGTGACGGAATAGGCCTCAACTGAATACGTACCAACTACTGCAACGTAATTCAGAGTTGCAGCAACCTGGCCAGCAAGTACCGTGCCATCACTTGAATTGAGCCAAACATATGCCACCGTGTACCCGGTTGGCAACGTAGTCGGATTCGCAGTGAACGTGACTGCATCGCCCAAGGCTGGCTGTGTGGGAGTAACTGTCACGCTTCCATTTGCTCTCAGCAGTTCAGTTCGAAACGTGAGTTCCTCTTTCTCTCCGCTGATGCTAAATAGATAACGAAGCTTGCTGTCACCACTGTTTGTAGAAGATTGCGCAATTGGTGTTCCCTGTACACGAACTTTGGTGTTGCTATCAATGAGCGATACGGTCAGACCCTTTGTCAACAAGCTTGCATTCACGACAGAAGCCATGACTCCCCATGAGTTGTCAACAACAAGCGTCATCGCCCTTCCAGACACTGCCGCGAGGGTGCAGTCATATTCAACGCCAATTGCAAACGTGCCTCCATCCAGAGGAGGAGTGCCTGTCGAACACACCCATTCGCCGGTAGCCCAGTTCCCCACTGCTGCATCAGCGCTTTGCGGATGGCTTCCCGCCGCTATGGCCGACGTCAAAAACATGGCCAAGACCAGGAAGCGGGCAGACAAGGAGAAACTCGTATATTTGAACATATGTAGAAATACTACATTATTAGTCAGTAGAGCACAATGGCCCAAAAATCTAGGAAGGTGAGGGCTAAGCGCCCAGTGTGGAAAGCCTTTCGGCAACATCAACAAAACCAGGATCAATTGCCGCAATTCGCTCGAAGAACTGACGAGCCTTGATCACATTGCCTTCTTTGTCATACAAATCAGCAATCACGAACCACTGACGAAGGTGGTACTCAGATGGTCGATTCATATCGCCCGAGGCCTTTTCCATCAACGCAAGCGCTTCAGTGATTTGGCGACGATCTGCCATGGAACCAGCCATAACAATGCGACCTTCAGCCATCAACTCAGGATGCGGTGAAGCCTCTAAGAGTTCTTGCCAATACTTCTCCACCATTTGGTGTTCACCCAATGCGCGATGACAATCTGCAATAACAGCGTGGTTGAAAATCCAATCTGGATTCAATTTCAATGACGCTTCAAATTCAACAAGTGCACGTTTCCATTGCCCGGCGCGATACAGACACAGCCCAAGCATCTCTCGAACAGCAGCAACTTCTGAATATTCGCGTGACATTGGATTAAGAATCTTGCGTGCATCGTCATAACGATGCGCTTCAAAAGCTTGCAATGCTGCGTCATAACGCTTCAATGCTCGCGGTGATGCTTTCGATCCGAGAGCTTTTTCAAACTGATCTACTACAGAGTCAAGTGCACGAACTTCTTTGCGACCACCTTTTTGTGGGCGGCCTGTTCCCTTTGAACGTGGTCCAAAACTTGGTGCTTTACGCGCAGGACGAACTGAACCTTCGTCTACCCAATCTTCGCGAGAACGCTCTGGTGGCAATGACATTTCGCCACTTGTGCGGCGTTCGCCAATGCGACCTTTAACTTCATCTGACCGTTCTTGCGCTGCAGTGCGTGGAGGGCGCGAGTCACGATCAAACCTGCGAGGGCGATCATCACGGTCTCCACGAGGTGGGCGCGAATCACGATCGAAACTGCGAGGAGGACGAGAGTCGCGATCAAACGAACGTGGTCTGTCATCGCGATCACCGCGAGGTGCTCCACGAGGAGCGTCACGATCAAACCTGCGAGGACGATCATCACGGTCACCACGAGGAGGGCGTGAATCACGATCGAAACTACGAGGAGGGCGCGAGTCACGATCAAAAGAACGTGGTCTGTCATCGCGATCACCACGCGGTGCTCCACGAGGCGCATCACGATCAAACCTGCGAGGACGATCATCACGGTCGCCACGAGGAGGGCGTGAATCACGATCAAAGCTGCGAGGAGGGCGCGAGTCACGATCAAAAGAACGTGGTCTGTCATCGCGATCACCGCGAGGTGCCCCACGAGGAGCATCACGATCAAACCTACGAGGACGATCATCACGGTCGCCACGAGGAGGGCGTGAATCACGATCAAAGCTGCGAGGAGGACGAGAGTCACGATCAAACGAACGAGGTCTGTCATCACGATCACCACGCGGTGCCCCACGAGGAGCATCACGATCAAACCTACGAGGACGATCATCACGGTCACCACGAGGGGGACGTGAATCACGATCAAAGCTGCGAGGAGGACGAGAGTCACGATCAAACGAACGAGGCCTGTCATCACGATCACCACGCGGTGCCCCACGAGGAGCATCACGATCAAACCTGCGAGGACGATCATCACGGTCGCCACGAGGTGGGCGTGAATCACGATCGAAACTGCGAGGAGGACGGTCGTCTCCCCCACGAGAATCACCACGAGGTGGGCGCGAATTGCCGCCGGGACGAGAATCGCCAGAGCGACGTGGGCCTGACCCTCTATCGGGGCGGCCTGAGTTGCTTGGACGTTCAGACATAGGCAACAAGTGTAGGGAGCGCAATTGCGAATTAACCCAGAAATGCAAACAACCCCGGCCGAAGCCGGGGTTGTTTATCGAAAAATTTCGGCGACGTCCTACTCTCCCAGGGGGTCTACCCCCAAGTACCATCGGCGCTGACAGGCTTAACTGCCGTGTTCGGAATGGGAACGGGTGTGACCCTGTCGCTATGGTCACCGAAAATCAATTGTCAATGTGGTTCCCCACAAGGACTCCAGAGCAAGCACGAGCACGTATTAAATAAAGCCCTCGGCCGATTAGTACTGGTCAGCTGAAGACATTACTGTCCTTACACTTCCAGCCTATCAACGTGGTGGTCTAGCCACGGGCCTTACCAGGTTAACCCTGTGAGAGTCCTCATCTTTGAACAGGTTTCCCACTTAGATGCTTTCAGCGGTTATCCTTTCCGGAGGTAGCTAATCAGCCGTGCCCTTGGCAGGACAACTGACACACTAGAGCTCCGTCCATCCCGGTCCTCTCGTACTAGGGATAGCTTTCATCAAGACTCTTCCGGCTGCGGAGGATAGAGACCGAACTGTCTCACGACGTTCTGAACCCAGCTCGCGTACCGCTTTAATGGGCGAACAGCCCAACCCTTGGGACCTGCTTCAGCCCCAGGATGCGATGAGCCGACATCGAGGTGCCAAACCTTCCCGTCGATATGGACTCTTGGGGAAGATTAGCCTGTTATCCCCGGGGTACCTTTTATCCGTTGAGCGACCACGCTTCCACACGCAATGGCCGGGTCACTATGCCCTACTTTCGTACCTGCTCGACCTGTCAGTCTCGCAGTCAAGCTCCCTTGTGTCATTGCACTCGACGGCTGATTGCCAACCAGCCTGAGGGACCCTTTGGGCGCCTCCGTTACAGTTTAGGAGGCGACCGCCCCAGTCAAACTACCCGCCTGACGCTGTTCCTGATCCAGA
>CAIYTS010000159.1 GCA_903929185.1 uncultured Acidimicrobiaceae bacterium
AGCCCAGTAGGACCGCCCCAATCTTGCACCATGATTGTGATGTCGGTGAGATCAAGATGCTTAATGAGTGCAGCTGTGTTAGCTGTGTGGCGCGCAATGTTGTACCACGCAGGGTCGACAACTTTGTCTGATTTACCAAAACCAATATGGTCGGGGGCAACGCAGCGATACCCGGCTTCCAACATGACGGGAATGATGTGGCGATACAGATACGACCATGACGGCATCCCGTGCATCATCAAAATGACAGGAGCATCGCGCGGGCCCTCATCGATGTAATGCAAGCGCAGGCCATCAATGTCGAAGTAATTCGGTGTGAACGGAAAGTCGGCTAGATCAGCAAAGCTGCTGTCAGGACTGCGCACAAATTCGGGAGTCGGCATAACTACCTACTGTGCGAAGTTGTGAATAATGGAGACAAGTTCTGCTGGTGCATCTTCTTGAATGAAGTGGTTAGCACCTTCGATCACATGGTGCGTGAGTCCGGCAGCGCCGGGAACACGATTTTGGAATCCAAGGTGAGCACCAGGCTTGAATGCAATTGGGTCTTCTGAACCATAAGCAGTGAGGAATGGCTTGGTCCATGTCTCAAGGAACTTCCATGTTTCTCTATTTTGTGGAACACCAGGGTTTTCTGGTTGCACTGGAATGAGACTTGGAAATATCTTTGGGCTTGTTTGGTAACTACCGTCTGGGTATGGCGCGTTGTAGGCAGCAATCTCTGCAGCACTAAGCGTGCGAGTTGAACCGCCGTTCACCAGGCTTCCAACAGGAAGTTCGGGAACCGAACTGGAATATTCCAACCAGTCACGCATTGCCTTATTGGCACCTTCACCAACAGGTAATCCGGTATTCGAAGCGATGACGCGATCAACTCTGTCTGCAATATGTGGCAACACATTTAAGCCAATGAGGCCGCCCCAGTCCTGCATGTACATGGTGATATTGGTGAGGTTTTCTGCCTCGAACCATTTTGTTACCCAATCAACATGACTAGCAAGCGTGTAGTACGAGGCTTCATTTGGTTTGTCTGATCGACCAAGACCCATGAGGTCAAGCGACAGTACACGGTGACCAAGTGCAACAAGCCCTGTAATCATGTGGCGATGCAAGTACGACCATGATGGGTTGCCGTGCATCAACACGATTGGTGCTGCGTCACGCGGGCCTTCGTCTACGAAATGAAAACGAAGCACTGTGCCATCTTTTGCGGTAATGGTTGTGTAATGCGGTGCAAAGTTGTAATCAGCAAGATTCTCAAAGCAACTATCGGGGGTGCGCATTATTTCCATCAGATTGCACCGTGAGTTGTGAACGTATCGTTCCGTGGGCGAACAACAACTGTGTAGGTGTCTGCAATGGCTGCTGTACGAGGACCGTTCTGCGCTTCAAGACGGTCAGGGTCTTGTACTACTGCCATGAATGAACGCAACGAAGGATAAGAAACGAAGCGGCACTCGTCCCATTGACGGCCATCACCCATGATGGTGCCTTCAACATTGAACATTGCTGCTGCGCCGCCACCGTGTTTCTGAGCGACCTTGATTGCCTTGTTCTGGTATTCCTCCATCGGGCCTTCACGTCCGCCTTCAACAAACTTCAACAAGTGGACAACCATGACTGGTCCGTCTTCTTCTGTTGGTGCATGTTCGAAACTGTCCCATGATTCAAAAGGAACTCGAAGGGACGGGCTGAGCTTGTTTGGCTGGCATCCGATGACGAATGTGAATTCCATGCCGGCTTCTTTGTGCTCATGCTTGTCTTGGAAATCTTTACGGTTCTGCATTCCAAGAAACGATGCACGTGTTGGGTATTTGACAACGCCAATGCGGTCCCACTTCACGTCGTTTCCGGCAAGCTGCAAGACAACATCACCAAAGAACGGCACTTCTGCGCCGATCTCATGAAGAATTTCTGTTGGCGCGTATTTGTCATCTGCTTCTTGTCCGGAAACACCTTTGGTGCCATCGGCATAAGTGGCCTCTTCGCGGTATTTCATGAAGTTCACCATCCACACTGGGCCGTCCTCTTCGGGGGGCGTAGTGAACATGCGCATTCCGTAATCGCGGTCAACTTTTCCGTATGAAGGTTTGTTTGGTGACATGGTGTTATTCCTTTAGGTAGTGATTTAGAGAGAAAGTATGTGTCCGGCTTCAGGGCGCACGCGCCCTTCTACTAACTGCATGTACACATCAGTTAGTGCATCTTCGCCGTGAGAATGTTCAATAGTGAGCCAACGAGTGGAATCATCGAGAAATAGTGACAATGCAGTTGCGATGCGCTCGTTGAATACGTCGCGTCCCCATTCTTTGCCGCGCTTTGCCATCTGGCTAGGTGCAAAGAAGAATTCAGGACGAGGCCCAGGGATTCCTTTTGTGGAGCCTGACTGATCCCAGTGAGTGCCACCGATGCGGCAGGAATACTTCAGTGCATCATTGAAGTGGTGGTGCACGCGCGAGATAACGCTGGCATTACCTGCCATATCAACGATGACGGTGGGAACTGAAGGGTCAAGAGTTTCAATATCGTCGTAGGTGATGACTTGGTGATACAGGTCAACGCCGTACGTGAAGTCGACATTGGCAGCAGATGTAAGTGCGATGACTCTTGTTTTTGAATTCTCGCGAAGAGAATGCGCAAGGGCGATTGAAGTCTTACTGGAAGCACTTGTAACAAGTACCTGAGTGGCGCCGAAGAAATCTGACTCGCGAAGGAAGTCTTCAGCCAAGAACGATGTAACGAAGAGACCACGCAACACAAGAGTTGCATTGTCCTTTTCAGTCTCAGTTGGAGACACTCTGTCGAAACCGCGGTATGCCATGGCATGAGATTCGCGGTGAGGGGATGCATCAACAAAACCAGAACTGATTGCTTCTGCTTGCACCACATGGTGGTCGCCGGCTGGGTAGAAACCAAAGAATCGTTCGCCAACATTTACGCCAGCAACGCCAGACGAGGTGACAACACCAAAGCCCATGGTGGGTAGACGGCCCCAACCATCTTCTGTCGGAAAGAAACCCCAGTAATCAAGTGCGTCGCCTGACATCACGTAACTGATGTTGTTTGCAGTGAGCGCAAATCGCTCGAGCTTCAGGACCACTGATCCTTCTGGCGCAGCAGTGGGCGCCGTGGTTGCCACGATGCGGTGATTGCGAAGGTTGGATCTGTCGATCTCTAAGTGCATGGGGTCTCCTGTTTCGTACTGAACTTATGGGTTGTAGGGGGTCCATTGATAATCCCACAGGAACAGCATCTATTCTGATTCGACACCCCTCAGTGGGTCAGACGCCAGCAAAGATGGTGTCTCGCAATTAATAGGGGAGACCATGGCTGAGAACTACGGATTTGAAGGAAAAATTGGACGCACGTTGGCTGAGTCAGAGCCGTGGTTCGCGACTCCCGCTCACCCTGGCCCTGATGCCCCGAACGTCATCCTTGTTCTTCTTGACGACACCGGTTTCGCCCAGATGGGTTGCTTCGGTTCCGACATCGATACGCCAAACATTGACGCGCTAGCTGCGAACGGTTTGCAGTTCACCAACTTTCACGTGACGCCACTGTGTTCACCAACACGGGCAGCTCTCCTCAGTGGTCGTTCTAACCACGCAGTCGGTATGCGTTCTGTGTCGAACTTCATCACTGGCTTTCCAAACCAACTCGGTCACATCTCAAACCATGCAGCAACTGTTGCCGAAGTTCTCGGTGATGAGGGGTACGGAACATTTGCAGTTGGTAAATGGCACCTTGCGCCAATGGAGCAGGCCTCTGCTGCTGGCCCTTTTGATCAGTGGCCAGTCGCACGAGGCTTTAATCGGTTCTACGGATTCATGGATGGTGAAACAGATCAGTTCCACCCTGAACTTGTTGCAGACAATCACCCTGTTGATGCGCCGCGTACTGCAGAAGAGGGTTACCACTTGTCAGAAGACCTTGTTGATCAAGCTCTTCACATCATTGCTGATTACAAAGGTGTTCGACCAGATCGTCCGTTCTTGGGGTACGTGGCCTTTGGTGCAACGCATGCACCACACCAGGCACCAGCGTCATACATGGCGAAATATCGCGGCAAGTACGACGAAGGTTGGGACATCGTTCGCGAGCGTTGGTTCAAAAAACAAATTGCAAATGGCGTTATTCCCGCTGACACTGTGTTGTCTCCTCGTAACCCTGGCGTAAAGCCGTGGGATGAATTGTCAGAAAACGAACAGCGACTTGCAGCTCGTTTGCAAGAAGCTTTCGCTGCGTTCCTTGACCATACTGATGATCAGATTGGCCGCCTCGTTGAAGGTTTGCGCAAGCTCGGTCAACTCGACAACACGGTTCTTGTTATTCATGCCGACAACGGTGCTTCACAAGAGGGTGGCCCATACGGCGTTATGCATGAAATGAAGTTCTTCAACGGAGTATTTGAAACTCCAGACCAAGCCATTAAGGACATTGATGACATTGGTGGACCAAACAGCCACAACAACTATCCGTGGGGTTGGGCGCAAGTGGGCAACACTCCGTACCGCTGGTACAAGCAGAACACGCATGAAGGCGGCGTTCATGTACCGATGGTGTTCCATTGGCCAAATGGCGTTCCCAAAGACCAAAGAGGAACAAAACGCGATCAGTTCGTATTTGTTTCTGACATCGTGCCCACGATGTACGACATCATTGGCGTAACACCTCCAAAGGTGCGCAAAGGTCTTGAACAAATGCCTGTTACAGGACATTCCTTTAAGTCATTCCTCAAAGATGCAACGGCACCTGCAACGAACACAGTTCAGCATTTTGAAAATATGGGCAGCTTGGCAATTGTTGCTGGTGAATGGAAAGCCGTGTTGAAGCATCAGACCGGTACGCCGTATAGCAATGAAAAGTGGGAGCTGTACCACTTGTCAATCGACCGCTCAGAGTGCAACGACTTGGCTGACAGTGAACCAGCAAAGCTTGACGAGATGATTGCTCATTGGTGGGAACAAGCAGAAATTCATGGCGTGCTACCTCTTGATGATCGTGGTCTTGAATTGTTCGGAGCGCGTTTCCGCAAGAACTCACCACACCCTGAGGATCGTCGTTACGTGTATCGTCCGCCAATGTCACCGATGCCGTCACAAGCTTCGGGTGGAGTCGGCGGTCGCAATGTCGACATCGTTGCCAAAGTTACGTATAAAAAAGGTGACGAAGGTGTTCTGTATGCATCAGGCACTCAGAACTCTGGTGTGTCCTTGTTTGTCCAGAATGGACGACTCCTTTTTGATTACAACGTATTTGGTGATCACACCATTATCGAATCAACCGGACTCGTACCAGAAGGCGATCATGAACTGCGTGCGGTCCTTCGCCGTGGCGACGGAATGTCTGGCTATTTAGAAGTCACGATAGATGGAGTCTCGGGCGGTTCAGCAGAAGTGTCGCTATATATGCGCATGATTTCATCAGTCGGACCAAGCGTCGGGTATGACCATGGTTCACCAGTGTCAACTCGCTACAGCGCGCCGTATGCATACACCGGTGAATTGCACGAAATTGTGATTGAAGCTGGTCCACGTCGCGTTGATACTGCAGCAGCGGAAGCAAAAGCAGAAATGAATCGTCAGTAAGTTACGACGCGTTTGCTGCGGCACGAATCGTGTCAACAACAGCTGTTCCTGGTGCGCCAGGACCTAACACTTCAGAAATTCCTGCAGCTTTCAAAAGCGGTATGTCTTGCTTTGGGACGATGCCGCCTACGACTACGGGAATAGAAGACCCGCGTGACCGCAATGCTTCGACAACCAAAGGCGCAAGGGTCATGTGTGCACCCGACAACATTGATAATCCGATGACGTCGACGTCTTCGTCGATCGCAGCAGATGCAACAGTGTCAGGTGTTTGAAATAAGCCGGTGTAGATGACTTCCATGCCGGCATCACGTAACAGGCGCGCAACAATTTTGATTCCACGATCGTGACCATCAAGTCCGATTTTCGCTACGAGGACACGAAGAGTCATTAGATCGTCGGTACTTCGATATGGCGGCCAAATACTGTGCCCATGGACTTCATCATTTCGCCCACCGTAGCCTGCGCATTCGATGCATTAATCAGTGCTGGCATGAGATTGATTTCTGGGTCTGCAGCTTCGGTTTCAAGAACTGCGAGAGATTCGGCCACAGCGGCGGCATTGCGAGACAAGCGCACGGCCTCAAGGCGACGGCGCTGTTTTTGCTCGTCTTCATTGGTGATGCGCAATAGGTCAATTTCTTCTTCGTCATTGCCCTCTAAGAAATGGCTGACACCGACAATGATTCGCTCGCCAGAGTTGAACTTGCGCTCAAGATCGTAAGCAGAGTCTGCAATTCGGCTCTGGAACCAGTTCTCTTCAATGCCATTAATGCAACCATCAAGCATGGAACCATTACCGAAAGCTTCGATGTCGGCAAATATCTCTTCGGCCCGGCGTTCCATTTCATTGGTGAGTTCTTCTACGTACCACGAGCCACCAAGTGGGTCAGCCACGGCAGTCACGTTTGTTTCGTTAGCAATTACTTGTTGGGTACGCAATGCAATACGGGCTGCTCGCTCAGTTGGCAAGGCCATTGCTTCATCCATTGAGTTTGTATGTAATGACTGAGTGCCGCCGAGGACACCCGCGAGCGCTTCAATAGCTGTGCGAACAATGTTTACTTCTGGCTGTTGTGCAGTAAGCGATACGCCAGCAGTTTGAGTG
>CAIYTS010000160.1 GCA_903929185.1 uncultured Acidimicrobiaceae bacterium
CAAATCGTTGGTGTTAAGAGCAGCCTTCTCTTTGTCATCATTTGAACGAAAGCGGTTATAGAGCTTCACCACCATGAACAATGCCAATGCAACGAAGAAGAAGTTCATGGCTGATGTGGCAAAGGACCCAAACGGGATATCACTGCCATTGACAGTAAGAACCTTCTTTGAAAAATCTGGTTGTTGCCCGCCGAAGATGGCACCAATGAATCCTCCCAGGATTCCAGGGCCCTTATCGCTTCCTGCAAATGAGTCCACAACAGTTTTGAACGCAGCACCCATAACGAAAGCGACTGCCAAGTCAATGACATTTCCCCTATTGATGAATTCTTTAAATTCAACAATGACTCCCCGCTTCGCAAGGTTTTCTACTTTTGTGAAGATCTCACTCATCGGATGCCGCTTTCTCAATCAGAACTAACGCTTCATTGAAGCATGCTCCGCCGCCTAAGTCATTGACCCCATCTGAAATCAATGCGTTTGACACCATGCCGTTCGCAACATGGCGCATCCATAAACCTTTTGGAATTTCACATACTCCGATTCGCATCCGTGCATCCACCGATACTGGCAAGGTCACAGTGCCCAGGCTGTTTGACACGACAACAGTGTCTCCATCGGTGAGACCCCTCTCTGTTGCATCAATCGGATGAACTGAGACCGCAGCAGTTGGTGGGTCATATTCAGCAAACATCGAATTAACAGTTTTGGCGGTAGCTGATGTGAGAAGCCTAAGGAACAAACCAGTAGATCCTCGTCCCGTCATAGGCGACGGTAAAGGCAATTCAGAATCAGGCGAGAACAAACGAGCCTTCATTCCCTCTGGGAAAACATCTCGGAACTGCACACTGTTTTGAGGCGTGAGCAACTCGATGTTTTGGACAACTTCGATATCTTCGATACGCGGTGTCGTTATTTGTAAGTCAAGTCGGGCTGCTAATTCACGGCCCAGCCAGTCATTACTGCGCGACTCACCTGCGGGCTCAATGACCTTGTTGACTCGCTGCAATGAAAATGAGCCATAACTTCCTGCAAAGTCATCAACTTCGAATTGAGTAGTGGCCGGCAACACAACATCTGCATACCGTGCAGTATCTGTCATCACCTGGTCATGAACCACTGTAAATACTGCCTCATTGGCGAGCCCTGCCAACATGAGTTGTTGATCATTCGCCGTGACAGCAGGGTTAGCGCCTTGAATCAGAAGAACTGATGGTGCGTCATCTGAGTTCAGCCAACGACCTACATGATTCATGTTCACAACCGAGCGTGCGTCTTGCACGTCTGGCAGCAATGCATCAATTTGTGCTGACGATACCCGAGAGGTAGAAGCAAGAATTCCTCTTCCCTCAACTCCGAAATGACCAGCAACCGCCCACATTGAAAATATTGCGAGCATGCTGCTGCCGCCATTGACATTGCGTTCAACTCCCCACCCAATACGCAACATAGCTGCCGAGGAAGTACTAATGAGATCTACACATTCATTAAACACAGAGACATCAATGCCGCATTCATCTGCAGCGTCGTCAAGAGTCCATTCGCGACACACCGCAAGAAACTCCTCTGAGCCAC
>CAIYTS010000161.1 GCA_903929185.1 uncultured Acidimicrobiaceae bacterium
CTCAAAAGTTCCATCACAATTGCCGGAAAGAAATTTGCGGTCGTCGGACTTGTCGGTCCGTCTGCAGGCGCAGCAGAAACTGCATCAAATGTGTATATCCCTATTGATGTTGCACGCACATTGGCCGGAGTCGATTCTGGCGTCACCAATGTGTATGTCAAAGCAAGTGGTGGCGACAATGTGTCTGGCGTGTCTCAGTCGTTAGCGACATTGTTGCCCGATGCCACAATCAGCACATCTGCTGATTTAGCAAAAACGGTGTCAGGTTCGTTGTCAACAGCATCAGACCTTTTGTCTTCATTCGGAAAATGGCTGTCGATCATTGTCGTCATCGTCGCTTTTGCTCTCGCGATGCTGTTCACCATGTCTGGTGTTACTCGTCGTACACGTGAATTCGGAACTTTGAAGGCGCTTGGTTGGAAGAGCAACAAGATTGTTCGTCAAGTAATGGCAGAAAGCGTTGTGCAAGGAGTTCTTGGCGGAATCATTGGCGCTGTCATTGCGTTTGGTGCAGTCATTGCGGTCAATGCATTCGCACCCACCTTGAAGGCAGCAACTGGCGGCGGCTTCGGTGGAGGCGGAGGTCGATTCGGCGGTGGGGGTGGCCCTACCCCCTTTGGCGGAGGAGGCACTGGTTCCCCCAGCGGCTTCGGCGGCGCGATCAGAGCACAACTGAGCGGATCATCAACGTTTGATGTGGTGCTTCATGCAGCAATTACGCCTTCAATTCTTGCTCTCGCAATCGGCCTAGCAGTAATCGGTGGAGTACTTGCTGGCGCTGCAGGCGGCATGCGTGCTGCTCGACTTCAACCAGCTGAATCACTAAGGAGTGTTGCGTAATGACGACATCAAGTTTGTACAAATTGACCGGAGTGTCAAAGAGTTTCCGTCAAAGTGGAAAAGAAGTTCATGCGTTGCGTGGAGTTGATTTAACCGTCAATTCGGGAGAACACATTGCGGTGCAAGGCCCAACCGGTGGAGGAAAATCAACACTTCTGCAAATTCTTGGCGCACTCGATATTCCTACATCGGGTGAAGTGGAGTTGAATGGAAATCCTGTTTCAAAGATGTCACGAAGTCAACTGACGAAATTGCGGGGCTCGCTCATTGGTTTTATCTTCCAGAATTACAACCTCATTCCCACAATGACTGCACAAGAAAATGTTGAGGTTGCGCTCGTAGCGATCGGGGTTGAGGCGGATGAACGCAGAGCACGAGCCATTGAGACGCTTACCAAAGTTGGCCTTGCGGATCGACTGCAGCATTTGCCTGCAGAATTATCAGGCGGACAACAGCAACGAGTTGCTATTGCTCGCGCGTTAGTAAAGAACCCAGCAGTGTTGTTGGCCGATGAACCCACAGGCAACTTGGACGAACAAACTCGCGATGAGATTATGGATCTTCTGGAAGCGCAAGCTGCAGAAAATGAAATTACGCTCATCGTGGTTACTCACGACTCAGCAGTTGCAAAACGCGCTGGACGACGACTGAATATCAAAGATGGCGTTGTTCGCGAAGTGAACTGACCCGACTAGAGCAGGGGCCAGGGGTACTGGTATCTGCTCTCAGGTGTTGGGAACACACGGTTTTCCAGCAACCATTCTGTGCGCTCGAGCATTGCTTCAATTTCATTGTCAGATAGAAGTGCCGCTACTTCAAGTGGTACCGAATGCATGAGAGATTCCAGTGGCGACAAGAAAGAGTCGGCAATGGTTTGTCCGGCAAAGTCCCAGATGACAGTGCGCAATTTGAAATCATCACTGAAACACACACCGTGATCAATGCCCCAGATTGCACCGTCGTTATCTAAAAGAACGTGACCACCTTTGCGGTCAGTGTTGTTCATCACCACATCGAACACGGCCATCGCTTTCAGGCGTTCGTGCAAATCAGGGCGCTGTTCATAAATAATGAAGTAGTGCTCTTCTGGGTCGTAGTCGATAAACAACTGCAGTGATCCTTCACCAAGCGGTCCATCGCGCAGAACGGTGGGAGGCACCAAGTGGTACCCAAGAGATTCGCTCAGTAGGTACGCAGCAACTTCGCGTTTGTATAAACCAGCAGGGAAGTCCCACAGTGGGCGCTCGCCGCGAAGTGGTTTGTAGATGCCTTTTATGCCAGCTTCGGGGTCACCCACCTGTACCAAGAACGTGGCGTTCGAACTGTTCGGCATTCTGCCTTCGATATCAATGGGGGCAGTGCTGAGCGCCAGAAGGGCTTCGGCGTCTGAAGACATGTCAGTTAAAGCGAGGGCAAGCGTGGCCGGA
>CAIYTS010000162.1 GCA_903929185.1 uncultured Acidimicrobiaceae bacterium
GAAGACGTCACGGAAGGTTTATTGCAATCAGCTGTTCGTCGCACCGCTCAGGGCACATTGTTAATTGCAGATCTTGTATTGAAAACTCGTGAACCAGAAGTTCGTCCTGGTTTTCAGTGCAGGTGGTGTCCGGCAAATGATTCGTGCGACGTTGGTGCGCAGTTCTTGCGACAACTTGCCGGCGAAGACGACGAGTCTGACTAGTTCAGCGCGTTGCCATGCCAGGCACGTGTGGAGTCATCATGGCAAACGGAACACCAAGCCCCGTTGCTCCGCGCACTGTTGAAATGTAACGACCAGGTTGAGTTGCGCGTTTTGGTGGCGACGCAATGTCATCGCCCAACGATTCGCAGTATTCGAACAAGTCATCAATGCTTGCAACCATGCCCCACAACGATGCGCCAACAGTGGTGACGTGTGGTCCGCTGACTACTTCAATGATGGTGTTATCGAGTTTGTGGAACCTCTGAACAACTCCATTGCCGACTTCTCGTTCGCGGCGCACATCAAGACCAAGAACTGCTTCGATGGCTGCACAGGTTCGATCAAGGTTGTCTGTATTGATGACCACATGATCAAGACCCGTGATGGTGTGCGAGCCGATGCGAGACGTGGCGGGATGACCAGGAGAGCCTGAAACAAGAGTGGTGGGAATGCCATCGATCTCACAGACATCATCAATGCCAACATCGATGGTCCAAGAATGGAGCCCAAGAGGGTCGTCTGTGATGGTCAGGTCAACATCAGCCAACAGACAAGAGTTACCAGTAAATGAAAGCCCCAGCTTCTGCCAGGGTTCACGAGAGCCCCCTGCTTGCAGTGCAACGAGGCGGCTCATTTGGGTGTCGGCTTAGCCGCGACCCATGTTTGGACGCTTGCCGTGGTTGGCCTTGGAGCGGCGCATGCGCGCCTTACGCTTTTTGGTCTTCTTCGACATAGGAGTCAAGGCTATCGGGCAACGGCCTCAGCGCCACAAAGCAGTTTTATGCCGGGCGCCACATGTAATAGCCAACCGAATACGCCGTGCCGTCTTTGCGGTGGTCAGAACAGACGTACGCGACACCTTTATATTGCCCGGTCTGGCCAAACTCGGCTTTCTTGCATCGAACGGGCGTCACTTCTGGCGCTCCGCTGACCCCTGCAGGCACGGTAGTGACAGCTGGCGCAGTGACGACAGGAGCCACGGTCGTGGCCGACGTGACCGCAGGGTTCGTCGCCGCAGTAACAGGGGTAGTTGTGGACGATGGCGCAGATCCCCATGATGCAACCGTGGCAGTGGCACATGACGCGGTCAGCAAGTTTTTGATTCGACCAAACTCGCTTTGATCCATCGAGAGATCCCAATGTGCCTTGATAGCCACCCACTCAGACAAGTAGGTGCAGATGTATGACTTCTGCGATGGAATCCAATTTGTTGGATCATTGTCAGACTTCGATCTGTTTTGGCCGGCGGTCACAGCAATGAGAGCGCGAGGATCAGATAAATCATTTGCGAATGTCTGGCGTTGAGTTGCGGTCCAATTCCAGGCACCTGAATCCCATGCCTCTTTCAATGGCACCATGTGGTCAATATCAAGTTCGCTCGGGTTGGTATGCACCACGTTGTCATAAGGCGACAACCAGTCACCCTCAATTACTTTGCAACCGTACGCATCAACCTGAGCTTTGCTGTGGGACTCCGCAATCAAGACTTCTTCGCGTGTGTCACAACCGTTGCCATTTGCATCAATCCAATGCTTGAACAATGACCGTGAATAACCGGTCTTATATTCGTTTTGCACAGAAATAGTGCCAAGAACTGACAACGCAGTTGGGTCGACGATCACTGCACCTTTTGCAATTGTGGTCACAACCACCTTTTTCTTCAGAGTTGTTGTGGTTTTCTTCGCTTCAGGCGATGGCGCAGCACCCGAAGAACTAACACAACCAACAGTTACTACAAGCGCAAGTGCCGGAAAAACTATTAACGACCGTTGAAAACGTCGGGATACAGTGTTGGACATTTTCATATTTACCTACAGCACGAACCGTACTAGCAAATATGGCGACTCATCTCTGAAGAGATCAGTGGTGGCGCTTGCCCCAACGCTCGAGATCATGAAGGATAGGAATCAGTTCCTCACCTTTCGTAGTGAGGTGATACTCATAGCGTTGCGGTTTTGTTGTGTACAGGCGCTTTTCCAATACGCCGCCAGCAACAAGAGTGTTGAGACGATCAGTCAGAATATTGCGCGCAATTCCAAGTGAATTCTGAATGGATTCAAACCGAAATGAACCTTTATTCACCGCGGCAACGATGAGCGGAGTCCACCATTCACCCATCACTTCCAACGCATTTGCGAGATGGTCGTCAAGATGCGAGAAGTTCTTACGTGGAGACATCTGGTTAACCCTAGGTGAAGGATGTGTCTCATCGTTGCGTTTCGTTATACGACAATATGAAATATTGGTGAGAATAATTCACTAATGGAATCTATGTTTCTTCGCTCAATTCAATGAAGATGCATTCACCCGGACACACATCGGCCGCTTGTACAACTGCTTCACAATCACGCGCAGCGACTTCAGCGAGCGAACCACCTCCACCCGGATCATTGAGTGGCTCACCCAACTCGGCAACATAGGCAATGCCATCTTCAAGCTGTACAAATACATCAGGACAGTGATCAACACACAAACCATCGCCTGTACACAGGTCCTGGTCAATCCACACACGCATAAGAAAACGGTACCGCTTGCCTACCCTTATCCTGCATTGCATGACATTGAATCTGCCCATTGCGCCACGGCGACCACATACATGGGTGCGACCATCTGGTGACGTACAAGATCCGTATGCGTGGCTGTTGAAAAAAGTTGATGCCGAGACACTGCAATACCTCAATGCAGAAAATACCTATTCACAAGAATGGTTTTCCCAACACGCATCCGTGACGGACGATATATTTTCAACTATTAAGTCACGCATTCAAGAAGACGATGCATCCCACCCCGTGAGCCACGCTGGATGGTGGTACACATCACGCACTGAAACGGGCAAGGCATACGCCATTCATTCACGTGGCACATCTGCTACAACGGCCACCGAGAACATTCTTGTCGATGAGAACATTGAGGCACATGGCCATGACTATTTCTCGTTGGGCGCGTTTGAGGTATCAAACAGCACACGGCTTCTTGCATGGTCAAGCGATATCGATGGTGGCGAGTACTACACATTGCGCATTCGCGATACCGAAACAAATACTGATTCAGCAGACGTCATTACTGACACTGCATTCGGTGGTCTCGCGTGGAGCACCGATGACGAGTGGCTGTTTTACGTGACTCCCGATGAACAGATGCGACCCTGGCAGGTCTGGCGTCACCACATTGGTACTCCAGTCACTGACGATGTCATGGTCTATGAAGACGCAGACGAGCGCTTCTTTGTTGGTGTTGCCGCTAGTCGTTCTGGCCAGTGGATCATGATCGAATCCTCCAGTAAGACATCAAGTGAAACATGGGTTCTTGATGCATCTACACCTACTGCACAACTGACATGTGTCGCCCCACGTCATGAAAACATTGAATACACCATTGATCATTGGGGCGATGAGTTTGCCATCACAACAAATCGCGATGCAGTTGATTTTCAAGTAATGACAGCTTCCACCACTTCCCCGTCTCAGTGGAAACCATTTCTCTCTCATGTGGCAGGCGAGCGCATTACACAGTTTGAGTGTTTTGCTTCGTTTGCGGTGATGCAGCGATGGGTACAGGGGCAACAAGTAATTTCTATTGTGGGTCGCGACGGAAATCTCACACACATTGCAGTTCTTGATGAACCCCATGAGGTAGAACTTGATACAAACCCAGACTTTGAAACCGACGGCATTCGCCTCTCATATCAATCACTCACAGTCCCCCACACCACAGCGTGGTACTCAATTGCTACGGGTGACCTTTCAACACTGAAACAAGTCCACGTCAATGCGTGCGACTTATCGATGTACGTGTCTGAGCGCGTGTGGGCTACATCTGACGACGGAACTCCTGTACCTGTTGACATAGTGCGTCATCGCGACACTCCACTCAACGGCACAGCACCAGCAATGGTCTATGTGTACGGCTCGTATGAAATTTCTGTTGCGCCATGGTTCTCCGTTGCGCGACTTTCGTTGCTTGATCGTGGCTGGATCTGGGCACTTGCTCACCCTCGCGGTGGTGGTGAGATGGGACGCGATTGGTATTTGCAAGGTCGCTTGCAACACAAACGCAATACGTTCACAGACACCATCGCAGTAGCAACATATTTGGCAGAGGCTCATATTTGTGATGGTGCGAAAATTGTTATTCGCGGCGCAAGTGCAGGCGGACTCGCAGTTGGTGCAAGCATCACCATGGCACCTTCGCGTTTTGCTGGCGCCATTGCTGAAGTTCCGTTTGTTGATGTCGTCAGCACTATGAGCGATCCGTCATTGCCTCTCACGGTTACTGAATGGGAAGAATGGGGCGACCCGCGTACAGAACCATTTGCCTCGTACATTGCGAGTTATTCGCCCTATGACAACACCACATCTGTTGATTACCCGCAGCTGTATGTCACGGCCGGATTAAACGATCCTCGAGTCAGTTATCACGAGCCGGCGAAATGGGTCGCACGAATGCGCCATGAATCACCTCAGACAACTGTGATATTCAAATGCGACATGGGTGCCGGACACGGTGGGCCCTCAGGTCGTTACGACCAATGGCGTGACGAAGCACAGACTTTGTCATTCGCCATCGACTGTGTGCAATAACTGCTCAACTAAAAGCGGCAGCAGCAAACATCAAGGCAATAAGCCCCAGGTTGCGAGCAACATCACGCCATGACGGCGGACGATTTACGTGAGCACCAAAGCACGCACATGGCACTTGTGATTTTGTCGTGACTTGAAGTGCCAAAAATGATGTGAATACCACTAGCAATAATGTTGCGAGGCCAAGAATTGTTGCAGCAGGCTTCAACACAAGCAATGCGGCACCAAGAAACAACTCAAGTACTGGGACGGCCACAGCGACCGCTGTCCAAAGATGCTGTTGACGTGCATTTGCGCGCCACTGATTCCATGACGTGACTTTGCCAGCTCCCGCAAGTGCCAACGTTGCGCCCACAACTGCAGCACAGACGCGGGCGGTGATTTCTTTACTATCCACCGAGCTTCACGCTTGAGACTTTGCCGCGAAAGAACACCATTGCATTCTCTACTTCTTCTGCATGATCAAGAGACGTGACAAGGCCAACGACACACGTGTGGTCGCCCATCACTGTTTCAGTTTCGATTTCACAATCAATCCACGCAATAGAGCCAGGCAATACGGGGCTTCCACCTGCCGAGGGCACCCAGTCAACCCCAGCGAATTTGTCGTCACCTTCTTTGGCAAAGCGCCAACACATTTCTTCTTGATGTGACCCGAGGACATTCACACAAAAGCGACCGGATTCGCGAATAGCAGCCCATGATTGCGAACGGACTCCAGGGAAAAATCCAACGAGCGGCGGATCTAGCGAGACAGATGCAAAGGAACCAATAGTAATTCCGAACGCTGCGCCCTGTGCGTTGAGTCCGGTTACGACAACAACCGAGGTTGGTGCATGGCCGAGGACGGCGCGAAAGTGAGCAGAGTCAATAGGTGCAGACATGTGTTCAGATTAGACGCATTAGGTCACAAGTTGATTGTTGCGCCTTCACGGGCCACAAATACTTCAACGCCAGCAGAATCTGAACAGGCTTTCGTGGCGTCCAGTTCAGCATCAGTGCGCTCTGGGTCATGATGAAAGAGAGCCAAGCGCTTGGCACGACAAGACATCGCAACACCTACGGCGAATTCTGTAGTGCAATGACCCCAATGACCCTTAGTGACAAATTCAGCGGGCGTGTATTGCGCATCATGGATCAAAAGATCGACGTCCTCAACTAATTCGCGAACTCCATTGGCGATGGAAAACGACCCATCAAGCGGTTGCTGATGATCAGAGATGTACGCGATGGAGACTCCGCCGAATTCAATGCGATATCCGACCGTTGGTCCGATGTGTGGAACCAAACGTGACTTGATGGAATAACCATCGATTTCAAAATCATTATCTGCAACATCATGAAACGAAAAACGCCCGTGCAGACCAGCCATATCAACGGGAAACGTTGGTGGACGAACAATGCTCTTTACGGAATCCATAAAGCTTGTGCCGTCTTCTTGAGCAGGTCCGTACATTTCAAGACGGGCATCTGGTTTCAAAACTGGTGCGAAGAATGGCAGCCCCTGAATGTGGTCCCAATGCAAATGCGTCACTAACGCCACCGCATTTACTGCTGCATCTTTTTCGACAAACTGTTTACCGAAGTAACGCAACCCAGTACCGAGATCGAGAAGAAGAGGGCGTTGTCCTTCTGCTTGTACAGAAACACATGCCGTGTTGCCGCCGTATTTCACTGTGGCTGGCCCATGGCACGGCGTTGAACCACGAACGCCGTGAAACGTGACGCGTAGTTGCTCTGCCCCCATTTCTCTTACGCTACGCATGTTCGCTCGTGAAGTACACAAATTCTTAGAGTGACGCGTGTCGCACCACTCCCGAGTACCGTTCGGATATGGCTCACGACATCACCACACATACCGTCACCGCTAACGGCATCGACTTCACATACCTTGAGTGCGGAACCGGCCCATTGGCCCTATGCCTGCACGGTTTCCCCGATTCAGCCCACAGCTGGCGCCATCTCATGCCCGAACTTGCCGCTGCCGGTTACCGAGCGGTAGCCCCATTTACGCGTGGCTACGCACCGACCTCTGTGGCGCCTGATGGCATCTACCAAACGGGTGCTTTGTCGGCCGATGCAAATGCACTGCACGAAGCCCTC
>CAIYTS010000163.1 GCA_903929185.1 uncultured Acidimicrobiaceae bacterium
CATTGCACTGCGCCTTCACTGACAAATGCCTGTTGAACATCTGTAAGTGAACCATCTTCGTTCAGACCTTCAACAGTTGCAATCTGTGTTCCGACAGCGGTTGCTGCCATCACGAGACAACTGCAGACAGCGGCGTTATCGACATACACCGTGCAGCTGCCGCATTCACCCTGTTCGCATGCCCCCTTTGAGCCGGGAAGTCCGAGCCTCTCTCGCAGGACATACAGAAGGCTTTCGCCGATCCACGCGTCAGACACATGTCGTTCCTGGCCATTGATTGTCAATGTGTAGTGCTCAAGCTCGCTCATAGTTGTACTCCTCGTAGTAATAGTCGGGTAGCCAACACGCCAACAGCGTGTCGGCGATACTCGGCAGTCGATCGATGGTCATCAATTGGTCGTGATTCTGCACGTACACGTTCACCGAATTCCCGTGCCACCGACGGATTGACATTCTCGAGTCCCACTGAATTAATCCAGGCTTCAGATTCGAAACAACGAAGAATTGTTGGCCCGACTGAACCAAGCGCTACACGTACGTCGCCATCATGAATCGCCAGACATACAGAGGCAACCGAAATAACCATGGCGTTGCGAACACCAACTTTGGCGTATCCCTGCCAACCGTTAGTAAGCGGAATGGAGACACCACTAATTATTTCATTTGGCAAGCGTGAATTTCGTTTTGGTCCGACCATGAAGTCTGCAAATGCAACCGATCGACTCGAGGTTTCAGAATGCAAATGAACCGTGGCGTTCAGAGCAGAAAGGACAGGAAGCGAGTCTCCCGCTGGTGAACAAGTGCCTAGGTTGCCGCCCAAGGATCCAGCAGCTCGAATTTGTGGAGAACCAACTGTTCGTGCGGCCTCAGCAAGTGCTGGCAACGCGCGTGCAAGTTCACCGTGTTCCATCGTGGCGTAGGGAACTGACGAACCGATGTTGACCACTGCTGACTTTGTGTCGATATTCCATTGTTGGAACTCTGGAATTTTGCGCAGAGAAATAACTGTGTCTGGATGTCTGTGATTGAAATTAACTTCAACCATTAGATCGGTTCCGCCTGTAACGAGATGTGCGTCCGGATTGCCGGCAAGTAGTTGTGTTGCTTCAGAGAGAGTAGATGGGATAAAGACTGGCATGATTACCTCAGGGCGAGTTTCTTATGGAGTTTGGTGGCCGCTTCAGACGCTTTACTTCTGATCTCGTTCATATCGAATTGAGTGGGAGTTCCGTTGTTGACAACTAATTGGCCGTTGACGCGAACTTCAACGCATCGTATGCCGGGAGTAAATGCCACATGCCATGGGCTATCTGAGTTGTCGTATGACCAAGTGACTGTGTCATCAACGATTTCTGGAAAGAACTTCTCTGCTGTTTGCAGCCACTTCCACACCGTGTCTGGAGTCTGTGTGACATCAGATTCGCGGAGTCGGACATAAGCCAATCGTGCTTCTTCCAACATGTCAGCACCGATGCCGTCCGTACCGATAGCAATGTCATTTGAAAACCGAACAGGATTCGCGTAACCAACAGAATTGTTCATGTTAGACCGAGGGTTATGCACGATGGTTCCGGACAATTGGCGATCAAGGTGAACTGCGTGTATCAGTAGCCAGTTGTCTTCTGCTCGGTTTTCAAGTCGAGCTCCCGCTTCTTTGTCATCAAGACCTTCGGCAACGTGAATATGAACACCGGTGTTCATTGATGCAGCCAACGCCGTTGCGCGGTCAAGGGTTTCGTCCGTACAAGTAAACGATGCGTGCACGCCAACCATTCCGCGACCGCCGGCTTGAAGAAACCGTTCGTTCTCTCGAAGCCCGCGAACGGCTCCATCGGTCATAGGGGACAAAGGGCTCACCTTGGAACGCAGAGTTGCGCCATCCCATCGATCAGTGACGCCGTACGAAAGATTGGTCTTGACACCAATCATTGAACAAGCATCTGCAATCACATCAAGACTGCCGTCAATGGCCATCGGTGATTCGTGGTGGTCGATGATCGCAGTGGTCCCGTTACACAGCGCCTCTGCTGCGCCCAGGGCTGCTGACCAATAGAGCGTGTCGAGATCAAGGGCGACATCGAGTCGCCACCAAACGTTTTCCAAGATCGAAAGAAATGAACGCGGAGTTACATCAGGAGCAGGCATTCCGCGCGCGAGTGACGAATACAAATGATGATGAGCACAGACCATTGCTCGGGTCTCAAAGGACATCGTTAATCCAGTTCCACTCCGCGTTGTGCTGTGATACGTGTGTACACCTCTGGTCTGCGATATCGATCAAAGTCGAACAGCGTCTTTGTGTATTTTTGACACCAATCCATGTCGCAATGTGCAAGGAGTAGTTCATCATCTGTCGTGAGCGCTTGAGCAACAATTTGGCCAGACGGCGCAACAATCATGCTCTGGCCTAAAGAATCAACGCCCTCTTCAATGCCCGCTTTTGCAACTCCGACAACCCATGTTCCGTTTTGGTACGCGCCTGATTGCATGACCAGTGCATTGTGAAAACCCTGCAAAATATCTTGACTTGGATCGGGGATGTAATGGATCGGTGTGTTGTAACCACACAAGATCAGTTCAACGCCTTGAAGACCCATGACTCTGTATGACTCGGGCCAACGGCGGTCATTGCAGATCATCATTCCGACGCGTGCACCAAACGCCTTCCACACGCCAAAGCCCTCGTTAGAAGGTGTGAAGTAATAGCGTTCTGCATGCTGGAACGCGCGATCGGGTTCATTTTCTTCGTGACCGGGGATGTGTACCTTGCGGTACTTTGCTACAACACTTCCGTCTTTCTCCACGAGAATCTGCGTATTGAAGCGTTCGCCCTTCTTCGTTAATTCTGCATAACCGAGGCAGAAACCAATTCCCAATTTTTTTGCTTCTTCGAAGAGGGGCGCCGTTACTGGTGAGGGCATTTCAGTTTCGTAGTAGTGATCTGTTTCAGAGATGTTCTCTACGAACCATCGTGGAAAGAATGTTGTGAGTGCAAGCTCTGGAAAGACGACCAGATCACAACC
>CAIYTS010000164.1 GCA_903929185.1 uncultured Acidimicrobiaceae bacterium
ACTGCGTTTGTGTCATTTGACAGAGTGTTTGAAGTTCTTGATGCACCCGTTGCAATTTTTGATCGCCCAGGTGCAGTTGACCTTGTTGATCCACGCGGTGAAGTTGAATTCGACAATGTGGTGTTTCGTTACCCGCCCGCATCTGCATCATCAGTTGCTTCGTTGGAAGCACCTGGCACAACAAGCAGTGACCCTGATGTTGATGTGTTGAAAGGTCTTTCACTAAAGATTGCAAGCGGAGAAACAATTGCCATTGTTGGTTCCAGCGGTTCTGGGAAAAGCACACTTGCAACCCTTGTGCCGCGCTTGTATGACGTAACACAAGGCGCTGTACGCGTTGATGGCGTTGATGTGCGTGACCTCACTGGTGATTCATTGCACGACGCCATCGGTGTTGTTACGCAAGACCCGCATCTCTTTCATGAATCGATTGGCGACAACCTTCGTTATGCAAAGCCAGATGCAACACAGGCCGAGATTGAGGCTGCTTGTGAAGCCGCTCGAATTCATGACACCATCGCCAGCTTGCCCGACGGGTATTCCACTCTGGTTGGTGAACGCGGGTACCGCTTGTCAGGTGGAGAAAAGCAGCGCGTAGCTATTGCTCGAATGTTGCTGAAGAACCCAGCCATCATGATTCTGGATGAAGCAACAAGCCACCTCGACAATGAGAACGAAGCATTGGTGCAAGAAGCCCTCGAGTCAGCACTGCATGGCCGAACTGCCATTGTGATTGCCCACCGACTATCTACTATTCGTGACGCAGACCGAATCGTGGTCATTGATGACGGTCTCATTATGGAACAAGGAACGCATGATGAACTGATGGCGCTTGATGCCATGTACGCATCACAAGTTCGTGCCGGTGGTTCCTTCGGACTGTCTGCGCCTTCCGTAGAGTAGACACAATGGCAGCCGAGGTCGAATTCATCAATGGGGTTCCGTCGTTCAGTGTCGGACAATTCACCGAGGTCCTCAACCATGTGCTCAAGGCATCTTTTGATGAAGGTGTCTGGGTGGAAGGTGAAATTCAAGGTCTTCGTAAACCGAATCCTCACGCTTATTTCACATTGATTGAAAATGTTGACGGCGTTAAAGCCCAATTGAATATCAACTTGTTCGCTGGCCCATTGCGAAACGTGCAAGCCAAATTGCGTCAGCAAGGAATCGAACTCAAGGACGGCTTGAAAGTTCGTCTATTTGGTCGTGTGGAATATTACGGTCCGTTCGGAAAATTAAATCTCATAGCAACAGATGTTGATACGCAATTTTCTGCTGGTGATGTTACCGCGAAGCGTGAAGAACTACTTCGTCAGTTGATGGAAAAGGGTGTTGACAAACTCAACAAACGAATTCCGGTGCCATTAGTTCCCTTACGACTTGGCATCATTTCTTCTAGCCAGGCCGCCGGGTGGGCAGATGCGCAACAGCATCTCACCGAATCTGGCATTGGGTTTGCAATCACGTTTTGTGATGTGCGTGTGCAAGGCGACGCTGCCGTGTCACAAATTGTGGCGGCACTCAATTCACTTTCACGCCGCGATGACATTGATCTTGTGATGCTGATGCGTGGTGGTGGTTCGAAAGGCGACCTCGCAGCGTTTGACGATGAACAGATTGCACTGGCAATTTCGAAATGCTCACATCCGGTCTTCACAGGTATTGGTCATGAGATTGATACAAGCATCGCTGACATCGTGGCCCATACGGCAAACAAAACACCGACAGCATGCGCACAATCAGTCATTGCCATTGTTGAGAGCTTCTTATCGGAACTTTCATACAGTGCCGGTTCGTTACGGTCACTTACACAGACCGCGGTTGAACGTGCTCGTTCTCGCATTGCCGTATCAGTAGAACGCCTGCGCACTCGTCCTCGCACGGCTCTCGAGCGCCAAACCCAAAAGCTCATGATGCACGCGGCCTCAGTTCGTTTGCTCGACCCCGTCACTACCATGGCGCGTGGTTGGAGCATCACGCGTGATTCGTCGGGCAATGTTGTTCGTTCAATTTCCGATATCAAAAAAGGTGACACCGTTGTCACCGCGCTTGCCGACGGCAGCATCACCAGCACAGTAGAAGGAGTTGCCTAATGGCCGCTAAGAAAACAACTCAAGCCGCACCAGCAG
>CAIYTS010000165.1 GCA_903929185.1 uncultured Acidimicrobiaceae bacterium
ATTATCTCACTGTGGGCGGTGTCACGGGGTATGACCCTTGTGCGTTGTTTGATTCGGATTGGTATTTAAAGACGTATCCGGATGTTGCTGCGGCTGGTGTTAATCCGTTGGTTCATTACGTGACGTCTGGTGGGGTTACTGGTCGTAATCCGTCGCCGTTGTTTGATTCGTCGTGGTATTTGGATACGTATCTGGATGTTGCTGCTGCGGGTGTGAATCCGTTGGTGCATTATCTCACTGTGGGCGGTGTTGCCGGGTATGACCCTTGTGCGTTGTTTGATTCGGATTGGTATTTAGATACGTATCCGGATGTTGCTGCTGTGGGTGTGAATCCATTAGCCCACTTTGTGAATTCTGCAGATATTCGTAATCCGTCGCCGTTGTTTGACTCGGACTGGTATCTGAACACATACCCAGCCGTTGCTGCAGCTGGTGTAAATCCGTTAGTGCACTTCATCACATCCGGGTGTGCCGAGGGTCGTCTACCGGGGCTTCTGACAACATCGCGCAATTTGCCAACCGTGCCAATGGCATTTCCCTTTCAAATTGGACCGAAACCAGTTGTTACTCAAACGACTCGTCGCGTCACAATTCTGGTTCCCGTACATGGCCAATGGCATTGGACTGAACGCTGTTTGAAAGCCTTGGCCTTGACCGAAGCAGCAGACCTAGCAGATGTAGTTGTTATTGATGATGCAAGCAAAGACGACACATTTTTGAACATGAAGAGATTCCCGTGGGCTGAGGTCCGTCAAACTCCGAAGAACTTAGGTTTCACGAGGGCATGTAATTTTGGCGCACTCGAGGTCGAAACTGAATTCATATTGTTTCTGAACAATGACACAGAACCACTCCCGGGTTTCTTGGCCTCGTTACTGTCGTGTGCAGATTTGGAAAGCGATGTTGGCATAGTCGGATCAAAACTGATCTATCCAGATGGAGTTCTACAAGAAGCTGGTTCAATTATTTGGAGAGACGCATCGGGACACAATTACGGGAAATTTCAAAATGCCGATGAATACAAGTACTTAACGCCGAGAAATGTTGATTATTGTTCGGGCGCGTCAATATTGGTGCGGACGGAACTGTTCAAGAATCTCAATGGTTTTGATGATCGGTTTGCTCCTGCATATTTTGAAGATGTTGATTTGAGTTTCGCTGCGCGAAAAATGGGATTTCACACCCGATATGAACCACGATCTGTGGTAATTCATCATGAAGGTGGGTCTCATGGTCGAGATATCACTAAAGGCTTGAAGGCATATCAAGTGACCAACAAGGAGAAATTCCGCGACAAGTGGAAAGAAGAATTACGGGAACATTCATCTCCTTACAAAATTCCATTAAGTTTTGCATCTCAATCTGGTCACCAAGTTCGCCGAATATTGTTGTTTATTGACCACATTTTTCTCACACCTCAAAAGGACGCCGGTTCTTTGCGAAGCCTTGAAATCTTGTTGTTGTGCCAAGAGATGGGATACGAAGTCGTATTCTGCTCCACTGCCGATAGTCCACTAAAGAAATCAGCTGAAGATTTAAGAAGAATTGGAATTATGACTCTTAGCGGTGAGAGAGATCTTCGTGAGTTTTTATCTGAGGATAGTGATTTTGTAGATTTGGTTTTTCTCTCACGTGCTCGCACTGCATTTTCTTGGTACAACTTGTTTGGCCAAATTCACCCTGAAATTCCTTTGGTTTTCGATACCGTTGATTTACATCATGTTCGTGAACTTGAATTAGCCCAAATAGAAAAATCAGATGGCGACAAACTTCGTGCGAGAGCAACGAAACGCATTGAGCTTTTTCTGTTGGAAAAAACTGGGGCGACAATCGTTGTGAGTAATCAGGAGAGAGAATATCTAGCGAATTTTTGTCCAGATTCGAAAATTGAAGTCATTGGGACGATACATAGAATCGTAGAGAAGGTAGTTCCATTTAAGGAACGAAGCGGATTGTTGTTTGTCGGAAGTTTTCAGCATCAACCCAATGAAGACGGTCTGCGATGGTTTTTTGAAGAAGTCTGGGACCACTTGGACTCAGTTATCAGACAAGATGGATTAAGGATCATTGGTAACAAACCACCCAAAAAGCTTGTTGACGAGGCGCCCGAAGGCGCAAAATTTCTTGGCTGGGTTGAAAGTACTGATTCGTACGTTGATGCGGCACGAATTTCTATAGCACCGCTACGTTTTGGTGCTGGTATTAAGGGAAAGATTGGTGAGGCCTGGTCACGTGGCTTACCTGTCATTGGAACGTCAAGTGCATTTAGAGGGATGGTTGAACCAGGTAATGCTGATTTCCCTTCAGCCGATGACCCAAAGAAATTTGCTGAGTTAATCAACTCGGTGTATTCATCCGAATCGTTGTGGGTTAAAGCAAGTGAGGCGGGACAACGTCGAGTTCAAGAAACGCTTTCACGTGACGTTGCGAAAGCAGCACTCATTAATTTGATTGACTCAGTCGCTCGCTAGTTAGCGCGGGTCGGGGTAAGCGTTTACTAAACGACGCAGGTTCGTATCGATATACGGACGCGATTTACGTTGACCGCCGCGGTCTTCAATAGCTAGTTGTAACCGACGCAAACCGGCGATCACAATCTCTGGTCGAGGCGTGCGGCCCATGTCCACGCAGTCCTGTAACCAACCGGCGGGGCCTTGGTGGCCGCGTTCGTTATTGCATCGTCGACAGGCAGCCACTTCGTTTTCAATCCAGCTGGGACCGCCCTTAATAGAGGGGACCAAATGCTCGGTGGTGGCGGGGTTAAGGCGGTCGTCGAACTGTACCGAACACCAGACGCAAAGGTCGCCGTCGCGCTCGAGGATGGCCTCCATGCGCTGCCTGCGATCCATCTGACGGGGTTTCTTGCTATCCATTGCCGTTGTAAGGGTACGGGCGCCAGAAGTGATGTGGGGCTTGGGGTTGTGATGCCAATTGGGGCGGTGGCGGGCACACATGAGGGGTGTGGCCAGCCGTACGGAATATAACCATATGCTTATACTGTGGAATAGGCCGACATGACTGGCCCATGGACGGTGGTGGCCACCGAAGAGTTCGAGGAGTGGATGATGAGCCTGACAGACAAGCAAAGCAGCGATACAAAGGACGCCATTGGTCAATTACGTCAAGATGGCCCGACTTTGGGGCGTCCGTATGTCGACACCATTCGCAACAGCCGATTCAAAAACATGAAAGAACTTCGTGTCTCGTCTCAGGGAGCTCTTCGCGTTCTCTTTGCTTTTGATCCAGAGAGGCACGCTGTTCTGCTTCTTGGTGGGGATAAGTCAAAGGACTCTCAGTGGAACGATTGGTACGTCGGTGCGATTCGCCGAGCAGATGAACTTTTTGAAGAACACATTCGAAAATTAGGAGATAAGTGACATGGCTACGAAGAACTTTTATGATCTACCGGTTGTTCAGGCAATCTACGACTCACCAGACTATGAAAAGAACACGGCTGAACATTCTGAGGAAATGTTTCAAGAGATTGTGGCGTATTACGTCAATCTCAATCGCAGACGTCGCAAAATTACACAGAAGCAAATTGCCGAGGCCTTGCATATCTCGCAGCCTGGCGTATGTCAGATGCTGAAACGACCTGCGACCATCTCCAAGCTGTGGCGGTTGTCTGTTGCCATGGGTGGGAAATTGGAAGTCAACATTCGATTTGGCGACAAGGTGTATTCGCTATTGAACGAACCACTGCCTGGTAGCGAAGAAGAATAACTACCTTCCACATTCCGAAGCATGTTTAGTGACAGGCTGTGTGAATGGGAAATCTTGAACAAATACTCGGCTATCAAGGCGCAGTGCGTGAGGGCGATGCCGCAATGGTGGGGCAAGAGATTGTGCAGATGCCGTTTTGGACACCTGAGTTTTGTGCAACGTTAATTCAGGCAGCGCAAGCCGCAGGTGGGTTTGCACAACAAAGCGATGACCCAGTCCCCGGGTATGAAATTTCCTTGGCTGCTATTGCACCACGGCTGTTTGAAGCAGTGGAACAAGACATTGGAATTCGACTATGGCCCGCGTTGCAACAGTGGTGGCCACTGATTGATTACCACGGGCTACGCGATGCTTTTGTTATTCGATATGCCATGGGTGAACAAGAAGAACTGCGCATGCACCATGATGTGGCGCAAGTGAGCGCAAGCATCAAATTGAATGACGACTACGAAGGCGCGGTGCTGGAATTTCCCCGACAGAAGTTTTCAAATAGCGGCGTGCCAGTCGGCGATGTGATCGCCTGGCCAAGTTTGGTGACTCACCCTCATGCCAGCAGCCAATTGACTCGCGGTGTGAAATACAGCCTCACCATTTGGTGTGAGTTACCCATGATGCTCGACTAATACGTTGGTTATCTAACCTATTAGTGCTACTCTGCCTGCATGCAGAACTTCACTGTTTCCAATGCGGCAAAGGTTCTCGATGTGTCTGAGGCTCAAGTTGGCCGTTTGCTATCTCGTGGTGAAATTTTGGGAACGAAGTGGGGACGCTCGTGGATGATCGATGCCGCATCCGTGCATCGATACGCCAGTACCCGGCCAGAACGAGGCAGGCCATATTTGCCTGAGCGAGCCTGGGCCGAACTACTAGATAGTGATGTTCGAACACTGGAGGGGGCCAAGAAATTGGCAGTGTTGTGTCGTCGGAGAGCTGAGCGCCATGGCGTTCGCGTGATTCCGGGTTATCTCGATGCCCTGCGAAAGGATCCACGCGTTGTTCTATCTGGCGTTGATGCCGGCAGAAAATTTAAGGCAATGGTGACGCTTGGCCCGCCTATGGATTTGTATCTCCATGTCAACGATGTTGAGAAGGTGTTTAAGAAATACGTATCGCAAGATCATGTGACAGACCCCAATGTCATTATTCGAGTTGTTGAGTCTGATGTACTTCAACAGTTCGAACATAATGTTCCGCTTATCGTCGCTTTGGTCGACCTCGTCGCAGAAGGTGATTACCGCTCTGCCAAGGAAGTTCTTAATGCAATGAAGTAGGCCACATGTTTTCAATATCCCTTGAAGTCACCCCAGACGAAGTTCCACTCTGGGAAGCGCTTCATCAATTGTCTTTACTAGTGCCAGTGGAAAGTTGGGGAGTCTTCGGAGGACAAATGGTGCGACTGCACGCAGCTATGGAGTCAGTTGTATTTCCGCGCACCACTCGCGACTTAGATCTTGGAGTAGATGTGCGTGGGCATACGCGGGAAGCAATGAAAAAGATGGCAGCAACATTGATTGCCTTGGGGTTCAGTATCGAGACTTCAATAGATGGTGTTTCACGTTTCAGAAAAGATGACATCGCAATTGATCTCCTTGCGCCAGAAGGAATGGGTTCCGAGCAAGTCAGTACTGCTGGCTCGGCTTATGCAATACAGGCACCAGGTCTTAGCCAAGCGTTTAATCGCATGATCACAGTGGAAGTCCTGTGGAATGACAAGACAACGGTTATTCGAACGCCTTCAATAGTTGGGGCCTTCATATCTAAAGCTGCTGCATGTACAGAAATTTTGAGCTTGACTACAGACGAACTGTTACGTCACCAACAGGACCTGCTATTTCTTTCCAGTCTCACGAACCGCCACAATCTTTATGAGATATCAGCAGGATTGACTTCAACTGACCGAAGAAGAATAACTAAGGCTCTTAATCCGATCATTGCGAATAAGGAACATCGAGTATGGAGCACTACTGAAGAACCAGTCGATATCGCGCAGACTGTTACTGGTCTCACTCAGCCGAGTGATGACTCTTAGCTGCGTTTGTTGACGCGGATGGGGCGTTCTTCGGCGTTACGACATGCGCCTGTCTCAAGATCAAAACGCCAGCCGTGCAATGTGCAGACAAGGTCATCGCCGTCGATTTCACCAAACACGCTGAGGTCTGCATTGCGGTGAGGGCATCGGCGTTGCACGGTGTAGTCGCCGATTTCAATGTCGCCTTCGTTCGAGGGAACACCATTTAGTTTGCTCTTTGCTTCAGACTCTGTGCGCGACATACGTTCAACAGAGAGCGACTTAAAGAAGTTGTAGATGTATTCGTTGTAATCACCAGCGCGCCATGCGGTGAAACGTGCAGACAAGAACAACGAGTTCGACCAGTCAACAGCGCGCTTGGCAACAACGTTTTCTACTAAGTCACGTGCAATGTCGAAACGGAAACCAAACGGTTGGTCTGTGTATGGCTGCACGAGGCCATCAACAAAGTTGATGTAGATATGAATATCACCGGCGTTAATGAGGCAGTTGGCGCCGATACCTGCACGCACGCTGGTGGCCATTGCCATCAACGGTTCCCACCACAACTTCAATGTTGCAATGATGTCGGTAGATGGCGACGCCCATGAAGCGCGTGCATCAACAAGCCACTGTGCGTAGTCGGCTTGCTACTTCGCTAGGTATTCGGCCTTATGCGTGAAGATGCGCGTGATGTCTTCGCCCGACATCGGTTGTTCCACGGTGACGCCGCCACCAAGAACGGTGAAGGTGGTGCCAGGAATAGTGGTTGCAGCGTTTAAGCGACCTTCGTCTGACAAGCGACGTTGAAACTCTGTTTGGTCTGGAAAGATGCTGACTTCGTCGCCGGTGATCATGTTGAGGCCGAACAGTGCGGGATCTAAGAAACATGGTGGACCAGCTGATGGCACAACAGTGGTGGCGTGGATTGCTTCGACATAGCGAGTGGCACGCGCGAACTGGCTTTCCACTTTTTCCACGCACAGTTGTTTCTTTTTCGCTTCATCCATTTCGTAGACCATGGGGTACCAAATGGCGCCAGAGAATTGCAACCAATGCAAATCAACAGGGCCATGATCTAAAAGCGACGTCAAATCATTCGTGCGGCAATCGTTTTGGTTAACAAGACGTGCTTCACCGTCTGACACCATGAGAGCCGAGTCACCACCAGGACCATCTGTAATAGATGTCTCTGTGTGAATAGCGATAGTGATATTCGGCGCGATGACATGTTCTTTAGTACGAATGGTGCGAACAAAATTACGGAATCCCAATTTGTTGAATTCACGTTCCATTTCGCGCGTTGGAAAATCTGGCAACAACACAGTGGTGTTCTTGTTCATGTGTTGCGCAAGGAACGAAGCGTCGAAATGGTCGCCGTGTAAATGCGAGATGTAGAGAAAATCAGGGTTGCACACGTCGTGCATGATGTCTAGCGCTAATTGATCATTACGTGGAAACACAAACCACGAACCGAAAAACGCTGGCTCAAACCATGGGTCGCACGCAATCGTGATTCCTTGTGTGCGGATAAGAATGCCCGCGTGACCAATAGAGATGGCCTGCATTGCTAGTTACCGAGGTGCATCGGTGGATTGTGTGCCACCGGTTGCAACGTGTTCGGTCCAGGCCGAGCCGTTCCAGTAGCGCAATTCAAAACGACCTGATGGATCTTTGTACCAATCAGCTGGCACGTTCGGTGTTGCACCAGCTGAGGCAGTTGTTGCAGCGGCAGAGAACGGAGTAACCGATGTTTGCGCAGTGACCGCAGTTTGTACGGCAGGAGCAGCGCCGCCAGTGCGACGCACAAACGCGTGCACCCAAGTGTCATCAGTGGTGATCTGCACGAGATCCCATCCCAATGCGGAACGTCGCGTGAGTTCAGATGCAAGAGCTTGCGGATTACGGATCGATTCGGAAATGACGTCGTACGTGAACATAACTACAGACTAGTGCCGTTCTCCGTCGTGTTCCCCTGCAGGGTCTTCGGTGCGAACAAGGCCATCAACGTTGATGCCGTCGGTGCCGCCGTCATACACAAGGCGTCCGTCGCGCAGGGCAATAACGCGGCTCACGGTGTGCACAAACGACAATTCGTGAGTGGCAACCACCACTGTGGAACCGTGCGATGTGGCATCGGCAAGAAGTTCAAGAAGAGCTTCCTTTCCAGCAGCATCGAGACCAACAAACGGCTCGTCAACCAACAACAAATCAAACGGACGAATAAACCCAAGTGCGATTGCTGACTTTTGCTTGAGTCCGCGACTGAAACGATTCGGCATGTCATCTGCACGGTCATATAAACCGAGATGGCCCAACAAATCTGCCGCTGTTTGCTCCCACTCTTCAACGCCGTGTAAACGCGCGACATATTCCAGGTGCTCCCACAATGACAAGTCATCATAAAAAGTTGGTTGGTCAGCGATGAAACTTAACGCCGCACGCGCAGACAATGAACCAGACGGTGCGCCACCGATGCTGACACTGCCGGTTGATGAATCAAGCAAGCCTGCTGCAATGCGAATAAGAGTTGTTTTACCCGAACCGTTGTGACCAATAAGAGCAACGCGATCACCCGTGTTGATGTCAAACGAGATGGGGTCAAGTGCTGGCGCAGTGCCGTATGACTTTGACACATTGTCGATGCTGAGTGCTGAGTGTTCTTTTGGTTGCGGAACGTTGCGACGTGAGCGAGCCATATTAATTACCTTCGGCTTTCGATGATTGAGCAGATTTTTGTGCGTTGCGGAACCAGATGTGAATGGCGTCGCGTTGGCGTACCCAACCAGCAACAAGACCAAGCACCAACAAGATGCCGACAGAACCGCGAATGGTATTACCCAACACTGGGCCACCAGCTTCAACACTGTGGTGCAATGCGATGACGGGCAAACAACCAATGATGGAAATTGCTGGAGGGAACGCTGCACGCAATACGGTGCCCATGCCGCTCATTTCTGGCGGCAATGCAAGACCTTCATTTGCGCCACCCACAGGGTCTGGTGCGCCTTTGACTGCATTAATCGATGCACCTGCAACACCAGCAAGAACAGCAGGAATTCCTACCAGAAATCCATATGCAATGGTGGAGACGCGTGGTTCAAGAACAAATGCGGTGAACACGCCGGCGAAAAGAAACGGAATCATTGCAATGGCCGGAACAATGAGATGTTTTGTCATTAACAAGCCACGTTCAATTGGTAATGAATCAGTGCGGTCTGGTTGATCAACTTCTTGCGACAACGGCTCAACAGCGTCAAGGCCC
>CAIYTS010000166.1 GCA_903929185.1 uncultured Acidimicrobiaceae bacterium
ACAATAGTGTTACCTAACAAAACATAGTTTTTCAACGGTAATTTTCTGTTGAAGTGTGTCCTAACATGAATGTATGAGTAATCACACACCACAAAAACGTCAGATCATTGTCGGAGTTGATGGTTCGCCCAACTCAGAAAAAGCAGTCGACTGGGCCGTTGCATATGCACATGCAGGCGACACTGTCACTCTCGTCTCTTCGTGGAGTCCAGTGATTGTTCCAGCAGAGATGGCAGTGTCATACACATTCGATGACACCGGTGCTCGCACGATTCTTGACACTGAGCACAAACGTATTGCCAAAGCTGCAACTGCACGCGATATCACAGTTAATACACACTTCGAGAACAATGACCCACGCAATGCTCTTTTGGGTTTGAAGTCTGACCTCATCGTTGTGGGTGCCCGCGGCCACGGTGCGGTTATGGGGCTGCTCCTAGGTTCTGTTGCAGATTACGTTTCACGTCATGCCACAGTGCCTGTGGTGATTGTCCCTGCCAACTAGTCGGTACCGTACGGGGCATGAATCCCGACCCACTCGCAGACTCAGGACTTGATCTCACCACATTGACGTTGTGCGACTACGCCAATGTTCGTGAGGGAATGTTGAATATTGTCAGCGGTGGCGTCACGCGTATAGCTACACATTCGGGGTTTCCGTCCGAAGTTGATTCCTACATTGCAATGTCTGTGTATGTGCAACCACATCGGGTTGGCGCAGCTCATCACGGGCGCGTGATCATTCGCTTCCCTGATACTGCCGAAGAAATCGCCCGTATCGACTTTGAATTCAACGTTGATGCAGAACGTCACCCCGGTGAAGGTTTGTTCTTTCCGTTTGCGCTGCCATTACGCGGCATCGGGTTTCCTCACGCCGGACAGATTGATATCTCGGTAAGTCTGAATGATCAACCAGCTGGCCTTGTGAGCTTTTGGCTGATCGATAACTCTTCTTCCCACTAACCACTTTCTGGTCTACTCTTCGGCTATGGAAAGCCTCGCTCTACTAGCTGCCGTCATCATGCTCGTCTTGATGCTGTTAGGGGTCATTTCATTAATTGCAGTGTTTCGCAAACCGAAAACTTCCGGCGCACGTGGACTCTTTACCGCAATGCACATCGCGTCAATTTTTGCTGGCGGATGGCTGATGTCGTTACCCGTCGGAATCGGTGCGCGCTTTCTGGGGCTCATTGTTTTTGCTGCCGGCTGTGTTGGACTGCTGCGAATTTTCCGAGGCACGTCTCGGTCGTAACCCAGAAATGCAAACGGGCCGCCGGTTCGAATGAACCGACAGCCCGCAGCTGAAATATGTGATGAACGACTAAGCGCGAAGGCCCTTGTTCACCATGTTGATCACTGCATCTTTCACCGGAATCATTCCGAGAATGATGGCGCCATTGGCGACATAGGTCATCCATTCATCAGAGAATGAGACTCCCCAACCTGCGATCGGGTTCATCTTCAACCACCACACCATGCCAATGGCAATGATGAGTGACAGATGCGCTCCGATGATTGGCAACTTGCTGATAGCGCCGTGGGCGCCGACAAGCTTGAGCACCGACTCGATGACCGAAATAACGGCACCAAGAAGGAGGGCTGATAGGAGCAAGGCTCCGAGTGTGTACATAAGGTTTCCCCAATTCTGCGGCACTTGGTCCGCACGCCGAACTGTAAAAGAGCGTTTGTG
>CAIYTS010000167.1 GCA_903929185.1 uncultured Acidimicrobiaceae bacterium
GAACTATTTGCCAGTGAAGGTGGCTTTGCCTGGTCCGTGTTCGAGGAAGCTGGCGACGCCAATGTGACTATCGTCAGAATGAAATACCTCTTCAAACAACTGCAGTTCTAGTGAAAGACCTGATGCCAGATCAGTTTCAATGCCTTGATCTACGGCCTGCTTAATGAGCCGAGTTGCGACTGTTGCGCCCGAAGCAATTGTGGTTGCCAGTTCAAGTGCGCGAGTCATGAGTGCATCAGGTTCCACCACTTCATTAGCAAGGCCAATTGCCAGTGCTTCTTCTGCCATTACTTGTCGACCAGTTGCCATTATCTCTTTTGCGCGGCTTGCGCCGACAAGACGAGGAAGTCGCTGGGTACCACCACCGCCAGGAATAATGCCAAGAAGAATCTCTGGCTGTCCGAATACTGCTTTTGTTGATGCGATGCGATAATCGCATGCCATTGTCAATTCGCACCCTCCGCCAAGCGCATAACCACTGACGGCAGCAATAGTGAACGACGGGATTGCTGCCACTGCGTTCAGTGCTGCGTGGAAAGCAGCGCCGATTGTTTTGGCTTCCGATGGGCCACCGAACTCTGAAATGTCTGCACCGGCCGCAAACAAACGGTCGCCACCTGTGATCACAACTGCGCCTGCTGGATGACTGGTCAGTTCACGTGCCACTTCATGCAGACGCGCGAGTAGAGCAGTTGATAAAGCATTCACTTTGGGCGAGTTCAACGTAACGAGAGCAACCCCGTCACTACGACGATCAATAAGCACTAGTGATTCATTGGACATTTCAGGCTCCTACTCCACGCAGCATTTCATCAGCTGCAGACCACGGATCAAGTTCATGATTCAGTACTTGTGACTGCAACCCATCCCATTGGTCTCCACTGAGAATTTCACGAGCTTTCAATTCAAGACGGCGCGCAACGATTTCGCGCAACTCGGCACGCAATCGAAATTCACGGCGCGCCTTCAACACACCTGATGATTCGATTGCGGCGCGATGCTCTAACACCGCATCCCACATTTCAGACACACCTTCACCCGTACTGCCGATAGTGGCAACGATTGGCGGGTGCCATGCTTCGTGAGCAAGGTCTGACAGTTCCAACATTTGTTCAATGTCGCGACGAGTTTCTTGCACTCCTTTGCGATCTGCCTTGTTGATAACAAACACATCAGCAATTTCCATGAGACCTGCTTTGTTTGCCTGCACCGAATCGCCCCAGCCTGGGTTCAACACAACAACAGTGGTGTCTGCCTTGCCGGCAATTTCGACTTCAACCTGACCAACGCCCACAGTTTCCACCAAGATCCATTGACGACCAACGGCATCGAGCATGCGAATTGCTTCAGGAGTAGACAGTGACAAACCACCAAGGTGTCCGCGCGTAGCCATGGAACGAATAAAGACGCCAGGGTCTGTTGCATGGTCTTGCATACGAACGCGGTCACCCAAAATTGCGCCACCAGTGAACGGTGACGATGGGTCGATTGCGAGAACCGCAATTTCAAGATCTTGTTTGCGCAAGTGCGTGATGAGTGAACTGGTCAGTGTGCTCTTTCCGGCGCCAGGTGCTCCGGTGATACCTACTGTGTACCCAGTACCGCTGCGCTTGTAGGCAAGCCTTCCAACTTCACGAGCTACTGCATCACCGCGTTCGAGCAACGACAAGACGCGAGCAAGTGCCGCGCGATCGCCATCACATGCGGCGGTAAAAAGTTGTTCGGGACTAAGAGTGCGACGGCTCACTTAGATGACCTGCACGACCTCGGTGACTCCGTCGATGCGGTCTTTCATAATGCGTTCAATGCCGGCCTTGAGAGTTTGGTCTGAAGCTGGGCACGTGGTGCATGCTCCGACCAGTTCAACGGAGATGACGCCAGTCTCTTCGTTGACATCATGCAGGACGATGTCTCCGCCGTCGGCCTGAAGAGCCGGTCTGATGACCACGATGGTTTCTTCTACCTGTTGGCGCATTGACATGGTTACAGCCTACGCTGACATGATGTTCGCTCATCAAGGTGGGTGGGACGAGATGCTCTATGCCATCGTGCCCATTGCCCTCATTTTTGGTCTTTTACGGCTCGCTAATTCGCGTGCGAAGAAACTGGCCCCGCCTGAGGCTACGACTCCGGTCGTACCCGACTAATTGAGGCACCCAAAGCACTCAGACGGCCCACAATGTCGTCATACCCGCGATCAATATGGAACACATCACCGATTTCAGTAATTCCTGACGCGGCGAGTCCGGCCACTACAAGAGCTGCACCAGCGCGAATGTCAGGTGCAACCACAGCGGCGCCCGTGAGATGCTCGACTCCCCTGACCACTGCATGATGACCATCGATCTCGATATTGGCTCCGAGTGCACGCAATTCGTCAACGTAGCGGAACCGACCGGGATACAAATTTTCTGTGACGATTCCGACACCACCAGCAATGGACAGCATCGCCACGACCAATGGTTTGTAATCGGTAGCGACGCCTGGATACGGCAACGTGGAGACATCAACTGAGTGCAAACGGTCCGGCGCAGTTGCTGTAATACCGTCGTCGTCAATATCAAAGATCATGCCCATGTCTGTGAAACGAGTCAGCATCATTCCCATGTGGTGTGCATTAGCGCGCGCGACACGAATAGTGCCTCCACACATGCCAACAGCAGCAATGTACGTGGCTGACTGCACACGATCGGTTACCACTTCATGAGTAACCGCCTGCAA